>SHVW01000024.1 GCA_009694085.1 Alphaproteobacteria bacterium
AGGCCGAGCGGGTTGAGCTTGAGGAATCCGGCGTCGTGCTGCTCGCCCCGGCGCAAATGGATCGACGCCTGATCGTAGCTCAGCCCCTTCAGGTTGAGCGCGATGCGCACGCGGAACGCGGCCGAGGACCGAAAATAGCCGTGGAGCTTCATGATCGATTTCTTTCCTTCAGGTCACGCGTTCCACGGTCTGCTCGATCGCGCCGAAAATGGAGTGGCCGGCGCCGTCCAGCATCTCGATGCGCACGCGATCTCCGAACTTAAGGAACGGCGTGCGCGGCTTGTCTTGTTCGATCGTCTCGATCATGCGTACCTCCGCGAGACAAGCCGAACCGACGGCGCGGTCGCGATTGGACACCGTGCCCGAGCCCAGGATGGTACCTGCCGAAAGCGGTCTTGTCTTGGCCGCGTGGGCGATTAATGCGGGGAAATCGAAATTCATGTCGACACCGGCGTTGGGCCGGCCGAATGGCGATCCGTTCAGCGTCGTTACCAAGGGCAGATTGATCTTGCCGCCATCCCAGGCCGCGCCCAATTCGTCCGGCGTGACCAAGACCGGCGCAAACGCGGTCGGCGGCTTGCCATGCAAGAAGCCGAAACCCTTGGCCAGCTCGCCCGGGATCAGGTTGCGCAGGCTGACATCGTTGACGATGGTCACGAGCTTGATGTGACGGCTGGCCTCGGCCGCCGCGACCCCCAGGGGCACGTCGTCGAGCACCACCGCCACTTCGGACTCAAAATCGATGCCCCACTCCTCGCTGGCCGCGCGGATCGGATCGCGCGGGCCGAGCAACACATCGGAGCCGCCCTGATACATCAGGGGGTCGGTGTAGAAGCTCGGCGGCATCTCCGCACCCCGCGCCTTGCGCACGAGTTCGACATGGTTGAGATAGGCGCTGCCGTCGAGCCATTGATAGGCGCGCGGCAAGGGGGCCGCTAGCGCCGTCGGATCGAGCGGCCGAGCGTCTGCAAGGTCGCCCTGGTTAAGCAAGCGATAGACTGCGGCGAGTTCGGGCGCCAGTTCCGCCCAACGGTCGAGCGCGGCCTGTAGAGTCTGTGCGATTTTCGGTACGGTGACGTAACGGGCGAGGTCGCGGCTGGCAACGATCAGCGTGCCGTCGCGACCGCCCGATCGGAGCGAACCGAGCTTCACGACGCGGCTCCCGCCTCTGGCTTCGCTTTCCACGAATCGACATAGCCCGGCCATTCCACGCCCTCGGGCAAGGTGCCGACGTCGAGCGCATCGCGCGTGTCGACCATCACCGCGACTTCGTCGAGGATCTGCCCGCCCGGCGATTTGAGCGCCAGCGCCAATGCCTTCGGATGCGGCCCGTGGGGAAAGCCGCAGGGATGGAGCGTCAACATGCCGGGATGGATGTTGTCCCGGCTCATGAACTGGCCGCGGTGATAGAAAATCACCTCGTCGAAATCGTCGTTGTTGTGGAAGAAGGGAAGTTTGAGCGCCCCGGGATCGCTTTCCGCCGGGCGCGGCGCGAAGGTGCAAACGACAAAACGATTGGCGAGGAACGTGGTGTGGGCCGAGGGCGGCAAATGGTAGCGATGGCTCATGAGCGGCCGGATGTCGCGCCAGTTCAGCCGCACCGGCGCCAGATCGCCTTTCCAACCCACGGCATCGAGCGGATTGAACGGGTAGGTCACGGTGGACAGACGATTGCGCCGCTTGATCCGGACGCGCCAGGGCTGTTCGCCCTGTTGGGCCTTGAAGGTATCGTCGATACGCGGCGTTTCCAGCACGGCCGGATCGAAAATGGCATGGCCGCCGACCAGTCCGCGATCGGGCAAGCGATAGCTGTCGTTGGTCGCTTCGATCAGCAACAGGGTCAGCGGGCCCCTGCCCTCGATGCGCCACGAGGTCGAGCGGGGCAGCACGATATAGTCGCCGTCGCGAAACGTCAGGCGCCCGAAATCGCAGAACAGGTCGCCCGCGCCCTCATGGACGAATAGCAACTCGTCGCCATCGCCATTGCGCACGAGGTGATCCATGGATCCGTCGCTACGCCAATAGCGGTAGCGCACGGCGTTGTTGGTGAAGACCTCCACCGCATCCCAGGGCGAGGCGGCGAGCGAATTGAGCTTGGCCAGGTCGAAGGCGCGCGGCTTGAGCGGCCCCTCCCAGGCCGACCAGCCCGTGGGCGGATGGGAATGATACATATGGGCGGCCGGGCCGAAGAAACCCTCCTTGCCGATTTCCCGCTCATAGGTTCCGGCGGGCAAATCGGCATGGGCCTGGCGGGTTGCCAAGCCCTCGATGCGCGGGAAGGAAATCCAGTTCTTGGCCATTTCTGACTCCTATGCCTTGCTTGCTAGGCTGGGGCCTTGAGCACGCCGCGCTTGATCTGGTCGAGCTCGATCGATTCGAACAGGGCGCGGAAATTGCCCTCGTCGAAGCCCTCGTCGCCCTTGCGCTGGATGATCTCGAAAAAGATCGGTCCGATCACTGTATTAGTAAAGATTTGAAGCAACCGCCCGCCGCTCTTGGTGGGCGCGCCGTCGATCAGGATGCGGTTGGCTCGCAGCCGCGCCAGATTCTCGCCATGGCCGGGCAGCCGTTTATCCACGCTGTCATAGTACGTATCGAGAACATTTTGGAATTCGATGCCGTGCCCGCGCAGGGTTTCGACCGTGTCGTAAATGTCGGCGCTGGCCAACGCGATGTGCTGAATGCCCTCGCCATGATAGGCCGACAAATATTCGGCGATCTGCGATTTGTCGTCCGACGATTCGTTGATCGGAATGCGGATTTTGCCGCACGGGCTGGTCATGGCCTTGGATTTCAACCCGGTCAGCTTGCCCTCGATGTCGAAATACCGGATCTCGCGGAAATTGAACAGGCGGGTGTAAAAATCAGCCCACTCCGCCATGCGGCCGCGATGGACGTTGTGGGTGAGGTGATCGATGCCGGCGAGGCCGACACCCCTGGGGTTGGGATCGATTCCGGACAAGGGTTCGAAATCGACGTCGTAGATGGTGCCGCGCTTACCGTAGCGGTCGACCAGATAGATCAGGGAATCGCCGATGCCCTTGATCGCCGGGATATTGAGTTCCATCGGCCCGATCTTGCTCTGGAACGGCCAGGCGCCCAGCTTGGTCGCGCGCGCGAAGGCGGCGGCTGCGTTCTTCACCCGGAACGCAATCGCGCACACGCTGGGGCCGTGCACTCGGGCGAAAGCCTGGGCAAAGCTGTCGGGCTCGGCATTGACGATGAAATTGACGTCGCCCTGGCGGTAAAGCGTCACGTCTTTCGAGCGGTGGCGCGCCACGGCGGCGAAGCCCATGCGCCCGAACAACTGGCCCAGCGCCTTGGGATCGGGGGCGGTGTATTCGACGAATTCGAACCCGTCGGTGCCCATGGGGTTGGCGTCGGCCGCCGCGGATGTCTCACTTTTCTCGCTCATGGCCCCCTCCCGCAATTCGACGCTTGACGCACCCCACCTAGGTGTCCAATTTAGTTTCACGTGAAACAATTTCCAAGCGGAAAAGATGGCTCTGCCCGATACCCTCGACCTCGAACGCTTTCTGCCCTATCGGCTGTCGGTACTGGCCAACACGGTCAGCCGCTCGATCGCGCGGCTCTATGCCGACCGCTTCGACCTGACCATCCCGGAATGGCGCGTCATGGCCGTGCTCGGCCGGTTCGGCCCGTTGACCGCCAACGAACTGTGCGGCCGCACCGCCATGGACAAGGTGAGAATCAGCCGCGCCGTCGCCCGCCTGCTCCGCGCGCGCCGCCTGACCCGCCGGGTCGAGCGCGCCGACCGCCGCCGCGCCCGCCTCGACCTCAGCGCCCAAGGCCGCGCGGTCTACCGTGATATCGTACCCCTCGCCCGCGCCGCCGAATCGCGGCTGCTCGCCACGCTGACGAAGGCAGAAAAAGCCCAACTGCACGACCTGGTTGGGGCGCTCCAGGCGCACGCGGAGGCCTTCACCAGCCCATAATCGAGCCGCACCCGCCATTGCATGAGACCTGCCCCATGCTATAACGCTGACAGTAGGTCCGAGGCTGCAAAATCGAGGCGTGATGGCGAACCACCAGGTCGATGACGAGCTCATCCGCAAGCTCGCCAAGCTCTTGGGCGAAACCGGGCTGAGCGAGATCGAGTACGAAACCAAGGATTGGCGCGTGCGCGTCGGCCGGCAGATGCAGGCGGTGGCGGCTGCCGTTGCACCGGCACCTGTCGCCACCCCGGCGGCGGCATCGGGTCCGGCATCCGCAACACCAGCCGTCAACCATCCCGGCGCCGTCACCAGCCCGGTCGTCGGCACCGCCTATATCGGACCCGAGCCGAACGCGCCGCCCTTCGTGCGGGTCGGCGACAAGGTCAAGCAGGGTCAAACCCTGGTGATCGTGGAGGCCATGAAGGTGATGAACCCGATCCCGGCGCCGCGCGCTGGCACGATCGGCCAGGTCATGGTCGCCAACGGCCAGCCCGTCGAGTTCGGCGAAGTCCTGATGGTCATCGAGTGACCGGATCGGGCGTCATGCAAACGCGCCAGCCATAGGCCCCGGCGATGTTCGAGAAAATCCTGATCGCCAACCGGGGCGAAATCGCACTGCGCATCCACCGCGCCTGCCGCGAGATGGGCATCGCGACCGTCGCCGTCCACTCCACGGCGGATGCCGACGCCATGCATGTGCGGCTGGCCGACGAAAGCGTGTGCATCGGTCCGCCCGCGGCGCGCGACAGCTATCTCAACATGCCCGCGATCCTGTCGGCGGCCACCATCACCGGGGCCGATGCCATCCATCCCGGCCTGGGTTTCCTTGCCGAAAACGCCGCCTTTGCCGAGATGGTGGAGGAGCACGGCTTCACCTTCATCGGCCCCAGCCCCGACCATATCCGCATGATGGGCGACAAGATCCAGGCCAAGCGCGCGGCGCGCGAGGTCGGCCTACCCTGCGTGCCCGGCTCGGAGGGCGCCGTGCTGGGCGACGAGGCCGCGCTGAAACTCGGCCGCGAGATCGGCTATCCCGTCCTGGTCAAGGCGTCCGGCGGCGGCGGCGGGCGCGGCATGCAGGTGGCGCGCGCGGAAAACGAGCTGCATCGCGCGATTGCGACCGCGCGGGCCGAGGCCAAATCGGCCTTCGGCAACGACACGGTCTATCTGGAGAAATACCTCGACCGGCCGCGCCATATCGAGTTGCAGATCGTGGCCGACGGCCAGGGCGGCGTGGTCCATCTGGGCGAGCGCGATTGCTCGCTCCAGCGCCGCCACCAGAAGGTGCTGGAAGAGGCGCCCTCGCCCTCGCTCAACGCCGCGGCGCGCGACCGCATCGGCGCGCGCGTGGTCGAGGCGATCCACAAGCTCGGCTATCGCAGCCTGGGCACGATCGAATTCCTCTACCAGGATGGCGAATTCTATTTCATCGAGATGAATACGCGCCTCCAGGTCGAGCACCCGATCACCGAGGAAATCACCGGCATCGATCTCGTGCGCGAGCAGATCCGCATCGCATCGGGCGCCAAGCTCAGCTTCGCCCAGGAAGACGTGCGTTTCGAGGGCCACGCCATCGAATGCCGCATCAACGCCGAGCATCCCGAGACCTTCCGTCCCTCGCCCGGCACGATCACCAATTACCACGCGCCCGGCGGCCCCGGCGTGCGCATCGATTCGCCGCTCTATGCCGGCTACAAGGTGCCGCCCTTCTACGACAGCCTGATCGCCAAGCTGATCGTCCACGGCCGCACGCGCAACGAATGTATGATGCGGCTGCGCCGCGCGCTCGACGAATGCGTGATCGAGGGCATCGACACCAACATCGCGCTGCACCGCCGCGTGCTTGCCGCCCCTGGTTTCATCGACGGGCTATACGATATCCATTGGCTCGAAGAGCTGGTCGGCGGCAAGAAGGGTTAAGGCGGGCGCAGTCCCATGGCGTCGAGTCCGCGCACTCGGCCGACCGATCGATCATGGGGTCATTTCTGAATCGGTGATATCGATCGTGCAACGACGGTATGATTGGAAGGGTAGCACAACCATGATGCTCAAGACCGGCCGCACGAGATCGAATACCAAATCAGTGGCTATGGCCGTATTGGCAGCAGCAATGCTCGCACTAGGCGCCTGCGCCGATCCGGGCACAACTGCCGCCATGTCGTCGTCCGCGCCCACGCTGGCCAGGGAACGCATAGCCGAAATCCTGGCTACCCCGGACCGCAGCGCCGCCGATCGTACCAATGACATCCGACGCAAGCCCGACCAAATGCTTGCCTTTATCGGCGTACGGCCCGGCACCGTTGCATTGGATTTGAGCGCCGCGGGCGGCTACACGACCGAGTTGCTCGCCCGCGCGGTCGGTCCGAACGGGCGGGCCTATGGCCAGAGCGCGCCGCCGCGCGATCCGAACAGCCCGCCGCGACCAGCCGTGGCACCCAAGGGAAACGCCAATCCAACCGCCCCGTCCGCCGCCCAGCCGACAACGCCGCCAGCGGCGCCAGCAGTGCGCCGAACCTCGGCCCAGGCCCTGGCCGAGCGAGCGACTAAACCGACCACCGCCAATATCGCCGCGGTGGTACGGCCTTTCGAGGACCCGGTTCCGCCGGAGCTGGCAGCGGGCCGAATCGATCTGGTGACTTTGATATTTAACTACCACGATCTCGGTCACATGGACGTAGACCGGGACCGCATGAACAAGGCGGTGTTCGCCGCACTGAAGTCCGGTGGACACTATGTCATCGCCGATCACGCCGGTCGTCCCGGCACGGGAATTTCGGAATCGGGCACGCTGCACCGGATCGAGGAGGCCTTCCTGCGTCGGGAGGTGGAATCCATCGGTTTCAAGCTGGCCGATCAGGGAAATTTCTTACGCAACCCCTCGGACCCGCGCGACAAGAACACGCCCGATCCGCCGCAGCCCAAAGACCAATTCGTCCTGAAGTTCGTCAAGCCATAGGGACGGAGCCGCGGACGCGGCGAGGTCGTTATCGGACGGACGGACACGCGAGTTGACGCAACTCACGCCCCAATTACTGCTCAAGGCCTACGCCATCGGCGTGTTTCCCATGGCGGAAAGCCGCAACGATCCCACCGTCTATTTCGTCGACCCCGAGGAACGCGGCGTGCTGCCGCTGGACGCCATGCATGTCTCGCGCAGCCTGCGCCGCGCCGTGCGCCGACGCCCCTTCGAGGTGCGGCTTAACACCGCCTTCGAGGCGGTCCTGGACGGCTGCGCCGAAACGCGGCCGGAGCGCCCGGACACCTGGATCAATCCGGAAATCCGGCGGCTCTACAGCGAATTGCATTTGGCCGGCCACGCCCACAGCGTGGAATGCTGGCGCGGCGGCGATCTGGTCGGCGGGCTCTATGGCGTGGCACTGGGCGGCGCGTTTTTCGGCGAAAGCATGTTCAGCCGGGCGACCGATGCCAGCAAAATCGCCTTGATCCATCTCGCGGCGCGGCTAAAGACCGGCGGCTTCGTGTTGCTCGATACCCAGTTCGTGACGCCCCATCTCGGCCGCTTCGGCGCCCATGCGGTACCGCGCGATGTCTATCGCCGGCGTTTGGCCCAGGCCATCGCGGTCGCCGCCAAGCTGCCGTTGGAACCAGATCTCGAGGATCGGATGGTCCGGGATTATTTGCAGTCCACGATCCAGACGTCATAGACCGGGTGTTCGAGAGCCGAGACTGCGGGACTCGACGCGAACATCCAGCCCCGGAACAGGGTCACCGCCGCCTCGCCCGGTTTCATGTCCGTCACTTCGACGAAGGCCGCGCTTTCCGGCGGTTCCTCCGGCGGCTTTTTCTGGCAGGTGCGCGCCACGATGGCGAGCGTGCCGAAGCGCGCGGGTTGGCCGACCGGCGCCTCGAAGGTCGATACGCGCGCCGTGATCTTGTCCAAACCTTGGAGCACGGCGATGTCGGCGGCCCATGCCGGAACCACCGCGCAGATAGCTAGCGCCGCCACCGTGCCGAAATATTGAGAGCAATTCATTCGGGTCCGCACGCTACGCCTCGATTGCGGCGGCAATTAGGCCGGTCGGCCGACGACGGGCCCGGTCACTTCGGCTGATCGGATTTCTTGCTGGCGTTCTCGGCGGCGGAGAACACGAACTTGCCGAGCAAGGTCGCGATATCGACCGGCGACTGGGTAAAACGGATCACCGCGCCCGGCTTCAACATCTGGTCGTCGCCACCGGGCACCAGCGACAGATAGCGCCCACCCAGCAGGCCCTCGCTGGCGATTTCCGCCACCGTGTCCGTGGGCACCTGGACGTTCGGCTTGATGTTCATCTTGACCACGGCGATGTAGTTCTTGAGGTCGAGTGAGTTGTCCGTGACCGTGCCGACCTTGATGCCGCTGATGCGCACGTCGGAGCCGACCGCGATGCCGTCGATCCGCTCGAAACGGGCCAGCAGCTCGTAGCCGCCGACCGTGCGCATGGAGCTGCCGGAATAAGCGAAGAACAAGAACATGCCTGCGACCACGAGCACCACGCCGCCCATCACGGTTTCGATCACATTCCTTTTCATGCGCGCCTTATCCCTTGAAGCCGGATCACCCGGTCACACCGGTTTCCACGGTTCGTAATCGCCCGTCGCCTTGTCGCGCTGGCCGCCCTGGAGCACATGGCCCGGCGGCCGGTAGGCAAGCGGCGTGCCCGTCAGATTGGGCAGATGTTCCTTTTGCCAGGGTTTTTGGCTCCCCCCCCCGGCCGGCGGAACCGTATCCACCGTGCGGTGCAACCAACCGTGCCAGTCCGGCGGCACCTTGGAGGCCTCGGCCTCGCCATTGTAGAGCACCCAGCGCTTGGCCCGGCGCTGGTCGGCCACGCCGCGCTCGCGGAAATAGCGGTTACCGAAACTGTCGGTGCCGACAGGCTCGCCCTTAAGCCAAGTATAGAGGCGGGTTCCAATGGTCATGTCAGGCGAACTGGGATCGTGAAGGGGCGGCGAAAATATTGCATTTGCAGGCGCTTCCGTCCAGTGCGGCCGCAAGTCTGGACAGGCCCCGTCGACTTGCCCCATAAAGTCGCCGCCATGCCCGATTTCTGGCGCGCCTCAGGGTTTCACCTTCTCGATCGCGACGACGCCGGACGCCTGGCGGTGTCCGACGATTTCCTGCGCGCCTATTTCCTGCGGCCCGAAATGCGCCCGGTCGCGGAATCTTGCCCGGCCGAGCGGACGCTCAACCAAACCCTGCTGGAACAGCCGCGCCTAGCCGTGCCGGCCGAACGCCTGGCCGCGTTCGCCGACGCCGATGCGCGCGACAATTACCGGGTCGTGCTGGCCTTCCGCGACCGGCTCGTGGCCGCGGGCACGTTGGAGGCCTGCTATCTCGGCCTGTTCCGGGCGGGACCGGTGAATGTGCCGCCATTATTCCTCGACCAGCTCGTCCATGTCATCTTGCGCAACGCGCTCGACCGGGCGCCCTCGGGCATGAAGGCGCGGGCGGGCGAGTTGCTGTTCCGCGAGCAGAAGGTGACGATCGAGGACGGCCAAATCATGGCCGCCGATGCCGAGACCGTGGACATGTACGCGACCACGGGCGGCTTCGGCAGCCTGGGGCGCCTGGTGGTCGAGGCGCAGACGCCGTTGCGCCAGATCTCGCTCGACGTCATCGCCGAGGAATCCGAGGATATCTACTGGACGCGCGACGACCGCCACGATCTGGTGATCGACCTGACCTTCGCGCGCGCCGGCCTCGATGCGCTGTGCCGGGTGCTGGAGGCCTGGGTTGCCCATTTCCTCGGCATCGCCGTGCGCATCCAGCCGGTCCAGGAGATTTCCGACAAGAAATGGGTTTGGCACACCGGGCTCGATGCCGAGGGCTCCAAGCTGCTCAACGACCTCTATAAGGGCGCCGAGGTCGAGCCGCCGCGCCTGGAAAACCTGCTGTCGCTGTTTCGCTTGGAGTTCGAGGATAGCGCGGCGATGCAGCGCGACATCGCGGGGCGGCCGGTCTATCTGGCCATGGCCAAGACCGCAGACGGCAAACTGCGCCTGAAACCCCAGAACCTGCTGGTCAACCTGCCCCTGGCGCGGGCGGTATGAAACCATGAATGCGGCCCTCGATCCGCGCGGCCTGGCCGCGGTTCTGGTCGCGGCCATCAGCTTCGGCTTGGTGCCGACGTTGGCGCGCCTGGCGCTGGACGGTGGAGCGGACATGCCGACCATCCTGGCCGTGCGCTCCATACTGGCCTGGACAGGCGTTTATGCCCTGGCGCGCGCCATGGGCGAACGACCGGCCCTGCTGAGCGCCGATGGGTTGCGCGGCGCGTTGATCGGGGTGCCGCTCGCAGCAGCTTCGTTCGGCTATCTCGGCGCGGTACGCCTCATTCCCGTTAGCCTGGCGACGCTGATCTTCTTCACCTTCCCGCTCGTCGTGGCATTGCTGGCCCGCATCGTCGACAAGGATAAGTTCACGGCGGTGCGCTTGGCCGCGCTCTGCACCGCTTTTGCCGGGCTGGCGATCACGCTGGGCACCGATTTCGACCGTATCGACGGCGCCGGCATCGCGCTCGCCGCGCTGGCGTCCCTGTCGATCTCCCTGGTCTTCGTGCTGAGCAACCGATTGATGCGGGGGGTCAGGAGTCTCAGCGCCAATTTCTTCATGATGAGCACATCGGCCGTGGCATTCACGGCCTGGATGGCTGCATCGGCCGGGTTTACCGCGCCCTCGACATCGGGCGGCTGGACCGGCCTGCTCGGCGGCGGCCTGATCTACATCTTCGGCATCGTCGGGTTTTTTCTGGCAATCCAACGCATCGGTCCCGTGCGCACCGCGCTCTACATCAATCTGGAGCCCTTGATCAGCCTGTCCGCCGCTTTCGTGCTGCTGCACGAGCGCTTGACCGGGGCGCAATATGCCGGCGGCGCGCTTATCCTGGCCGCGATCGCGTTGACGAGCTGGCGCGAGAGCCGCGCCGGGCCAACCGCGACATGACCCCTAGCGACAACAGCGCCACGCACTTCCCCGTCTCGATCAAAGGCGTGATCGTGCATGACGGGCGCGTGGTGCTGCTCCGGAACGAGCGCCAGGAATGGGAACTGCCCGGCGGCAAGCTGGAGCTAAGCGAATCGCCCACCGCTTGCCTCGCCCGCGAGATCGCGGAGGAGCTAAACATCTCGGTCGAGATCGACGCTGTCCTGGATAGTTGGGTCTATGCCATCGCACCCGGGATCAATGTGCTGATCGTCACCTATGGCTGCCGCGTCAACGGGCTCGGCGGCATGGCGATCTCCCATGAGCATAAGGAACTTGCCACTTTCGCCCTGCATGACGTCGCGGAGTTGAACATGCCGCCGGGTTACAAGGCGTCGATCCACGCCTGGGCCGCTCGCCTCGCAAGGGAGACGGCATGACGGCCGAACCTTCGACACGCCGGCATTTCGATCCGATCGGCTTGCTCATGGTGATGGGCTCGGCGATCAGCTTCGCGCTGACGCCGACACTTAACCGATTGGCCTATGACGCCGGCAGCGACGTTTCCAGCTTGGTGACCGTGCGCTTCGTCGTCACCGTGCCCGCCTTGCTGGTTGCCATCCTGATCTTGGGCAGATCGCTGAAGATCGGCATGCGGGGTTGGCGGAACAGCGCCATCGTCGGCGTGCTGATGGCGTTGACTGCCTATGGCTACATCGCCGCCGTGGCTTATATCCCGGTCAGCTTGTCCTCGCTCATCTTCTACACCTTCCCGATCATCGTCGGCCTGGCCGCCACCTTCGTGAACAACGAGCCGCTTACCCCCTTGCGCCTGACCATGCTGGCTGCGGCCTTCGCCGGGCTGGTTCTGGCGCTTGGCGTCACTTTCGACACGCTCGATCCGCGCGGCCTCGGCTTCGCCTTCCTTGGTGCCGTATGCGCGGCAGGGTCGGTGATGTGGAGTGGACGCACGCTCGGCTCCCATGACACGGTGGTAACGACCTTCCACATGATGGCGGTCGCTTGTGTGCTGGCGGTGCTGGCTCAACTTTGGGAGGGCCCCTTGCGCCTGCCCCAGACCGGACTCGGTTGGATCGGCTTTTTCGGCAATGCGGCCTTTTATTGCTTGGGCCTGGTCGGCTTCTTCGCGGGCATCGCCCGGGTCGGCGCCATCCCGGCCTCCATGGTCAGCAATGTAGAGCCGATCGTCAGCATCCTGTTTGCCATGACCATGCTCGGCGAGTGGCTAAGTTGGCTGCAATGGACCGGCGTTGCCCTGGTAATTGCCGCAGTCTTAGCCATGGCCGAAAGCGACCGCCGCCGCGCCCAACAGTTGAGCCGCGCTTGACCAGGCCCGGCCGGAGTGCACAATCCGCCACAAGCAACCGAAAGATGCCCTAAGATATGGCCTGGACCCTATCCGCTCGCGACTGCCTGCCTGAAGACGGGGCAGCAGGAACCTTAATCGGCCGGGCCTGGATCCCGGCCGATGGCGCCAAGCCGGCGGGCCCGTCGGTGGTGGTCGTCGGGTCTGACGGCGTGTTCGACATCACCGCTGCCGCACCCACCATATCCATGCTTTGCAACGCCGACGATCCCGTAGCGCTGGTTCGCACCGCCCCGCGCGATCGCCGGCTTGGCTCCATCGAGGAGATCGTTGCCAACAGCGCGGCCGATGCGCGCAACCCCACGCGTGCCTGGCTGCTGGCACCGATCGATCTGCAAGCGGTCAAAGCGGCCGGCGTAACCTTCGCGCTCAGTATGCTGGAGCGCGTGATCGAAGAACATGCCAAGGGCGATCCGCGCGGGGCGCCGGCTGCGCGCGCCACGCTCACCGCCGAGATCGGCGCCGACCTCGCCCGCATCAGGCCGGGATCGCCCGAGGCCGAGCGCCTCAAGCAGGTTCTGATCCAGCGCGGCCTGTGGTCGCAATATCTGGAAGTCGGCATCGGTCCCTATGCCGAGGTCTTTACCAAATGCCCCCCCATGGCCTCCGTCGGGTTGGGTGCGGAGATCGGATTGCACCCGGATTCCACCTGGAACAATCCCGAGCCTGAAATCGTCATGGTGGTTGACAGCCGTGGCTGCGCCATTGGCGCCACGCTGGGCAACGACGTCAATCTGCGTGATTTCGAAGGCCGTAGCGCCTTGTTGCTGGGCAAAGCCAAGGACAACAACGCGTCGTCCGCCATCGGCCCCTTCATCCGCCTGTTCGACCAGAGCTTCACGCTCGACCATGTTCGCGCGGCCGAAGTCGACCTGCACATCGCCGGCACCGACGGTTTCGTGCTGGATGGGCGCAGCTCCATGCGCCTGATCAGCCGCGACGTGCTCGACCTGATCGAACATGCGGCCGGCCCCTATCACCAGTATCCCGACGGTTTCGTGCTGTTCACCGGCACCATGTTCGCGCCGACCAAGGATCGCGGCCAACCCGGTCTGGGCTTCACCCACAAGCTCGGCGACATCGTGACGATCAAGACGCCGGGGCTGGGCGCATTGGTCAATCGCGTCACGTTGGCAACCAAGGCACCGCCTTGGACCTTCGGCATGGGCGCGCTGATGCAGAATCTCCGGGCGCGCGGATTTTTGTGAGCCAGGTAGATAAAGAACCCACCGCCTTGCCGATTCGCGCGAAGACTTCGATTGAAGATCGCGCGCCGGTCGAGCGCCCGCGCATAGCTCCGGATGCGCTTGCGGTCGGCGTTGCACAGCCTGTCCGGGTCGGGCGCCGCGTCTTCGGCGCCGTGCTCTTGGTCCTCGGACCGACGGCGCTAGCCGTGGCGGCCGTTTATCTCTGGTTAGCCGGCGGCCGCTTCGTCCAGACGGACAATGCCTATGTCCGGGCCGACAAAGTCACGCTTAGCACCGATGTCGCGGGCTTGGTGGTCGAGGTGCCCGTGCGCAACGACCAGCGGGTCGAGGCCGGTCAGGTGCTGGTTCGCCTCGATGAGGAACCGTTCCGGTTGCAACTGGCCGGCGTCTCCGCCCAGATGACGGCGGTGCGGGCGGAAATCGAAGCGCTCAAGGCGGTCTATCGGCAGAAGCAGGAGGCGATCAAGCGCGCCGAGGCCGACATCGCCTTTTTCACGCGCGAATACGACCGCCAGAAGGAACTAATTCAGACCCGCGCGACGACCCAAGCGCGGATCGACGATGCGCTCCACAATCTCGACGGCGCGCGCCAAGCGCGCGCTGCCCTGCGCGAAGAACTGGCGGCGGCGCGCGCCAATCTCGAAGGCCAGCCCAACGCCGCGATCGAGACCTTTGCCCGCTACGCCTATGTCCAGACGCTGATGGACCGGGCGGAACGCGATCTGCGCCAGACTTCCATTCGCGCGCCCGCCGGCGGCATCGTGACCAACGTCAACACGCTTCGCCCCGGCGCCTATCTCAACATTGGGCAACCCGCCTTTAGCTTGGTCGTCGACCGATCCGTGTGGATCGAAGCCAATCCGAAGGAAAGCGATCTCGCCCGCGTGCGCGTCGGCCATCCCGCTCGTGTCGTGATCGACACCTATCCGGATCAGACCTGGGCCGCACGCGTGGCCAGTATCAGCCCAGCGACGGGCGCCGAGTTCGCGGTGCTGCCAGCGCAAAATGCCAGCGGCAATTGGGTCAAGGTGGTGCAGCGCGTGCCGGTCCGCTTAGCGATCGACATGCCCGCCGACGCGCCGCCGCTGCGCGCCGGCATGAGCGCCAGCGTGGCGATCGACACCGGACACAACCGCGAATGGGCCGATCTCGTTCGCCTGGTCGAGCGCTGGATCGGCCGATGAGCGTTGCCGGCACGGCGGCTGCCGTGCCGCGTCGCGGCGCCATCACGCTGTGCGTGATGATGGCAACCATCATGCAGACGATCGACACCACGATCGCCAATATCACACTGCCCCACATGCAGGGCAGCTTGTCGGCGACGCTGGACCAGATCAACTGGGTGTTGACGTCCTATATCGTGGCCGCCGCGGTCATGACGCCGCCGACGGGCTGGCTGGCCGACCGGCTCGGCCGCAAGCGGCTCTTTCTGATCACGATCGCCGGATTCACCACGGTATCCATGCTCTGCGGCATGGCGCAGACCCTGGAACAGATGGTGGCATTCCGCCTGCTCCAAGGTGTGTTCGGCGCGCCGCTCGTGCCGCTCTCTCAGGCCATCCTGCTCGACAGCTATCCGCGCGAGAAGCACGGCCAGGCCATGGCGATCTGGGGCTTGGGCGTCATGGTCGGGCCGATCTTGGGGCCGACCGCCGGCGCCTATCTGACCGAGTTCTACAATTGGCGTTGGGTTTTCTATATCAACCTGCCCGTGGGCATCATCGCCTTCCTCGGGCTGTCCGCCGCGCTCACGGAGCGGCGGGCCGCCGATCTCTCGCCCTTCGACTGGTTCGGCTTCGGCGCGCTCAGCCTGTCCGTCGGCGCGCTCCAGCTCATGCTCGATCGAGGCGAGCAGCTCGACTGGTTTTCTTCCGTCGAGATCATGGTCGAGGCGTCGTTGGCCGTGCTCGGCCTCTACCTCTTCATCGTTCATTCCGTGACGACGGAGCGCCCTTTCCTGGATCGCCGGTTGTTCCGGGATCCAAACTACGCGACCAGCCTGATCTTTACGTTCCTGGTCGGCATCATTCTGCTCGCCACGGTCGCCGTGCTGACCCCGTTTCTGCAAAACCTGATGGGATTGCCGATCACCACGGCCGGGCTGGTGTTGGGGCCGCGCGGCATCGGCACCATGGCAGCCATGCTGGTGATCGGGCGGCTGGTCAATGTGGTCGATCCCCGGTTGCTTCTGGCCCTTGGTTTCGCACTCCTTGCTGCGTCGCTCTGGGAGATGACGGGTTTCACCGCCGATGTCGCGCTGGGCACGATCGTGACAAACGGCGCGCTTCAGGGCATTGGGCTCGGGTTGATCTGGGTCCCGCTCAGTACCATCGCTTTTTCCACCCTAACGCCGGCTTTGCGCACCCAGGGCGCCGCCCTCGTCAGCCTGATCCGTAATCTCGGCAGCAGCACCGGCATCTCGATCATGATCTATCTGCTCGGTCGCAATACCCACGTTTCTCATGCCGAACTGGTCGAGCGCATCACGCCTTTCGATGGCCCGCTGCGCGCGCTGCCGCCGTCATCGCCTTGGACGCTTGATTCAGCGACCGGGCTTGCTCTGCTTGACCAAGAAATCCAGCGTCAAGCCGCAACGATCGCCTACATCAATGATTTCTATTTGTTGATGGTGGTGGCGCTGATCGCCATGCCGCTCTTGGTGTTCTTACGCCCGGTGCCGAAAGGTGCGACGGGGCATATCAACGATTAAGGTCGGCGCGGGGCCACGGAGCGGACATGGCCCCCCAGAAACTGCGCCGCGCGCCGAGCATAATGCAGCGCATTATCGCGGATGAAGGCGCGCTCGGCTTCCGAAACCGGGCGCAGGAGTTTCGCCGGAATGCCGGCCCACAACTCGCCCGCCCTCACGCGCTTGCCCGGCGACACTACGGCGCCAGCGGCGACGATGGCGCCGGTCTCGACATAGGCACCGTCGAGCACGACCGCGCCGATGCCGATCATGGCAAGATCCTCAACGATACAGCCATGAAGCATGGCGTTATGTCCGATCGTCACGTCGGCGCCGATCGTGGTCGGATGCTTGCCCTCGAAAACGTGAATGACCGTGCCGTCCTGCACGTTGGTGCGCGGGCCGATTGCGATCTTGTGATCGTCGCCGCGCAGCGTGCAGGCGAACCACACGCTGGCACCGGCACCAATTTCCACGTCGCCGATCACGGCGGCGTTGTCGGCCACGAAGGCGTCGGGTGCCACCAGGGGAGTTTTGTCGCCGAAACTGTAAAACGTCATGCCGCCAATTCCTCGCATCGCGCTGGATGCGCCATCATACGCCATAGAAGCGGGCGGCGTTGAGCCCGAAGACTTTGGCGCGATCCTCGCCTGACAAATCGGCCAGGCCGCTATAAGCAACATCGAGCCAGCGTTCATAGCCGCCGGCCAGATCGACCACGGGCCAATCGCTGCCCCAGATCAGCCGATCCGGCCCGAAGGCCTGAACGAGCACGTCGATATAGGGCCGGAGGATGGCGGCGGTCCAATCTTCGGCGGCTTCCGTGACGAGGCCGGATAGCTTGCACGAAGCTGCCGTCGCTCGTGCAATGCGGTTCATATCCAGGGACCATTGTCGGAAATCGACATCCCCCCGATGCCAATGCCGGATATTCGGCTTGGCGCCGTGATCGATCACCGCCCTGAGCGCGGGATGACGCTCCAACAAAGCGAGCGCATGCGGCAAATGGATCGGCCGGAGCAGGAGATCGAACGTCAAGCCGTGCGCGATGATTGCTTCAATGGCTTGCGACAAACCCGGACCCAACATCCAGCGGGGATCGGGAATATCGTGGATCATCGGACGCAGCCCGCGTAGCTTGGGATCGTGAGCAAGCTCCGCGATATGGGCAGGCGCATCCGGCGCGGCCAAATCGGTCCAGCCGACCACGCCGACAACCCAATCGGTATCCCGCGCGATATCCAGCATGAACCGGGTTTCCGCCTCGCTCGGCGCGGCCTGTACCAGGATGGCGGCGTCGATTCCTGCGGTACCGATCAGCGGTGCTAGATCCTCCGGCGCGAAATCGCGGTAGATCGGCCCCAGCGCCGGTGTCAGCCAGCCGTAATCGCCGCGTGCGAGGCGCCAGAAATGCTGATGCGCGTCGATCCGCCGTGTTGTCATGGGCCGGTCGGCGCCGTCGGATGCAACAACCCCTCGGCCTTCAGGTCGCGCCACAGCCCATCGGGTATCGACTGCCGGGCGAGCGCCAAGTTACGTGCGACTTCATCGGCATCGCGCATGCCAAGCACGATTGAGGCGATCGCGGGGTGCATCGACGGTAACCGCAGAGCGGCAGCGGCGAGCGTCACGCCATGGGACCGGCAAACCCGCTCGATCCGGCTGGCGCGATCCCGAACATCGGCCGGGGCGGGCCGGTAGTTGTACATGGCGCCCTCGATCGGTCCGGTCGCCAGAATACCGGAATTGAACACACCCGCCGCAATCACGCCGATGCCGCGCCGGACGCATAGGGGCAGGAACGAGTCCAGCGGCTCCTGCTCCAGCAGCGTATAGCGCCCAGCGACGAGAAAACCGTCGAAATCGCCGTCCTCCGCCGCCCGCGCGCACACGCGCCAGTCATTGACCCCGAGCCCAATGGCACCGACCGCGCCAGCCCGGCGCAAGCCGTCGAGCGCAGGATAGGCGCCCGTCATGGCATCGCGGTAGCGCTGCGCCTGCTCGTCGGGCCCATGGGTGAAGGCATCGATATCGTGGATCAGCAGGAGATCGACGCGGTCGAGACCGAGCCGCGCCAAACTAGCTTCGACGGAGCGCAGAGTGCCGTCCCGGCTGTAATCGAATACCGGGCGATGGGGCGGCACCTGGACATAGGCGCCACCGTCGGCCGCCGCATCCGGCACCAGCAGCCGGCCAACCTTGGTTGACACAATGAAATCGTCCCGCGGCCGGAACCGCAACGCCGCGCCCATCCGCTGCTCGCCAAGCCCATGGCCATAGAGCGGTGCGGTATCGAAATAGCGCAGGCCCCCGCTCCAGGCGGCGTCGACCGTAGCGCGCGCATCGCCCTCGGCAACGGGCCGGAACAAATTGCCCATGGGCGCACCGCCCAGCCCGATCGCGGTCAGGCCTACCTTGCTCCGGCCCAAATTGCGGCGCGCGCTGGGGTCCATCGCATCAGTCCCGGGCGATGACGCCCTTGGCGAGAATGATGTTGGCGTATTTCCGCGTGTCGCCCGTAGCGAGCACCGCGAAGGCCGGCCGTGCCCGCTCGTAGAAGGCAAAACGGTCAAGACGCGCGATCGCCACCGGCCGACCCATGGCGCTGTCGAGCAGGGGTTGAAACGCGCGCACCGCCTCCGGCACGCGCTGGGGGTCGCCCACGACCGCCATGACCGCTGCCGGACTCTCCACGAAATCGTCGAGCGGCAGAACCGTCAGCACAGCGCGCAAGGCGGCGGGCGCGTCGACGCCATCGAGCCGCACCAGCCGGCGCGCCATGGCGGCAGCGGGAAAATTCGCGTCCGCGATCACGATCTCGTCGCCATGGCCCATGCTGGCCAACGCATGAAGCAGGTCGGAGTGGAGCAGCGGATCGATACCTTTCAGCATGGTAGGCCTCGCAATTCAGACGATATCGCGGCGAACCGCATCCTGGAGTTCAAGCGCGCGCGTCAACAAACGATCGGCCTGATGCTGCTGGAAGGCATCGAATTCCGGCACGGGCGGACGGCACAAATCGGTCGCAAACAAGCCCTCGGCGCGGCGAAGCTGCTTGAGGAAGCGGATGCTGACATGGATGTGCTGATTGGTGAAGGCCAGGACCGGCAGCAGGCGCTCGAACAGTGCCTCCGCCTCGGCCGCCCGGCCGGCGATCCAGTGCCGGTAGATCGTTACATAGATCGGCTCGAAGCCGGTGGGCATGAACGCATGCACGCCGCGCGCCAACGCCTCCATCATCTGGGCCACCGCCCAGCCGCCGGACACATGGAGCCGCCCTCCCGTCGCTTCGAGTACGCTCGTGTATTTCGGGCCCGATGGCACCGTTTCCAATTTCAGAAAGCGAAAGGCGGGCAAGCGTTCGAATAAGCTCTGGATGGTCGCGATGGCGAGCCCGCTACCCGACCAGTCCAAATCCTGGATCATCAGCAGGCCGGGACCGGCTTCGGCAATTTCTCTCAGTTCGGCCTCAAGAGCCATGCCGGACAGGCCGGCCGGCACCTGGCAGCACAGGGCGAGCACGCCGAGTTCGCGGCCAAACCGTGCCAAGGCACGGCGCATGGCGGGATCGTCCGCCGTAACGCTGAGTACGATGGGGATACGGCCGGCATTGCGCTCGACGATGGCCTTGGCGGCACACCGGCGCTCATTAAGCGACAGGGTGGCCATCTCGCTGGCAACGGCGAGGATAAGCATGCCCGCACATCCCGCTGCAACCGTATGGTCGACCAGCCGGCCCAAGCCGCCTATGTCGATGCGGCCATCGGGCAAGAACGGCGTGTTGAGGCTGGGCACGATGCCGCGGAGAGTGGGCACGTCAGGCATTTTAAGATTTTGCCGGAATCTCTGCCATCCTGCCAGCGCAACGATGTTTCCTCCGCCTACCCAAGTAAGGTACGGTTGGGCTCTTCGCTTTCGGCCACGTTAAGGATCCAACTTCGATGTCGAACACCATTCGCGGCGTCCATGCTGCCGTGCTCAGCCCGCTCGCCGCCGACGGCACGGTGGATGCCGCCATGCTGGCCGCCCATTGCCGCTGGCTGCTGACATCCGGCTGCGACGGCGTGACCCTGTTCGGTACGACCGGCGAGGGGCCGTCTTTCTCCGTTGCCGAGCGCAAGCGCGTGCTTAAGGCCGTGCTGACCGCCGGCGTGCCGAGCGCGCAGGTCAGCGTCGGCACGGGTTGCGCCGCGATTGCCGACACGATCGAGCTGACGCACCATGCCGCCGGGCTCGGCTGCGCCGGCGCCCTCGTCCTGCCGCCCTTTTTCTTTAAGGACATCGGCGACGACGGCGTCCATGCCAGCTTCGCCGCCCTGTTCGCCACGCTCGAGTCTGCGCGCATCCCGATCTATCTCTACAACATTCCCTCAGTCAGTGCGGTTAGTTTCAGCCTGGATGCCATCGAGCGGCTGGTGCGCGAGTTCCCCGACCGGGTCGCCGGCATCAAGGACAGCACAGCCGACTGGTCTTATACCGAACCGCTGCTCAGCCGCTTCGCCCGCCGGATTTCCGTCCTGGTCGGCGCGGAACATCATCTGGCGGCGGCCCTCAAGGCCGGCGGCGCCGGCACGATATGCGGCGTCGCCAACATCGCGCCCGGCCTGCTGCGCCGTGTCCATAGCGGCGCGGCCGATGCCCATGCCGATGTCGAAATCGTGGTGAAGCAAATTCTCAGCCACAGTTTCGTGCCCGCCATGAAGGCGATCCGCGCGCGCCAGACCGGCGACCGGCGCTGGCTCGCCGTGCGCCCGCCGCTGGTTCCGATTGATCACACCGTGGCCGACCGGCTTCATCGCGACATCGAACGCCGGATCTCGCCGGCCGAGGCCGCGCAATAAACCGCTCGCACCAATCGACAACACGAAGACCCTGGGGAGGAAGTTCATAATCACCACGCGCCGCCTGTTCACTGCCGCATTTGCCGGCATCGCCATGCTGGCGCTCGCCGGTGCCGCCGAGGCCCAGCAAAAGCCTTGGCGCTTTGGCCACCAGATGCCTGTCGATCACCCACTCAACCAAGGCGTGACCAAGGCGGCCCAGGAGATCGCGGCCAAATCGGGCGGCCGACTCAAGGTCGATGTGTTCCCGTCCAGCCAACTCGGCACGGGGCACGAGATGATCGACCAGGTCGTAGCGGGTACGCTGGAATTCATTATCGACGGACCTGGCACGCTGAGCGCCTGGCAGAAGCCGCTATCGATTCTGGAGGCGCCGTTCCTGGCGCGCGATTGGGACCATCTGGTCAAGATCATCGATAGCCCATTCGGCCAGGAACAGTTCAAGCAAATCGCGGAGAAACGCGGGTTGCAGAAGGTTGGCGTGTTCTATTACGGCACCCGTCAGCTCACCACGGCCAAAAAGGCGGTGGAGAAGCTGGAGGACATGAAGGCCTGAAGATTCGCGTGCCCGAGGTGCCGGTCTATATGGACATGATCCGTGCGGTTGGCGCCACGCCAACGCCCATGGCCTTCGCCGAAGTCTATCTCAGCCTGCAAACCGGCGTTGCCGACGGCCAGGAAAACCCGCTGCCCACGATCAACTCGGGCAAGTTCTTCGAGGTCCAGAAATTCCTTAGCCTAACCTCGCACATCATCGTGCCCCAGATCGTCATGATCAACGGCAAGACCTGGGCCGGGCTGAACGCGGCCGACCGCAAAGCGGTCACGGATGCCTTCGTCGAGGGCGCCAAGGTCAACGACGCCGCCTTCCGCAAGCTCGAGGGCGAGCTGGTCGATCAGTTCAAGGCCAAGGGCATGACGGTCGTCCAACCCAATCTGGAGCCGTTCCGCGCCGCCATGATCCCGGTCTATCAGAAGAACGAGGACAATTGGGGCAAGGGCGTGTTCGAGACACTGCGCAATATCAGATAACCGGCAGCGCCGATTCCGCGCTCCACCCCCACCCCAGCCCTCCCCCATCGAGGGGGAGGGGGTTCAAAACGCCTGACAAGAAAGCCCTCCCCCCTTGTGGGGGAGGGGTGGGTGGGGGTGGTGCCCCAAGCGAGTGTGATAGGGAATTAGAATCTTGCGCCGCCTGCTGACCCATTTCGAGGAGATCGTGGCGACCGCGGCGCTGGCGGCGCTGCTCGTCGTCATGTCGCTTCAGGTGATTTCGCGCTACGTCTTCGACAGCCCATTTTCCTGGACCGAAGAAGTGTCGCGTCACCTCTACGTCTATATGGTGTTCTTCGGCGCGAGTGCCGCCATCCGCGACCGTAGCCACGTCGCCATCTCCATGGCCGTCGCCTATCTTCCGCGACCGGCACGGCTCGCCATGAATGTGCTGATCCTGGGCTTTCTCGGCGTCATGATCTGGGCGGGCTGGAAACTCGTGCAGCGCAACCTCGATGTGCCCACGGTGACCTTGGAGATTCCGTTCGCCATCGTCTATGCGGTGGTACCGATCATCGCTGTGTTGATGATCTGGCGCACGGTCGCGCAGATGGGCGAGGATGTCGGCGCCTACCGGCGCGGTGCCGTGGTCGCCGACGACCAGCGGAGCGTTCTGTGATCGGTTATTTCCTGGGCTGGTTGGCCTTGTTGGGCGCGGCCATGCCGGTTGCCTTCTCGCTCGCCGTCATGAGCGTGGCCTGGCTGATCGTCAACGACCAACCCTTGGGTGCCGCCGCCCAACGCATGATTGCCGGCGTCGATTCATTCCCGCTGCTCGCCGTGCCCGCCTTCGTGTTGGCCGGCCATTTGATGAATGCGGGCGGTGTATCCGAGGGCATCTATACCTTCGCCAAATGCCTGGTCGGCCATTTCCACGGCGGCCTCGCCCATGTCAACGTGGTCGGCAGCTTGATCTTCTCCGGCATGTCCGGCTCGGCCATCGCGGACGCCGACGGGCTCGGCCTGCTGGAAATCAAGGCCATGCGCGAGGAAGGCTACAAGCCCGAATTCGCCGGTGCGCTGACCGCCGCGTCCTGCGTGCTGGGCCCGCTGATCCCGCCCTCGATTCCCATGGTGATCTACGGCGTGATCGCGAGCACATCCGTCGGTGCGCTGTTTCTGGCCGGCATCGTGCCCGGCCTACTGACCGCCCTGTTCCTGATGATCTATGTCGCGATCATCGCCCGGCGCCAGAACATGAAGCGCCATCCGCGCGCCACGGCCGGCCAATTCTGGCGCGCGCTGCGCGAAGCATTCTGGGCGCTATTGACGCCCGTCATCATCCTGTGGGGCATCTTCGGCGGCGTGTTCACGCCGACCGAGGCCGCCGCCATCGCCGCGGTCTACGCCCTTGTCCTGGGCCTGTTCGTCTATCGCGCAATCGGGTTCGGCGACCTGCCTCGCATCTTCCGCGAGGCCATGAACACCTCGGCCGTGGTCGGGTTCATCGTGGCAGCCGCCAGCTTGTTCAGCTGGGTGCTGGCGCGCGAGCGCGTGCCTCAAATCGTCGCGGAATGGCTGCTGGGCATCACCCACGACGTCAATCTCATGCTGCTGATCGTCAACATCGTGCTGCTCGTGCTCGGCTGCTTCATGGAGGGCATCGCGATCATGATCCTGATGGTGCCGGTCCTGCTGCCCGTTATGCAGCAGCTCGGCGTCGACCCTGTTCATTTCGGGGTCATTCTGGTCATGAATTTGATGATCGGCATCTTGACCCCGCCCTTTGGCGTCGCGCTGTTTACGGTCGCCAAGGTCGGCAATATCCCCTTCGAGGTACTGGCGCGCGCCATCGTACCGTTCCTCGTGCCCCTTCTGGCGGTCCAGGTCATCATCACCTATTGGCCCGGACTGGTGCTGTTTCTGCCGCGCCTGGTCTACGGTTGACCTCCGCTTTCACGCACTCGTGACAAGCTGTCACTAGCGTGCCGCCACGCCTGTCGCGACGATGGCAGGATCGAATCGCAACGAACCGCACCGTCACGATTTCACCGTCGAACGCCTCGCAGATCGAGCGCTTGGTCGAGGCCACCCATCATGGGCAACAATAGCCTCGCACGGTATGCGCTGCCCGACTTCGCGTCTCGACTGATACGACATCATTGGCACGCTGCCGCAGTTGAGCCTAGAATTGGCCGATATCGAGCAGGCTCGGATGGTCATGGTCCACTATCGACGCCGAATGGGCCAACCACCCATGATTTCCTTCGCTCAGAATGGCGAGGATGTATAGATCGACCGGGTCTTTCCCGACCCCAAGGGCTATTACATCGACGTCGGCGCATGTCATCCCGTACGCGACTCCGTCACTCACTATTTCTATTCGCGCGGCTAGCGCGGCATCAATATCGAGCCGGTGACGGAACTGTGGCATGATTTCAAGGACATCCGACCCGCAGACATAAATTTGAATATTGCGCTCGGCGGACGCACCGAGCGGCGGACATTCTACGCCGTACCGAATGGGCAGGTATCGACATTGATCAACGAGCGGCTGTAATACATTCGCAGCCTCGGCGATCCACCCGAGGAACGTATCGTTGAGGTCGACACGCTAGCTGCCGTGTGCATCCGCCACGCGGTCCCCACCATCGATGTGTTGAAGATCGACGCGGAAGGCTGGGAATCTGCGGTGCTGGCTGGGGGCGATTGGCGACGTTATCGCCCTAGGATGGTGATCGCCGAGGCCATACGGCCAAATTCAACCGCGCCGGCGTGGCTGGATTGGGAGCCCATCCTGCTCGACAACGGCTATCTCTTTGCTTGCTTCGACGGAATCAACCGCTATTTCCTGCGTCAAGAGGACAGCGCCTTGCTTTCTCAACTAGCCACGCCAGTCAACTACCTCGACGTCTACGTGCGCTACGAACTGCTCCACAGGGAATTGGAGCTAAAGAAAGCGCGAGAGGAACTGGAAGAATTGCGCCAACGTCTTGCCGACATCGCTCAGCCGCCTAGTGAATCTCGTCGGCGCTAGCCAAGGCCTTACGCAAGATATCCACATTGAAGCCCGGCTTGCGCGCGGCTTCCAGGATCACCGACTCGCGGCGCATGCACAGCCCGGCGGCTTCCGGCACCTTGCGCGCGACGTCGTGGGGAATGACCACGGCACCGTGGCGATCGGCATGAACAAGATCTCCCGGTTTGACCGTCATGCCGTGAACGTTGACCGCGCCGCCGATCTCCACCAGATGGACCCAGGCATGGCTGGGCGCGATCGAACCGGCGATCATCTGAAAGCCGGGTGCGGCCTGGGGAATATCGCGCACGCTGCCGTTGGTGATGCAACCGATACAGCCAAGCCCCTTATGCACGGTCGTCTGCACCTCGCCCCAGAAGGCGCCGAAGCCGATGCCGGCGGTATCGACATCCTCGATCACGACGATGCGCGGGCCCGGTCCGGCGGCGACATGCTCGTAATAAGCGATGCGCTTCTTGCGTGCTTCTTCCGGCGACAAATCAGCCGGCCGGGTCGAGCGGATCGTGGCGGTGCAGGCATAGCCCACGATCGGCGGCAGATCGGGATAGGCGCAAACCAAGGGCTGAACCGTGAAACCGATGGCCCGGCGCGCCGGTGCGACCAACTCCAGCGCGTTGCACACGGTCGGCGTGTCGAGCGCGCGCAGCGCGTCCAGCTCGGTCTGGGTCAGCGGGGCATCGGCCATGGCATCCTCCGTAAGGCGGGCGGGGATCACAGCATATTTCCGTCCGAGCGCAAACCGGATTAGAGTCGCTTGCACCGACATGAATAGGAGGTCACGGGGTCATGCCAAATCGCACACGCATCTGGGCCGAGGTCGACTACGAGAAAGACGGCAAACAGGTGGCCTGGCTGCACCTGCATCATTCGGTCACCCGCTCGGCCTATGGCAATATCATGATTCCGGTTGCCGTAATCAAAAATGGCAAAGGCCCAAGCGTGATGCTGACCGCCGGCAACCACGGCGACGAATACGAGGGCCAGATCGCGCTATGCAATTTCATCCGCGAGATCGACCCCGGCCAGATCCAGGGCCGCATCGTCGTTCTGCCCGCGCTCAACATGCCCGCCGCGCTCAACGGCACGCGGGTATCGCCGCTCGACCAGGGTAACCTCAACCGCCTGTTTCCTGGCGATCCCGACGGCACGCCGACCCAGCAGATTGCCTACTATGTCGATTCCGTCCTGCTGCCCATGGTGGAATACTGGCACGACTACCATGCCGGCGGTTCGTCGCTCGCCTATCTGCCCTTCGCCTCGATGCGGCAATCCGAGGACAAGCGGCTGAACGACCGCACCATGACCGCGCTCAAGGCGTTCGGCGCACCGATCGGGCTGGTCTGGCAGACCAGCATCGACAGCCGCCAATCGCTCGGCGCCGGCATCCGGCGCGATGTGGTGACCCTGGGCGGCGAATTCGGCGGCACCGGCGACGTGACCATCGAGGGCGTGCGCATCATCGAGCGCGGCCTGCGCCGGGAACTGGCCCATCTCGGCGTCATGACGGCAGCGCCGGGCGAGACGCCAGCGCCGGCCACGCGGCTGATGGAGGTGCGCAACAAGAGCTACTACGTCTATGCGCCCGAGCCCGGTCTATTCGAGCCGTTTACCGAGCTGAGCGATAACGTCAAGGCCGGTCAGCCCTGCGGCCAAGTCCATTTCGTGGACAACCCTGCGCGCGAGCCCGTGCCCTGCCACTTCAAGACCGATGGCATGGTGATCTGCAAACGCCATTTCGGCCGGGTCGAGCGCGGCGATTGCGTGGTGCATCTGGCGACGGATTGGAAGGGGTAGCTATCGCGCCTAAAATTTCACCGGCGTCCGCAGCGCACGGCCCTCGAACATGGCCGTGACGTTTTCCCTCATCAGCTCGAACGCCTCGCGCCAGGTTTCGCGCGTGCTGCCGGCCTTGTGCGGCGTCAGCACGACGTTATCGAGTTGAAGGAAGGCCGACGGCACCGCCGGCTCGTTCTCGAACACGTCCAGCCCGGCGCCGCCGAGATGGCCCTTCTGCAAGGCGCGCAGCAGCACCTTTTCATCCACGATGGGGCCGCGCGCGATATTGATGAGCACGCCATCCGGTCCGAGCGCCCCGATTACCTCGTCATCCACGAGATGATGGGTGTTGCCGCCGCCGGGACAGGCGACGATCAGGTAATCCGCCCACTCCGCCAGATGCACCAGAGAGGGAAAATACTGGTAGGGCATATCGGATCGCTGTTTGCGATTGTGATAACCGACCGGCATATCGAAGGCAACGGCCCGCTTGGCCACCTGCACGCCGATGCGACCGAGGCCGAGAATGCCGACACGCCGGCCGGTCACTCGGGTGGTCAGGCCGATCTCCGCCGTGGGCCATAACCCCTTGCGCATGAGCCGGTCTGCCAGCGCGATCCTTCGGGTCAGCGACAGCATCAGGCCCAGCGCCATGTCGGCGACGCAACGCTCGACCACGCCGGCCGTGTTGGTGAGCGCAATGCCGCGCTGGGACAGCGCCTTGAGGTCGACGCGATCGTAACCGACGCCAAAACTGGCGACCAGCTTGAGCGCGGGCAGCGCCGCCACCGTCGCGGCATCGATGCCGGTATTGCCGCCGGTTACGGCTGCGCCCGAAGTTGCGGCCGCGCGCAAGGCAGCGTCGCGGTCGGTCGCCCGTTCGAGGTCGTGGACCACATAATCGTCCCTCAGCTCGGCTACCATCCAATCGGGCAGCCCACCGATGGCGATAATTTCGTTCTTGTCGGATTTGGGAGTCATGACCGCCTCAGTTCCGATGCCAGACGGCGGTGCGCCAATCCGAGTGATCCGCGATCTCGCCCTTAACCAGCTTGAAATAGTGATCTTGGACCCGCCGGGTAATCGGGCCGGGCTTGCCGTTGCCGATCGCGAGCCGGTCGACTGCGATAACAGGCGTGACCTCCTGGCCAGACCCGCACAGGAACACCTCATCGGCGGCGTAAAGCTCGGTGCGGTCGACGCGCCGTTCGTCCACAGGCAAGCCGAGCGCCTCGCGCGCCGTCACGATCATGGTGTCGCGCGTGATGCTCTCCAGGATGTCGCTGCCGACATCGGGGGTGATCAAGCGGCCCTGGCGCACCAGGAACACGCAAGCGCCCGATGCTTCCGACAGCTTGCCGTCGGCGGTCAACATGAGTACGCCCTCATAGCCGTCCAATTTGGCGTGCAACTCCGCAGCACGGTTGTTGACGTAGTTGGCTGTGCACTTGACGCGCGGCGGCAGGGCGTTGTCGGCGATGCGCTGCCAGGAGCTGACGGTCATGCCGATGCCGGTCTCGATCGATTTCCTATGCGGGCGCTTGAGCGTGCCGATGACCAGGCCGACCGGGCCGGTCACGGTCAACTCATCGTCGCCATCGACATAGGCGATCATACGGATATGGCAGTTCTCGCGCATGTCGTTGACGCGCAACATGCGAATCAGGCAGTCTTCCAAATAGGCCGCCTCATAGATCGAATCGTAGCGCATGACTTTCATGCCGAAGCGCAAGCGCTCGATATGCTCGGCCAGGCGGAACACGTAGAGTTCCTTACGCACGGCGTTCCAATAGCCGCGCAGCCCCTCGAACACGCCGAGCCCGTATTTGACCACGGCAGAAAAGGCATGGATTTTGGCGTCCTTATACGGCACGATCTCGCCGTTCAGACACATGAATTCGCAGGTGCTCATGGCGCCTCGGGGGTTAGGAGAGGGATGGCGATCAGGATTGCGACGTTAGCCGAGGCCGCCGGCCCGGGCAATCGACGGGATGGCCGTCTGTGAAGATCACCGACATCGAGAGCGTCATCCTGCGCTTGCCCGTGGTCAAACCCATCGGCGACGGCTGCCAAACCGTGCTGATCATCAAGGTACACACCGCCGAGGGCATCACGGGGCTCGGCGAATGCCATGCCAATCCGGAGGTGGGCAAAGCGATCATCGACGCGCGGCTGCATTCGATCTCGTCCTGCGGCTTGAAGGAACTGCTGATCGGCGAGGACCCGCGCGATATCAACCGGCTGTGGGATTTGATGTATCGGCGCACTCAAAGCTGGGGGCGGCGCGGCGCAGTGATGTATGCCATCTCCGGCGTCGAGATGGCGTTGTGGGACATCCTGGGCAAGTCGCTGAATGCGCCGGTCCATCGTCTGCTCGGCGGCGCGCGCAAAATGGATTTCAAGGTTTATGCCAGCGATCTCGCGCCGGACAAGCCGGGCGGCTCGGTGAAGATCGCAACCAAACATCGGCGCAACGGCTATCAAGCCGTCAAGATCGGCTGGGGCGGGCTGGGCGGCGATCCCCGCGCGGACGTCAAGATGGCTAGGGATGTGCGCCGTGCCGTCGGCCCCGACATGGACATCATGATCGACATGGGCTTCCCCGTGCCGCTCTCTGACGCACTCTATCTGGGCGAGGCGTTGGCCGAGCATGGCGTCTATTTCCTGGAGGAGCCGCTTCATTCCGACGATCTCCACGGCTACCGGCGGCTGACCGAGGCCTCGCGCACGCCGATCGCCACGGGCGAGAAAGATACCACCCAATACCCCTTCATCGACCTGATGGAGCGCGGTGGGTTGCGCATCGTCCAGCCCGATTTGGCCAGGGTCGGCGGCATCACGGAAATGATGCGGATCGCCACCCATGCCGAGGCGCGCGGCGTACGCGTCATCCCCCATTGCTGGTCGACCGACATCCTGGTGGCGGCGACCCTGCATTTCATTTCCACGCTGCGCGATTGTCCCTATCTCGAGTTCAACGCAACGGACAACCCGCTGCGCACGCAGTTGCTCAAGGAGCCGATCCGGCCGGATAAGCATGGCGTCGTGCGCGTGCCGGACAAGCCGGGCCTCGGCATCGAATTGGACGAGCGGACGATGAAAAAATACCGGTTCGAGCCCTAGGCGACCCCGAGTACAGGGAAGGCAAACCATGGCACAAATCAACTTCCGTAGCGACAACGTCGCTCCGGTGTCGGAACCCGTGTTGCGCGCCATCCTGGCCGCCAATAGCGGCCCGGCCTTGTCCTATGGCGCCGACTCAATCACGAAGCGGCTGCAGGAGCGGTTCGGTGCGCTGTTCGAAACCGAGGTGCGCGTGTTCCCCGTGGCCACGGGCACGGCGGCCAACGCGTTGTCTCTGTCCGCCCTGACGCCGCCCTATGGCGCCATATATTGCTCCGATGTCGGTCATATCAACGACAGCGAATGCGGGGCGGCCGAATTCTTCACGGGCGGCGCCAAGCTCGTAGCTCTGCCCGCACCCGACGGCCGGTTCGATCCGGCGACCCTGGAGGCCGCAATCAAGCGCGCCGGCATCGGCGTGACCAACAAGGTCCAGCCCGCCGTCATCAGCCTGACCCAGGGCACCGAGCGCGGCACGCTCTACAGCCTGGATCAGGTCAAGGCGCTGACAGCGGTGGCCAAGCGCCACAACCTCAAGGTCCACATGGACGGCGCGCGCTTCGCCAACGCGGTGGCGGCGCTCGGCGTCAAACCGGCAGAGCTGACCTGGCGGGCGGGCGTCGACGTGCTGTCCTTCGGCGCCACCAAGAACGGCGCCATGTCGGCCGAGGCAATCGTGGTCTTTGACTTGTCCGTCGCCGACGATTTGGCCTATCGCTGCCGCCGCGCCGGCCAGGTCCATTCCAAAATGCGCTTCATTTCCGCCCAGCTCGACGGCTTCGTCGCCGAGGATGCCTGGCTCCACCTGGCCCGCCAAGCCAACGCCATGGCAGTGCGCCTATCCAAGGGGTTGACTCAGATCGCCAGCGTCGAGTTGCTCTACCCAACCGAGATCAACGAGGTCTTCGTGCGTCTGCCGCAGAAGATGATCCAAGGCCTCGAAGGCGAGGGCTTCGGCATTCTCGACCGGGGCGAAGGCATGGTGCGGCTGGTCACGGCCTTCAACGTGACCGAGGCCGATGTGGACACGGTTCTGGCCGCCGCCCGGCGCTACGCCTGAACCGCGCTCGAATCGCCTTGTTCACCCGGGCGGAACAAGGCTAGGCTTGCTCCGGAACAACCGCACAAGACGGGCCGTAAAGGCCCGCATCAACAAACGGAGGGAGGGTTTCATGCAGGGTTCTCGTTTGGTATGGCTTGCTGCGGCATCGGTGATCGTGCTGGGCACCGCCAGCGCTTCAGCCCAACAATTCTCCTGCCCGCGCAAGGGCGGCACTCTGACCTTCGCCCAGGAGGCCAAGGTCAACAGCCTGGATCAGCACACCTCGTCCACCATCTCCACCCGCAACGTGGCGATGAACATGTTCGAAGCGCTGACGACGCGCGACGAGAACATGAACCCAATTCCCGAACTGGCCGATGAGGT
>SHVW01000025.1 GCA_009694085.1 Alphaproteobacteria bacterium
ACGCCGGAGGCCGCCGTCATCGGCCTGGTCCACGTGCTCGTGCCGTTCATGGTCTTGTCCATCGCCTCCGTGCTCCAGGGCATCGACATCCGGTTGGAGGAATCCGCCCGCATCCTGGGCGCCAGCCGCTGGCAGGCCTTCCTGCGCGTGACCCTGCCGCTCAGCCTCGACGGCATCGGCACCGGCGCCATCGTGGTGTTCATGGTGGCCAATGGCAGCTTCGTCACCCTGCTGCTGCTCGGCGGCAACAGCCTGTTGACCCTGCCGCTGCTGATCTATCAGCAATTCAACACGACGCGGGATTTCGGCCTGGCCTCGGCCATGGGCAATCTGCTGCTGGTGGCGGCCGTGGGCTGTCTCTATCTGCAACTCCGCCTGATCAAGCGCCGAGGCGTGAAAACGTGAGCGCCGTCGCCACCGTCCGGCGCCATGGCGCGACTTGGGCGCTCGGCGGCTTCGTCGTGCTGTTCTTCGCCTTCATGCTGGCGCCGATCCTGATCGTGGTGGTCGTGTCGTTCACCAGCGTCAACTACGTCGCCTTCCCGATCACCGGGTTCTCGCTGCGCTGGTTCTGGCGCATCGTGGAGTACCGGCCGTTCGTCGATTCCCTCCTCGTCAGCATCGAATTGGCGCTGGCCTCGACCGCCTGCGCCGGCGTGCTCGGCGTGCCGGCCGCGCTCGCGCTCGTGCGCAGCCGTGCGCCCTTCGCCAACGCGGTCTCCACCTTCCTGCTCTCGCCCTTGTCGATGCCCCTCATCGTGCTCGGCCTCGCCTTCCTGTTCTTCCTGTCGGCGCTCGGCACGGGCGTGTCGTTCCTGTCGCTGCTGATCTCCCACACGGTGGTGGGATTGCCCTATATCGTGCGCACCGTCGCCGGGGTCTATCGCGGGCTGTCCACGGATTATGAGGAATCCGCCTCGATCCTGGGCGCCAACCGGATGCAGATTTTCTGGTACGTCACCCTGCCCCTGATCCGCCCTGGCATTTTCGCCGGCTCGCTGTTTTCGGTCCTGATCTCGTTCGACAATCTGCCCGTCTCCTATTTCTTCGGCAGTGCGCAGACCAACACGCTGCCGGTCGTCATGTTGAGCTACCTGGAACACCAATTCGACCCGTCGATCGCGGCCTTGAGTTCGGTCCAGATGGCGCTGGCGGTGCTGGCGCTGCTGGTGGTCGAGCGCGTCTACGGCCTGAAGCACATGAGCGCGCCGACGTGAGCGGGGATGAGGGGCGGCTTCGGGAGTTGCTGACGAGGTTGCAAGATCGCGATCTTGAGGTGCTGCGAAAGCGGTGGGATGAGGGCAAGGCCAGCGGTACGGCCGGGCCATTCGATATCGAGCGGTTGATCGAGGTAGAGCGCGACAAACTCAAGAGCGGTGGCGGCGATCGGACGCCCTAGGGACGTTGGCACCTCAGCATCGCGCCGCTGAGCATTCGTCTACAGCGGCTTGACCAGCGCAGCGACCGCGCCGACGGCGATGACCATCATGGAGCCCATCTTGATCGTGATGCGCTGCTCCAGGTCACCGAGTCGACTGTCTAGGTATTCCTTCGTCACCAAATCCGCGCCGCCCATCGCATCGGCAAGGGCGGTAGCCGCAGCCTTGGCTTGCTCGACCGTAAAGCCGCCCGATTGCAGGCGATCCGCCAATTTTAGTGTGTCGAAGGGAACCGCATTCACAGCGGCAATTATAGGGACCGCTCACGCATCTGTCGAATCGGGAAGGCGAGGTGGTGCCCCAAGTCGGATTTGAACCAACGACCTACCGCTTACGAAGCGGTTGCTCTACCGCTGAGCTATTGGGGCGCTCCAGCCGATGGCGACTTTCGCCGCGGGCGGGAACATAGCGGCGCGGGCGGGCGAACGCAACATGCCCGTCCCAAGCCGACTGGGGTATAATTCGGCCAGCGGCGATCGGCCGCGCCCGAGGGGGAGGCCAGCGGCCGGCCATGAGTTTCGAGATCGACGATCCCACCGCCGGAGCCGCAGCGCTGCGCACGGCCAAGGCCGGGGCGGACGGTGCGCTGATCACCGAGGCCGGGCCACTGGCGCTCGCCCGCCATGGCCCCGGCATCGTCCGGCTGACGCTTGGCACCGGCCCCGATGCCGGGCTGCTGGTCCAACCGGCTCCGGCCGAGGGCGGATCCGTCGAAGCCATTGAAACCGGCTGGCGGCTTCAGGGCGATGGGCTGACGCTGGAACTTGCCATCGATCCCCTGCGGCTTCGCCTGATCGTCGGCGACCAGACCGTCCTCGCCTCGCTCGAAGGCGCGCGTTTCCCGGCGCTGGCGCGCGATCCTCAGGGCTGGTGGCTCGGCTTCGCGCTCGACACCGGCGCGCCCATCCATGGGCTGGGCGAGAAGTTCAGGCCGCTCGACCGGCGCGGCCAGCTCGTGGTCTCGGCCAATCATGCCGATCCCGGCGTTGCCTCCGACCGTTCGGCCAAGAACGTGCCGTTCCTGTGGAGCCCAAGGGGTTGGGGCCTGTTCGTTCATACGCGCGGGCGCACCATCCATGGCATCGGCACTTCCCAATGGTCGCACCGGGCCCACCTGCTGCGGGTGGAAGACGCGCGGCTCGACCTGTTCTTTATCGCGGCAGCCGGACCGGCGGAAATACTGGAGCGTTTCACCGCGCTCACCGGCCGCATCGGCCCCCAGCCGCTGTGGTCGCTCGGCGCCTGGATCGCGACCCCCGATGCCGCCGAGGCGGCACCGTCCTGGCGTAAGGCCGGCATGGCGGCCGATGTGATCGCGGGATCGGGCGTCGACGGTTTCCACAGCTACGGCGCAGAGGGCGACGCGGTGGAACTCAGCGGCGCCGATCTCGCCCAACCCGATGCGCTGCTGGCCCGCGCCCGGGAACAGGCGGCCACCCGCGCGGTGTGGAGCCGCGCCGCCTGGACCGGCAGTCAGCGTTTCGCCCTGCCCTGCGGCGGCGATGCCGAGGCCGATTGGGAAGGACTGGCCGCCGCCGTGCGCGGCGCCTTGTCCTGGTCGCTCAGCGGCGGCGGCGCGCACGCCAGCGAGGTGATGCTGCCGGCCGAGAATGTGACCGCCGCATACGAACTCTGCCTGCGCTGGCTGCAATTTGCGGTGCTCGGTTCCCATCTGCGTCTGTGGGATGGACCGGCGGCGCCCTGGCGCGTCGATCCCGGCGCCCACGCGGTGGCGAAGGAATGGCTGGGCCTGCGCACCCGGCTCTTGCCTTATATCGAGGGCTGCGTCGCCGAGGCCCAACGCTCGGGCATGCCCGTGCGCCGGCCCATGGCGCTGGCCTTTCCCAAGGACCCGGCGGCCCACCCGTTCGATACCCAATTCATGCTGGGCCCGGCCCCGCCGTGCAACACACCGGCACGCTCGACCCGGCCAATCGATTCGACGAACTCTGGCTGTTCAGCCTGCCCACATCGGCGCCGCTGCTGGCCGAACCGTTCACGGGCAACAAAGCGCCGATGTTCGTCGGAAATTGGGATCGCGCCATCATGGGCAATTTGCCGCCGCAGCTTCGAATGCGCGAGATCGGCGATGTGGTGGCGGCCGAGACGCCTCAGGGTTGGATATTCACCCGGCGCTTCGGCGTGCCCGGGAAAGCACCGGGTTAATCGGCGGCGGCAACGGCGGGGAAAAAGCGCTGACGTACCAGCATCAGTGCGCCTAAGGCGAAGCCGACGGCATCGCCGATGGGATTCGGCACCACCAGGCAGAGCGCCGCGACGAACAGCACAGCGCGCTCCCAGGGAACGAGCCGGGCCAGCAAATAACCGTGTAGGCTGGAGGCGAGAAGAATTACACCGATTCCGGCGGTCAGGCTCGCCATCAGCGACCCCATCCAATCCCCGATCAGCAACAGGCTCGGCTCATAGACGAACATGAAGGGCACGATGAAGCCGGCAGCACCGATTTTGACCGCGGCCCAGCCTGTTTCCCACAGATCGGACTTGGCCAGGCCCGAGGCGGCATAGACCGCCAGCGCCACCGGCGGCGTAATCGCGGATAGGATAGCAAAGTAAAAGGCGAACATATGGGCGGCCGGCTGGACCACGCCGAGCTTGATCAGGGCGGGCACCAGCAGCGACACCATGACGATATAAGCCGGCGTGGTCGGCATGCCCATGCCGAGTACGATGCCGGCGATCATGGTGAGAATCAGGGCTAGGACCAGGCTGTTCTGGGCCATCGCGATGACCAGGCCGGTAAAGGTGATGCCGATGCCGGTCAGCGTGATGATGCCGATGACGATGCCGGCGCAAGCGCAGGCGGCGGCCACCGCCAGCGCGTCGCGCGCGCCACCTTGCAAGGACTCCCAGATGGTCATCCAGGTGATGCCTTGACGCGTGCTTCGGCGCAGCAGCGCCACGGGCACGCAGGCGAGCGCACCATAGAGCGCGCAGAGCGGCGCGCTATAGCCCGCGATCATGCCAAACAGGATGATCAGGATCGGGATGAACAGATGACCGCGCTCGCGCATGACCTGGCCAAGCCGCGGCAATTTCGCCTTGGGCACGCCAAGCAGGCCCATTCTCTTGGCCTCGAAATGCACGGCGAAGAACACGGCGAGGTAATAGAGCAGCGAGGGCACCAGCGCCCATAGCGTAACCTGGAAATAGCTGACCGCCAGGAACTCGGCCATGACAAAGGCGGCCGCCCCCATGACAGGCGGCATGATCTGGCCGCCAGTGGAGGCGACAGCCTCGACGCCGGCGGCGAAGGCGGGGCGGAAGCCCGAGCGCTTCATCAGCGGAATCGTAATGGGTCCGTCGACCATGACATTGGCAACCGCGCTGCCCGAAATCGTGCCGAACAGGCTGGAGCTGATCACCGACACCTTGCCCGGTCCGCCCGCGCTGTGGCCGGTAAGGCTGAGGGCGAAATCCATAAAGAGCTGGCCCGTGCCCGTGCGTTCCATGAAGCTGCCGAACAGCACGAACACGATGACATAAGAGGCCGAAACGCCGAGCGTGGTGCCGAAAATGCCTTCGGTCGTCAGATAGAGCTGATCGATCAGGAGGAGTGGATCGGTCTTGTTCCAGAACAGCGCATAGGCGAGGAAGGTCAGGGCCGTCAGCGGCAGGGCCAAGCCGATGACGCGTCGCGTGCCCTCCAAAACCAACACGATCAGCAGCACGCCGAGCGCGGCATCGACGGCGCTGAGATCGTCGATATAGGGGATGCGGTTGACGACGTATTTGTAATTAACGAAGAGGTAGCCGATGGCGATCAGCGACAGGGCGGCGAGCGCCAGATCGAAGGGGCCCGCCCGATACGGCCCCTCCGTCTTGCGCGCGGGAAACAACAGGAAGATCAGGGTCAGCGCGAAGCCCAGATGGGTCCCACGAAAAATCACCGCCTCGGGCGGGCCGAAGGCCGCGACGTGCATGTGATAGAGCGACATGGCGGCCGCGATGCCGCCAATCGCCCAACCTAGAACCCGCGCAATATCCATCCCCCGGCCCCTTCAGGGGTACCGCTACATCGCGCCGACTTGCTTGTAGAACTTGGTCGCGCCGGGATGGAAGGGTACGCCGATATCCTCCGCCATCATCTTCGGCGTCAGGCCCTGGACCGCTTTGTTGATCGCGACGACATCGGCCAGATTTGCCGTCAGGGTCCTCAACATGGTCTCGACATGGGCGTCGGGCAATTTGCACGACGCGACAAGGTGAGCGGCATAGACGATCACCGGCACGTCTTCGGTCTGCTTGGGATAGGTGCCGGCCTTGATCGTACCCTTGGTGTAGCCGGCATTGATTTTCTTCATGGCGGCGATCTTGTCGTCGGGCATGGGCAGCATCTTGATGTCGCGGACGCTACCGAGATCCATGACCGAGGAGGCCGGGATCGTGGTGCCTAACGTAAACGCGTGTGCGTGGCCGTCCTGGAGCAACGCCACGGCGTCATTGTAAGACGCCATAAAGTTGACCTTGCCCATGGCCTGGTAGTTCAAACCATAGACCTGGAGGACATGCTGAGAGATGGCTTCCGCCGTGTTGCCACGGGTCTGCACAGCCAGGATCTTGCCCTTGAGGTCCGCAATCGAATCGATCTTGGCCGAGGCCAGCACCACGATCTGAAAATATTGGGGATAGAGCGTGGCGAGTTGGCAGACATTGGTGACTTTTTTGGGAAAGGGCTCGGCACCGTTCAACCCGTCAACCGTAGAGATCGAATTGCCGAAACCGATCTCGGCCTTGCCCTCGTCGACGCCACGAACATTGGCGATGCCGGCACCCGGCGAGGTCTGGATCGTTAGGCCCGGGATCGCCTTCTCCCACATGCCCTTGAGGGCGCCGCCGATAGGCACCCACACGCCACCCTGCGGTCCGGTCATGAGGCGATAGGTGTCCGCCCCTAGGGACGGGGTTGCCAACCCGGCAACCAGCGCCAAAACCGCCAGCGAAATCGTGGTGCGATGCATGGTCAATTCCTCCCGTGCGTCAAATGGTGACGGCCGTTCCGACCTTACTTGGATCGCAGTTTGGCACAATTGGCCCCGCCGGCGCGAGGCCCTTCAATCGGCCTTCCCCGCCGATAGCCCGCCGCAGACATAGAGCATCTGCCCCGTCACGAAGGACGAACGCGCATCGAGGAAGAAGGCGACGGCATGGGCGACGTCGTCGGGCGTGCCCATGCGGCCGACGGGGATGGCATCGAGAATGGCTTGGGTGCGCGGGCTGTCCGGCGGGTTGCCCCGGGTAAACATGTCAGTTGCGATGGGGCCGGGGCCGATGGTGTTGACCGTGATGCCGTCGCGTCCCAGCTCCAACGCCCAAGTCCGGGTAAAGCCGGCGATGCCCGCCTTGGTCGCGGCATAGGCGGTGCGCAGCGTTTTGCCCAGCACGACCCGGCTGGCGATGTTGACGATGCGCCCGAAGCGGGCGCGGCGCATGGCGGGCAAGACGGCCTGGGCGCATTGGAGCGCGGCGCGCAGATTGACCTGAACGGTCCGGTCGAGGTCTTCGAGGGTCGTGCCGGCGAGGTCGGCGGCCTGGACGATGCCGGCATTGTTGACCAATCGCGTAATGTCGTGGGCAGCCGTGATCTGGGCCAAGGCCGCCGCCGTGGCCGCGCGATCGGCCAGATCGACAGCCGTGAAATGCACCGCCTCCGGCGTGCCCGGCTCGGGTGCCGCGATGTCCAGGTTGACGATGGTCAATCCATCGGCCGCCAGCTTGCGGGCGATCGCCTGGCCGATACCCCGGCTCGCCCCGGTGACGAGCGCCGCGCCGCCGTCCGCGTTTGGACTCAAGCCATCTTCTCGTCGGCGGCGCGCAACGCCTGGGCGACCGGCGCCAACTGGGCGCGCTGCTCGGCGTTCAAATTGGAGAGCAGCGGCAGGATCGGGCCGGTATCGGCGATAGCGGCCAGCATGACCGCGTCATGCAGCACGCGGATCGGGCTGATGGCGTCGCGCAAATCTTCCAGCGGCATGTAGCGCTGGCGCAATTTCTTCGCCCGCGCCAACTCGCCGGCCTTGAGCGCGGCCAGCAGCGCCATCGAGCCCTTGGGCCCGACGCAAACCGAACCGGAGGTGAAACCGGGTAGGCCGAATTCTGTCATATGCACGATCGCCGGCCGCTCGCCGATGCCGCTAATTATGTAGCGCCGGTCGATCGCCTGAACCAATTGGGACAGCAGCTCGTCCTTGCTCGAGTTCTTGCGCACGACCGCGTATTTAATTGCCGCGACCAAGCCGTCCTTCACCAACCGGGCGATGGCCTCGACCGACAAATAGCCCTCGAACTTGACGTAGACGATGACCGGCCGGCCCAGCCGGTCGACGACCCGGCGGATGGCATTCTCCGCCCCCGCCACCGTCGCCTGCTGCTGAAGCGGCAACACCATGGCGGTGGGAAAGTCGCGCCGGCGCAGGATATCGGCCTGGTCCATCATGCGGCCGAAATCGGGGCCGATAGAGGGGATGACCCAGGTATCCTCACCCGCCTGATCGGCCAGGAAATCGACCAGCGCGGCATAGTCGTAAACGCCGACATTGTAGAAATTGGCGTTGCCGCCATACATCAGCGTGCGAACCCCGCCGTTTTCCAGATAGCCCATGAGGCGGCAATTCTCGTATTCGTCCACGTTGAGATCGGTGTCGCGCGCCAAGGGCGGCACGGCGATGACCGAGCGCGGAATGTCGTCGAAGGTGACGGGAGTAGTTTTCATGAGGCGATGTCTCGCTCGAATCCGTTGCTAGGGTCTAAATTTCTTCAGCAGCGCGTCGCTGCCGCGCGCGATCATACCGATGTCGACGCCGACCGAGACGAACAGGAAGCCTTCGTCGAGCCAGCGCCGCGACTCTGCCTCGATCGGAGCGAGGATGCCCGGCGCCTTGCCGGCCCGGCGGATGCGCTTGCCGGCTTCCGTAATCGCGGCCAGCACCTCGGGCTCGCTGTTGCGGCCGACATTGCCGAAATCGGCGGACAGATCGGCGGGGCCGATGAAGATGCCATCGACGCCGTCGAGGGCCGCGATCTTCTCGATCTCGGCGAGCGCCGTGCGGGTTTCCACCTGGACCAGCAGGCAGAGCTCGTCGTTCACCCGTTTGAAATAGTCGGGCACCCGGCCGAAGCGGTTGGCCCTGGTGGTACCGGACACGCCGCGCACGCCGTGGGGTGGGTAGCGCATGGAGCGCACGGCGCGCGCCGCCTCGTCCGCGTTCTGCACGAAGGGGATCAGCAAGGTCTGGGCGCCAATGTCGAGGAAACGCTTGATCAACACCATGTCGTTCCAGGCGGGGCGCACGATGGCGCTGGTGGAATAGGGGGCGACCGCTTGGAGCTGGGCCATCACCTGGGGCAGCTCGTTGGGCGAATGCTCGGTATCCAGCAGAATCCAATCGAAGCCGGCGCCGGCCAGCGCCTCGGCGACGTAATTGCTGGCGAGCGCGGACCAGATGCCGAGCTGGGGCGTGCCCGCGCGGATCGCGTGCTTGAACCGGTTGACCGGCATATCCATTAGTGAATCTCCGGCTCGGGAATGGCGAGGCCCGGCACGGCCGAGCCGCCATGCAGGAAGTCGAAATCGCAGCCCCGGTCGGCCTGGGTGACGTGCTTCGTGAACATCTGGCCGTAACCGCGGGGATAGATGACTGGTTTCTGCTTCCAAGCCTGGCGCCGGCGTGCCAGTTCGGCGTCGTCCACCTTAAGGTCGATCCGGCGCTGGGGCACGTCGATGGAAATGAGATCGCCGGTGCGCACGAAGGCGAGCGGACCGCCGACATGGGATTCCGGCGCCACATGGAGCACGCAGGCACCGTAGCTGGTGCCGCTCATGCGGGCATCCGACACCCGCACCATGTCGCGCACGCCCTGCTTCAACAGCTTCTTCGGAATCGGCAACTGGCCCCATTCCGGCATGCCCGGACCGCCGAGCGGCCCCGCGCTTTGCAATACCAGCACGCTATCCTTCGTGACATCGAGATCGTCGCGGTCGATGCGCGCGGCCATGTCGTTGTAGTCGCTGAATACCACGGCCGGGCCAGTGTGGCGTAGCAGATGGGGTTCCGCCGCGCTGTGCTTGATGACGCAGCCATCGGGCGCCAGATTGCCGCGCAGTACGGCCAACCCGCCCTCGGCATTGAGCGGATTCTCGAGCGGGCGAATGACCTCGTCGTTGTAGCTTTCGGCCCCGGCGATATTGGCGCCGAGGGAGCGGCCGTTGACGGTCAGCGCCGCGCCGTCGATCCGATCGCCCAGCCGCGCCAGCGTTGCGCGCAGGCCGCCGGCATAGAAAAAATCTTCCATCAGAAAACGGCCGGAGGGCCGGATGTCGGCGATCAACGGCGTCGTGCGCGAGAGCTGATCGAACCGGTCGAGGTCGAGTTTAACCCCGATGCGCCCGGCCATGGCGACGAGGTGGATGATCGAATTGGTCGATCCGCCCAGCGCCATGGTGGTGATGACGGCGTTGTCGAAGGACCGCGCGGTCAAGAAATCGGACGGCTTCCAATCCTCCCACACCATCTCGACGATGCGCCGGCCCGTCGAACTCGCCATATGGGCATGGCGCGAATCGGCGGCCGGGATCGAGCTGGCGCCGGGCAGCGTGAAGCCCAGCACCTCGGCCATCGACATCATGGTGGCGGCGGTGCCCATGGTCATGCAGGTGCCGGGCGAGCGGGCGATGCCGTCTTCCATCTCTGCCCAGGCGGCCTCGTCGATATTGCCGGCCTTCAGCTCGGCCCAGTATTTCCACACGTCGGTGCCGCTGCCCAGCGTCTTGCCGCGCCACGAGCCGCGCAGCATCGGCCCGGCCGGCACGAAGATCGCGGGCATGTTCATGCTGATGGCGCCCATCAGCAAGGCCGGCGTCGTCTTGTCGCAACCGCCGAGCAGCACCGCGCCGTCGATCGGGTTGGCGCGCAGCAGCTCCTCGCATTCCATGGCCAGCAGGTTGCGGAACATCATGGTGGTCGGCTTCATGATCGGCTCGCCCAGCGAAATCGCCGGCAGCTCGACCGGGAAGCCGCCGGCCTGCCAGACCCCGCGCTTAACCTCTTCCGCGCGCTGGCGGAAATGGCTGTGGCATGGGTTCATCTCGCTCCAGGTATTGACGATGCCGATGATCGGCTTGCCGCCGTAATCCTCGCCGGTATAGCCCATCTGCTTGGTGCGCGAGCGGTGGCCGAAGGAGCGCATGTCCTTGACCCCGTACCAGCGATGGCTGCGGAGTTCCTCGGGCTTCTTGCGCGCACGCGTATTCGCCATGTCGATCGTTTCCTTCGTCGGTTCGTGGGCGCCAGTGAACCCGGCAGGGCCTGGGCTGTCAATCCGCGCCTTAACGGGATTGGCGCCTCGGATGGGGGCTGTATGATTGCAGAAAGCGAATGAGGTTCCGATGCTCGCTATCAAATTGCCCAGGGATATGGACGAACGCCTAAGCACGTTGGCTAGGCGCACCAAGCGTTCCAAGGCTAGCTGTGCGTGGCTGGCGATCGCGGAGTTTTTGACCGAGGCTGAAGACCGTCGCATCGCGCAGTACCGCCTACGACGGCCTGGCAAGCGGGTTCCCCTCGCCGCTTTAAAGGCTTGGCTTGGAAGATTGATTTCGACGAACGAGCCGTCGAAGAGATCGAAGATCTTGACCGACCGATCCAGAGGCGCGTCGTCACTTATCTGGAAAATCGAGTCTTGGCGGCGGATGACCCGCGTCGCCTAGGCAATCTTTTACAAGGTGAGCGTTCCGGCCTTTGGCGGTATCGGGTTGGAGACTATCGCGTCGTCTGCCGGGTTGATCAAACGAACCAAACTATACTGGTTCTTCGCATCGGGCATCGCCGAAACGTCTATCGCCGCTAGCCGGCGCCCTATCGCCCGCGACACCCCGCCGCAGTCGTCCTTGACCTGAATCAACCTCATTCGCCAACCGTCGGCGCAGTATGCATCCATCGCTACACACAGATGGAGGTTGCCATGCGGGCTCTGCGACAAGCATTGAGAACTGCGGCGGGCGCGCTCGCGCTGACCGCAGCGGTCGGTTGGGGCGGCGCTGTCTTCGGTGCGACGGCGCCTGCTGCCAAAGATCCTCACGGGCACGGCGCGCCGGCGGGTGTCGGCGCGTCGGCAACCCAGGCCGTCAGTATCGTGCGCGCACCGACCGACCTCCCCGGCCCAATCGGCCGGCGCGGGCCGCAGCGCCTGCGCGTCGATCTGGAGACGGTTGAGATCACGGGACAGCTCGACGACGGCACCACCTATCAGTACTGGACCTTCAATCGAAAGGTGCCCGGTCCTTTCGTGCGCGTGCGCGTGGGCGACACGGTCGATGTGGTGATGAAGAATCACGAGGACAGCGTGGTGCAACACAATGTCGATTTCCACGCCGTCGCCGGGCCCGGCGGCGGCGGCATGGCGACGGAGGCCATGGCCGGCGAGACCAAGGGCTTCACCTTCAAGGCACTCAATCCCGGCCTCTATGTCTATCACTGCGCCACGCCCATGGTGGCCCAGCATATTGCCAACGGCATGTACGGGCTGATCCTGGTCGAGCCCGAGGGTGGGTTGCCCAAGGTGGATCGCGAGTTCTACGTCATGCAGGGCGAGCTTTATACCGAGGCGCCCATCGGCTTCAAGGGCAAGCAGGAAGAGAGCTTCGACAAGCTGGTCAACGAACGGCCAGAATACTTCGTGTTCAACGGCGCAGTCGGCGCGCTGTCCGGCGCGAATGCACTGAAAGCGCGGGTGGGCGAAACGATCCGTCTTTTCTTCGGCGTGGGCGGGCCGAACTTCACTTCGTCCTTCCACGTCATCGGCGAGATCTTCGACAAGGTCTATCCCATGGGTTCGGCCACCAGCCAGGTCGTCAACAACGTGCAGACCGTGACCGTGGCACCCGGCGGCGCCATGTTCGCCGACATGAAGCTGGAAGTACCGGGCAAATACCTGCTGGTCGACCACGCGCTGTCGCGGCTCCAGAAAGGGCTGGTTGGTTTCCTGGAGGTAACCGGCCCGGCCAACCCCGCGATCTTCAGCACCGGCCCGGTCAAGCTGTCGAAAGCGCCGGCAAGCAAATAGCAGCCCCCAAGCCTACTTCTCCTCCCTCGCCCGACCGAGAGGGAGGAGATTTCTTTTTTGGGAACGCCCTACCCGCCTGGCCTGCCCGCGATCTCTGGTGGCGCCAGGACTGCTGTCCCCGATGCCGCAAGCGCCGCGCCCGTCACCCGCACCGGCGCCTGCCAGGCCAGCCGGTCGAACGCGCCGCAATGGCCGCATAGTGCCGTCCAGGCGGTCGCGGCGGCACCGCAGGCGCCGCACACCCATCCCGGCGCGGGCGGCGCGCTGGCCGCCTCTTCCAGCCAGCGGGGCGAAGCCGCGACATCGCCATGCTCCGCTTCCTCCAACCGCGCCAGCAAGCGGAGCACGCGCACCGACGGCACCGCCGCGCGGGCCTGGTCCAGATGGTTGCGCGCCGCGCCCCAGAGCTGGGCTTCCAGCGCCGCTTCGGCCAGCGCGATGTGGCTTTCCCCGTGATCGGGTTTGAGTTGGGCCAGACGCTGGAACGCTTTGAAGCGGTCGAGCGCCGGTTCGTCGGCCCAGATCGCGCCATAGGCAGCGGCCAGTTCGGGATGGGGCGCCAGCGGCCAGATCCGTTCGATCGTGCGGGTCGCCCGCCGCGTCTTGCCGCGCTTGACGTAGCAGCGCGCCGCCAGCGCCGCCGCCGGCACCAGATCGGGCACGAGATCGAGAGCGTCTTTCGCCAGATCGAGGGCGCGGTCGCCGGCACCTTCGACCTCGGCGGCCTGCGCCTGGGCGAGCAGGATCGCCGCGCGTTGCCGGCGCGCTAGGGAATCATCGACCTGCGACTGGCGCGTCATGCGCTTGAGCGTGGCCAGCGCGTCCGTCCATTGTCCGGCCCAGGTTTGCAACTCGAACAGCGCCGCCAGCACCCAGGGCGTGTCGGGCCGGAGCGCATGGGCGCGCTGAGCATAGGCCAACGCCTGAGCGCGATCGCCCGCTTTGTTGGCCTGATTCAACAAACCGCGCACGCCGAGAAACGCGGTCTCCGGGTTGTCGAGCATGGCGGTGAAATAGCGCGTCGCCGCAGCGTCGTCGCCTTCGAGCTGGGCGGCCTGGGCCGAGAGCAGCATGGTCAAGGGCGGATCGCCCAGAAGCACATCGGCCTTGACCGCCTGGCGCCGCGCCTCGCTGGCATCGCCGGCTGCCACCGCGACCATGCCTTGGGTGAGCGCCCGATAACCCTTGCGCCGTTTGCGCTCGGCACGCCAGATCGCGAAATTGCCCGGCGCGCCGCGGATGGCGCGCCAAAACCGGTAGATCAGCGCGGACAGCACGGCCAGCGCGACCGCGGCGACGATCAGCATGGCCGCCGAGCTTTCGATTCGATAGTTCAGGAAATCGACATTCACCGTGCCGGGACGATCGGCGAGCCACACCGTAGCCGCGACCAGGATCGCGAGCTGGGCGAAATAAATGAGAGAGAGCGCCATCGGGCGAGGCCGCTACGGTTTCGCCGCGCCGAGCGCAGCGGCGGCAAGCTGGGTCAGCCGGGCCAACGCTTGCTCGGCGGCCAACCGCGCTTCGGCCGCGCCAAGCCATGGCTGTGCCGCGCCTTTGACGGTAGCGGGCAAATCGGCAAGGGCTGCCACCGCGCCGGCAAGGTCGCGTTCCGCCAACGCCTTGTCCGCGCGCGCCAGCATGCCATCGATACCGCCCGCGCCATCGATGCGCCGGATCGTTACCAATCGCGCCAAGCGCGCCAGCGCCGCGCCGATCAGCCCGTCGTCGACCGCACGCGCCTCTGCCTGTTTGATCGCGGACACGATGGTAGGGAAACGCTGGCGCAATTGATCGATCGTCGTGGCGCCGCTGCCGGCCGGGCCGCGCAACGGGTCAATCGCACGCGCGATCGCCGCGTCCGCACCGGCAAGCGCCGCTATCGCGTCGAATTCGGATTGGAACGACGCCGCGCCGCGCAAGGCCTGGCCGAGTTGACCAAGCGCCAGCATCAGCGCCGCCGCCCGGCGCGGACCGTTCTGGGCCGTGACCTGATTGGCTTCCAGCAGGGCCAGGCGTTCGCCGAGCTTGGTTTGATCCGCGCCGGCTTTCTCCGCCAAGGCGCGGGTCTGAGCGAGCGCGGCGGGATCGACGCTCGGTACCGCCTTAAGTGTCGCTTCCAGCCGTGCCAAGCGGTCCGCCGCATCGGGCGCCAGATCGCCGGCACCGCGCGGCAGCGCTTTGATCTCGGCTTCAAGCGCCGCCAGCCGCACCAAGGCGCTTGCGACCCGCTCGTCCGGCGCGGGCTGGCGCGCGACACTCTTGAGCGCGGCAATCTCACTATCGAGCGTTCCCAGCCGCGCTTCCAGCGCCGCGGCGCGCCGCTCCGACTGAGTCAGGCGATCGAGCGTCTGGGCGAGTTGGGCGCGCAGGGTCGCCAACTCGACGCTGGCCTGTTCAGACAAAGGTTGGGCAGGTGCGGGCGGCTCGATCGACGAGACCATGTCGCCCAGCCAGATCGGCCGAGCAGCGATGACGACCACGACGAACACGACCGCCAGCAGCAGCAAAGTCAGAATGAGCCGGCCGCCGCGCCCGGTCGATTTCGACTTGGCCGTTGAGTCCGGCTCGGGCGTCACATCGATCACCGGCCCCCGATGGGCCGCGCCGCCGGGATCGTCGGATCTGCGGGTCGTCGCCCGTTCGGCCATGTCGCTACTCCCGGAATGTTCGCCGCCGCCGCGCCAGCGCTCGAACGCGGCCAGCAGGTCCGATTGAGTCGGCGCCGCCGCCGTCACAACGGCCCGCCAGGATAGCCCTGCCACCGCCGTCGCCACCGCCGGGCTGAGGCAGATGAGCGCGACCGCCCCGGCATCGGCCGCCAACCCCGCGTCCTGAAACAGAGTAACAAAGGTGGCGGCCGTGCGGGGCGAGAAAAGCAGGACAGCATCGATCCCGCCGGCCGCGAAGGCCGCCCGCGTTTCGGCCGACAGCGCCGTCGCCGCCTCGGCCTGGTAGAGCACGGCGCGGCGCACGACGAACCGGTCGCGAGCCAACCTCCCGGCCAAATCGCCGGCAACGTCCCGCGCGGCGACATGCAACAGGGCGCCGTCCTTGGGATCGAGGCGAACGGCAACGATCCGCGCCAGATCCTCCAGATCGCCGCCGGCGCTTTCCACGGCGGCAAAGCCGGCCTCGCGCGCAATCCGTGCGGTCTGGTCGCCGACCGCGAGCAGGCGCAGATCGCGCCGTGCCGTGGCGCCCGCAAGCGAGCGAGCGCCATTGGCGCTGGTCAACAGCACCGCTTGCACGCCGGTCAGGTCGAGCACCGCGTCGGTGCGGGGCACGATGGTCATCAGCGGCTCGGCGATCGCCGTCGCGCCGCGCGCCGCCAACTCGGCCGTGATCCGGTCGGCATCCTCGCGCGGGCGCGTGACCAGAACCGTGCAAGGACCCGGAAACTTGTATGCAGACATGCAACTTTAGTAACGCCAACACGGCTCAATTGAAAGGCTGTTGCTGCCGGACACCCTGCCATGCGCATCGGACATGGGCGGCGTGCGCCCCCCAGCTTGCTTTGCCGCGCCCTCGCGGGCAGGATGGGCCATCAATTCGCAAGTGAAGATCGGGCGTTCCATGAAGCGTAGCTACCTGACCGTGTTGATCTGCGCGGCGACCTTATTGACCGTTTCGGTCGGCATTCGCCAGGGCCTTGGCCTATTCCTCAAGCCGATCAGTCTCGATCTCGGCGTCGGACGCGAGGTCTTTGCCTTCGCCATGGCGTTGCAGAATTTGTTGTGGGGGGCGGCGGCACCCTTCGCCGGCGGCATCGCCGATAAATACGGCACGGGCCGCACGCTGGCGGTCTCGGCGCTGTTCTACGCGGCCGGGCTTTATGCCATGGCGATCAGCACCGGCAGCGGCGAGTTGTTCCTGGGCAGCATCCTGCTCGGCCTCGGTCTATCGGGTCTCGGCTTCTCCGTGGCGCTCGGCGCGGTCGGCCGCGCGGCGCCGCCGGAGAAACGCAGCATGGCGCTTGGCATCTGCGCCGCCGGAGGTTCCTTCGGCCAATTCATTATGGTGCCCTATGGCGAGTATTTTCTGTCGAGTCTGGGTTGGTCGTCGGCCCTCATGGTGTTGGCCGCGACCAGTCTGATCATGGTGCCCTTATCGGCCGGCGTGGCGGGCCAGCAGGCCAGCGCCGCCGACCAGGACAAGCAATCCCTGATGGCCGCCTTGAAGGAAGCAGCCGGCCATCGCGGCTTCCAGTTGCTCACCGCCGGGTTTTTCGTGTGCGGCTTCCAGGTCGTGTTCGTTGCCGTCCATCTGCCCTCTTATTTGGCCGACCTCGGCATCGAAAGCTGGGTTGCCGCCTGGTGCTTGGCGCTGGTTGGGTTGTTCAACATCATCGGCAGCTATTCCGCCGGCGTGCTCGGTAGCAAGTTCCGTAAGAAATACGTGCTTGCCTGGATCTATCTCGGCCGCTCGCTCGTGTTTCTGGTCTTCATTCTGATGCCACTGACCAGCACGTCGGCCCTGGTCTTCGCTTCCGCCCTCGGTCTGCTCTGGTTGAGCACGATCCCGTTGACCTCGGGCTTGATCGCCCAGGTGTTTGGACCGACCTACATGTCCATGCTTTATGGCGTAGTGTTCTTCAGCCATCAGGTCGGCAGCTTTCTCGGCGCGTGGCTCGGCGGCTATTTCTTCGATGTCTTTGGTTCCTACGACGCCATGTGGGTGATCTGCATCGGACTCGGCTTCTTCGCCGCCGCCATGCATTACCCGATCACCGACCAGCCCATGACCCGGCTGTCGGCCAAGGGGGCGGCGGCGTGAGTCCGCTCGCCCGCACCGCCGGATTCGGTATCGGCGCCGGGTTGGTGCTGGCGATCGTCCTAGGCGCACTGTTCCTGTGGAGCACGCGCGGCCCCGCGATCCTGCTCGAACTCTACAACATGCTCTGCGCCTGAGCCTCGATCGGTTATCCTGCCCGCCATGATCGTGCTGGGCATCGAGACGTCGTGCGACGAAACCGCCGTGGCCATCGCCACCGACCGGCGCGAATTGCTGTCCGATCTCGTGTTGTCCCAAATGGACGATCACAAACCCTATGGCGGCATCGTGCCCGAGGTGGCGGCGCGCGCACACCTCGCCCATCTGCCCGATTTGGTGCGCCGCGCGCTCGACGAGGCCAAGGCGAAATCCGGCATCGAACTCAGCGACATCGACGGCATCGCGGCCACCGGCGGGCCCGGGCTGATCGGCGGCGTCATGGTCGGCGTGATGATGGCGAAGGCGATGGCGGCGGCGCGGGGCAAGCCGTTCCTGGCGATCAATCACCTCGAGGCCCACGCGCTGAGCGCGCGCCTGATCGAGGATCTGCCCTTTCCCTATCTGCTGCTGCTGGTCTCGGGCGGCCATTGCCAATTACTGGCAGTGGACGGAGTCGGGCGCTATCGCCGCTGGGGTACCACGATCGACGACGCCGTCGGCGAGGCCTTCGACAAGGCGGCCAAGATGCTGGGCCTGGGCTATCCCGGCGGCCCGCAGATCGAGCGCCTGGCCGCAGAGGGCAATCCCGCGCGCTTCAACCTGCCCCGCCCGATGATGGGGCGACCCGGTTGCGATTTTTCCTTTTCCGGTTTGAAGACGGCGCTGCGCCATGCGCTGAACAAGCTGGGTTCCGACGCCATGGCCGCGCGCGCCGATCTGGCCGCCTCGTTCCAGGCCGCGGTCGCCGACGCGCTGACTGACCGCACGCGCCGGGCCATGACGCGCTTCGTCGACACCTACGGCCAGCCCACCACTCTGGTGGTGGCCGGCGGCGTCGCCGCCAACACCCATCTGCGCACGCGCTTGCAAGCGGCGGCGGCGGCGAACGGTTTTCGCTTCCTCGCCCCACCCGCCCGGCTATGCACCGACAACGCCGCCATGGTCGCCTGGGCGGGAATCGAGCGCCTCGGTCTGGGCCTGATCGACGGCCTCGATTTCGCGCCGCGGCCGCGCTGGCCGCTCGACCCGGATGCGCCGCCGGCCATAGGCGCGGGCGTGAAAGCATGAGCGGGCGCCGCATCACCGTGATCGGTGCCGGCGCCTGGGGCACGGCGCTGGCCCAACTCGCGGCGCGCAACGGACACAACGTCGTGCTGTGGGCGAGACGACCCGAGCACGCGCACGCCATTGAGACCGCACGCGAGAACCGCGACTACCTCGTTGGCGTCGCACTCGATGCCGCCATCCGGGCGAGCGGCGAGGCTGCCGATATCGGCGCTGCCGAAATGGTTCTGCTGGCCGTGCCGTCCCAGCATCTGCGCGCTGTGGCCGGTCGGCTTGCCCCGCATCTGCCGGCACACGCGCCTGTCGTGCTGTGCGCCAAGGGCATCGAGCGGGACACGTTGGCTCTCATGTCCGAGGTAGCCAGCACCGCCCTACCGGGTCGGCCGCTCGCCGTGTTGTCCGGCCCAACCTTCGCCGCCGAAGTCGCGCGCGGCTTGCCCACGGCCGTCACCCTGGCGACCATCGACGCCGCGCTCGGTGCCGAGCTGGTCGCGCTGCTGGGCACGCGCACCTTTCGACCCTATCTGTCGAACGATCCCATCGGCGCGGAGATCGGCGGCGCGGTCAAGAACGTGCTGGCCATCGCCTGCGGCATCGTCGCCGGCCGCGGCCTCGGCGAGAACGCGCGCGCTGCCCTGATCACGCGGGGCCTAGCCGAGATCACGCGGCTCGCGGTGACGCTCGGGGGCCGCGCGGAGACGCTGATGGGTCTGTCCGGCCTGGGCGATATCGTGCTGACCTGCACCAGCCCGACCTCGCGCAACACCTCGCTCGGCATCGCGCTGGGCCAGGGCCGGGCACTATCTCAAATCCTGGCCGAGCGGCGCAGCGTGGCCGAAGGCGTGTTCAGCGCCGGCCCGGTGGCGGCGCTGGCCCAGCGCCGGGGTGTGGAGATGCCGATCGTCCAGGCGATCGACGCCGTGCTCAACCGCGGCGCCGATTTGACCCAGACGATCGGCGCCCTGCTAGCCCGGCCGTTTACCAACGAAAGCTGAGACTCGGCACCAACCCGCCCCGGTTGCGCCCGGCCCCTCCCATGACTATGTTTAGGGCCGAGCAGTCGGACCCGTGCCCGGCCGGAGCGATTTATGGCCACCCAGCATCATAGCAAAGCCCTGATTATCGGCGGCGGCCCCGCCGGCTATACCGCCGCGATCTATGCCGCGCGCGCCAATCTGAAGCCGATGCTGGTGCAAGGCATCCAGCCCGGCGGCCAGATGACCATCACGACCGATGTGGAAAACTATCCCGGCTTCGCCGACGTCATCCAGGGCCCCTGGCTGATGGAGCAGATGCAGAAGCAGGCCGAGCATGTCGGCACGCGCATGATCGGCGACGTGATCGTGGATGTCGATTTCAGCCGCCGGCCGTTCCGCTGCACCGGCGATTCCGGCGATACCTACACGGCCGACGCCGTGATTATCGCGACCGGCGCGCAAGCGCGCTGGCTTGGTCTGCCGAGCGAGGAAAAATTCCGCGGCTTCGGCGTGTCCGCCTGCGCTACCTGCGACGGCTTCTTTTTTCGCGGCAAGGAGATCGCCGTGGTCGGCGGCGGCAACAGTGCGGTCGAAGAAGCGTTGTTCCTGACCAATTTCGCCAGCAAGGTGACCGTGATCCACCGGCGCGATTCGTTCCGCGCGGAGAAGATCATGCAAGAGCGCCTGTTCAAACATCCCAAGATCGCGGTGCTGTGGGACAGCGTGGTGGACGAGGTGCAAGGCAAGGAGGGGCCGCCCACGGTCACCGGCATCGTTGTGCGCAATCTCAAGACCGGCGCGCGAAATTCGATCGCGCTCGACGGCGTGTTCGTCGCCATCGGCCACGACCCGGCGACGGCACTGTTCCGCGACAAGCTGGAGATCGATTCCGGCGGCTATATCGTGACCCGGCCGGATTCGACCGCCACCAACGTGCCCGGCGTGTTTGCCGCCGGCGACGTTAAAGACAAGGTGTTCCGCCAGGCCGTGACGGCGGCCGGCATGGGCTGCATGGCGGCGCTGGAGGCCGACAAGTTCCTCGCCCACCACGCGGCCGATTCCTTAGCGATAGCCGCGCAATGAGCGAGGGCGGCCGACCTAGGGCGCGACCGGGCCGGCCCGACGATGGCGCCGCCGACGAGGCGCTCGACCGCAAATCCGGTCGCGCCAAGCCCATCGAAGCAGCCGAGGCCGCCGCGCTCGCGGCCAACCCCTATGTGCCCAGCGGCCGGCATATGGATTGGGACAAGCTGCGCGTGTTCCACGCAGTCGCCGAGGCCGGCAGTTTCACGCATGCGGGCGAAACGCTCAATCTCAGTCAATCCGCCGTCAGCCGGCAGATCAGCGGACTTGAGGACTCGCTCAACGTGCCGCTGTTCCACCGCCACGCCCGCGGCTTGATTCTGACCGAACAGGGCGAGTTGCTGTTCCACACGGCGAAGGAAGTGTTCGGCAAGCTGGCCATGGCCGAGGCCATGCTGAGCGAAAACCGGGAAAGCCCGAAGGGCCCGCTCAAGATCACCACCACGGTGGCGTTCGGCTCGAATTGGCTGACCCCACGCATGAACGAGTTCGTCGAGCGCTATCCCGAAATCGCGGTCAGCCTACTCTTCGACGACAACGAACTCGACCTGTCCATGCGCCAAGCCGACGTCGCCATCCGCATGTCGCCGCCGCGCCAACCCGATCTGGTGCAGCGCCATCTGGTCACGGTCAATTTCCACATCTATGCGGCCCGCAGTTATATCGAGCGCCGCGGCCAGCCCAAGACACTGGCCGAACTCAGCCGGCACCGCTTGATCGTCTATGGCGACAGCCCGCACCCGCCCTTCCCCCAGGTCAATTGGCTGGCCAACCTGGCAACGGCGGCGGGCGGTGCGCCGGATATTCCCGTCATGAACATCAACAACTATCACGCCATCTTCCGCGCCGTGCAGAGCGGCATCGGCGTGGCCGCGCTGCCCGATTTCATCGCCCGCGACCAGACGGAGATGGTGCGCGTGCTGCCCGAGGTGGAGGGACCGAAGGTACAAGCCTATTTCCTCTATCCCGAGGAGCTGCGCCATTCCAAGCGCATCGCCGTGCTGCGCGATTTCCTGCTCCAAAAGGTCGCCCAGACCCAGTTTTGATACCCGACTCGTCGACTCGGCGATCAATTTCGGACTGCGACGGTGGGACGACACTTCGTTAATCCTTTAAGTCACGACGCTTTCCCTCGGGGAGTATTGGCTGTTTTTTGGCCGTTTACTGCCGAATACAGCAGATATGCACGGATCGCATGGCCGATTTGTTAATTTAATGATGGTCGTTTCCCTGGGATAATATATTTAATGAGAGTGATTGTTGCGTTGCAACATTCACGGGGCCCTTCGGGGTCCTACGTCTCCCAGACGTGAAGCCTCCCTGTTCAACTTGCCGGGAACTTTCGAGTTCCCGGCAATTTTTTGTGCCGCCTGTCTTTTCGCGGGCCGGGTGGAACACGCAGCCGCTGTCGCGCTGCTTGTCCACACCTATCACAAACTGATATGGTACTGTCGTGACAAGGGAAGATCAGGGTCTCGCATACCTGCTCGATCTCGATGGCGAGGATATCGTCTATGAAAGCGGCGCCGTGGCGCGATTTCGGGTCAAGCGGATCGACCCAACGCCGGGAAAGCCTCATGGAATCTCGTATTCGCTGACCTTCCATGCACCGGACGGCCGGCGGCTGATGGGTTACGACAACGCCCATGGCGCGGCTAGAAGCGGCAGCAGATTTGCCAGACGGCCGGTCGACTACGACCACTGGCACCGGGACGAGAGGGATGAAGGGCGACCGTACAAGTTCGTATCCGCCGAGCGGCTGATCGCGGATTTCTTCGACGAGATCGAACGCATCGTGAGGGAGCAATAAAGCGATGGCTGAAAAATTCACGATCGGGATCGCCAGTCATGGCGAGCTTCGCGAGCGTGCGCTTCAAATCGCTCGGGGGGAGCGTCGCCGGCAGCGCGGCGAACCGAATATCTGGTTTACGTCGCTGGCATCGCTAGCCCGAGTACTGTCCGAGCCCAATCGCCAATTGCTCAAGATCATCGACGAACGGCACCCGACATCGCTCGCTGAGTTGGAGGCATTGACGGGCCGGAGGGCGAGCAATCTGTCGCGCACGCTGAAGACCATGAGCCGATGCGGTCTGGTCAGGCTCGTCCACGGCAAGCGGGGCTCCGTCGCGCCCGAGGTGCTGGTCCGCGAATTGCGGATGAATCTGTCCATCATCGTGTGATAGATCGCCAGTGCTGGCGGCAAGACGCTTTCGCCGACGACGCCGGGATTAAATGGGCTTTGGTTACACGAACAGGAACCATTCGCTCTGAAGCTGGGCCTTGCTGATGCCAGTCAGGGTGAGGGTGCCGCCGCCGGCTTCAAGCCTTCCGGTCAAGTCGATCACCACACCGTTCGAGCCATCGACCGCGCGCTCCAGCACGGCTGAAAAGCTGCTGGGAAAAAAGAACCCACCGGTGGGAAACACGATCCGGTCACCCTCATCGGCCTTGAAGTCTTTCACCTCCGTTGCGCCGCTCGGGATTGACAGGGTCGTTATCGATGCAAAATTTCCATCGAAACGAAATTGATCGGCGCCGAGTCCGCCGAACAAGGTATCGTTGCCGCCCTGGCCGTAGATCGAATCGTTGCCCTTGCCGCCATGGACATAGTCATTGCCCGAAATCGCACCGCCACGACCCAGATGGAGATACCCCCCCGGACAGCGCATCATCCCCCATGTTGCCGTAGATTAGGTCGTTGCGCAGGTAACTGCCGGAAACTGTATCGTTGCCTTGACCGCCGAACATTGCGGTTCCGCCGTCCGAGATGCTGTCGTCGCCCTGATTGCCGTAAATCAGGTCTCCGCCGCTGATCGTATCATTGCCAGTCCCACCAAACGCGGTGCCGCCTGATACGATGCTGTCATCGCCCTCATAGCCGCGCACGATAGCCGCACTCGCAACCAGCGTGTCGTTGCCGGAGGCGCCCTGCTGGGTCAAGTATCCGGCCGTCGTCCGGCCTTCCGCGGCACCATTGTCGATCCAATGATGGAACCCGCTTTCCAATCCCATCGTGGTCGCGGCGGCCACGTCGGGATATCGCGACAGATAGGCGCTTTCGACGAAGTTACTTCCATTGATGCCGATCGACCGTCCCTCGGCCCAGCCACCGGATAGCCAATGGGCGAACCCGCTTGAAATAGTGCCGGCGGCCACCGCGCCCTTGACGTCGAGATTCATATTTTGATAGGCGGTGTCATCGACCGTAAAGGCGCGTCCACCTGCGGTGAACGTCGCCCCGCCGCCAGTGACGGTGTAGCTCAAGCCAGAATAGGCTGGCATGTTCCCTCCACTGAACACCCTTCATTAGAAGGCATTACACCATAATGGATGAATAATTGAAAGGATACCCCCCAAAAAGGGCACCCAAGCGCCTCACATAAACAATACCTTCTCATCCATCCCCTTGTACAAATCCGCGACGAATTCGCCGTAGCCGTTATAGAGCAAGGTCGGCACGCGCTCCTTGGAGCCCAGCGGCATTTCGGTCGCCTGGCTCCAGCGCGGATGGGGCACCTTCGGGTTCACATTGGCCCAGAAGCCGTATTCGCGGCCCTGGATTTCTTCCCAGAAGCTCTTGGGCTGCTTGTCGGTGAAGGTGACGCGGGTAATCGACTTGATGTGCTTGAAGCCGTATTTCCACGGCAGCGCCAGGCGCAGCGGCGCGCCGTTCTGGGCCGGGGCCGGCTTGCCATAGGCGCCGGTCACCATGAAAGCGAGTTCGTTGTTGGCCTCTTCGATCGTCACGCCCTCCACATAGGGCCAGGGATACCAAGTCTGGTGCTGGCCCGGCGCCACCTTGGGGTCCTTGAAGGTTTCCATGCGCACATATTTCGCCTGGGACAGCGGCTGGCACAGCTTGACGAATTCACTCATGGCGAAGCCGCCCCATGGCACGGCCATCGACCAGGCCTCGACGCAGCGGTGGCGATAGAGCCGCTCTTCCAGCGGCATCTTGGCCATGAGGTCGTCGATGCCGATTTCGACCGGCTTTTCCACCATGCCGTCGACCTTGATGGTCCAGGGACGCAGCGGCAGTTTCTGCGCCTCCTTGTGGATGTTCTTCTGGGAGCCGAACTCGTAGAAATTATTGTAGGTGGTCGCCAGCTCCTCGCCCGTGATCGGCCGGTCCAGGCGATAGCGCATGTTCTGCTTGAACGGATAGAGCTTGGCCGAGGGATCGGCGGCCTTATCCTGCGCGGAAGCGGGGGTGGCGGCCAGGGCCGGCAGCAGGATCGGCCCGGCGGCGATGGCCCCCGCAGCAAAGGCTTGCGCAAACCGGCGCCGGCTCAGGAACAGATGCTCCGGGGTCGCCGCGTTTTCCGGTAATTCCCAACCGCGTTTGCGCTTGATCAACATATCCGCCTCCTCGGGCCGGGAATACCGGCATGGCCTGGATTGTCTCTAAAGGTACGCCCGATCACGGACAAATCAACTGTCGGTGAACGAGGCAATCCGACCGAGCGGAACCGGCCGGCCCATGCTATCGCTGCGAACAGGACAACGGCGGAGGAATCCTCATGAAACGGATCGTTGCGGTCGCCCTTGCCTTAGGCGTCGGGACCGGCGCTGCCGGCGCCGGCGAGATCACGGTCGTCGCCAAGGACGATAGCTATGCCCCCCGCACCATCGCGGCGCGGGTCGGCGACACGCTTAAATTCGTCAATCAGGATTTCGTCGGCCACGCCGTTTACGTTCCCACCTTCGGCTATGGCGTCAATCTCGGCGTCATGAAGCCCAGCGCCGCCAGCCCAGCCATGCCGCTCGGCAAGGCCGGCACCTTCGACGTGTTTTGCGTGTTCCATCCCGGCATGAAGACGAAAGTGACGGTGACGCCATGACCATGTTCCGCAAAACCCTGCTCGCAATCGCTGCCTTGATCGTGTTGCCCGCACCCTAGTCGGCGGGACCGGAGAAGGTCGATTTCCCCACCAGCTATCGCCTGTGGCAGAGCTTCGGCGTGCTCGACCGCTACGACCGCAAAACCCTGCTCTTCCTCTATGCCAACCCCGCCGCCATGGCGGCCGAAACGGGCAAAGCGATCCCGAACGGCGCGATCCTGGTGCTGGAGGAGCGCAAGGCCAAGCTGGGCGCCGACGGCAACCCCGTGCGTAACGCCGAGGGCCGCTTCATTGCCGAGGACGAGTTGGTCGCGGTCAATGTGCAGGAGCGGCGCGCCGGTTGGGGCGTGGAATACCCCGCCGCCAAGCGCAACGCCGAATGGGAATACGCGTCCTTCCTGCCCAACGGCCAGCGCAACGCCGCTGCCAATATCGAATCCTGCTTCACCTGCCACAAGCCGTGGGTGGATCAGGACTACACGTTGATCTTCGGCGCCTTCGTGAACGCCGGCAAGAAATAGGTCTAGAACCCTCCCGCGCCCCTGCGGCGCGGGAGGGTTATTTCTACGACGCCGCCGCCTGCTGCTGGTCGCCGATTACCTTGTCGGCGAGCCGGCCGGTCAGCTCGGCCAGGTGGTCGAACTTCCAGCTATAGCTGCCGACGCCGAGTGTGATCGAGCGCAGCTCAATGATCAGATCGTGCAAATCCGATTGCGGCATGTTGGCCTGCACCTCGTCCCAGCCCTTCCAGCCCGGCTTGGCGTCATAGCCCAGGATATGGCCGCGCCGGCCGGTGATCACGCGCTGCACCTTCGAGGTGTGCTCGTTGGGCACGGCGATGGTGACGTGGCAGATCGGCTCCAACAGCACCGGTTCGCATTTCGGCATGCCCTCGCTCATGGCAATGCGCGCCGCCGTCTTGAACGCCATGTCCGAGCTGTCGACCGCGTGATAGGAGCCGTCATAGAGCTTGACCGAAACATCGACCACGGTGAAGCCTAGGGGGCCGCGCTTGAGATAATCGACGATGCCTTCCTCGACCGAGGGGATGAAATTGCGCGGCACGGCGCCGCCCACGATCTTGTCGATGAACTCGAAGCCCTTGCCTCGCGCCAGCGGCTTGATCTCGACATGAATATCGCCGAACTGGCCGTGACCGCCGGATTGGCGTTTGTGGCGCCCGTGCTGCTGGGTGCTTTTCTTGATCGTCTCCTTGTATGGCACCCTAGGCTTGGACGAGGTCAGCTTGAGATTGTATTTGGAGCGAATGCGCTCGATCGTGACCAGCAGATGGATTTCGCCCTGGCCCAACAGCACCATCTCGTGGGTGTCGGGGTTGTGCTCGACGGCGAGCGAGGGGTCTTCCTCCACCATCCGGGCCAGGGCACCCGACAGCTTGACCTCGTCGTTGCGGTTCTCCGCCTTGATGGCGAGCGAATAGACCGGCGTCAGGGCGGCCGGCCACGGCTTGAGGCCGGCAGGGCCCGTACCCGAGGGCGTCAGCACGTCGCCGGTTTTGATCGGTTCCATGCGGCCGAGCCCGACCACGTCGCCCGCCATGGCCTCACCCTGCTTGATCGGCGTCGCGCCCATGAGATGGCTGAAGCCGGAGACGCGCGCGCCGCTAAGGGTCGCGCCGTCCTTGGCCGAGCCGCGCAAAATTCGGGCGAGCGACAGCTTGCCCGTGTGGGCGGCGTGCACGGTCTTGAACACCTGGAGCACGGCCTCGCCCGCCCCCTCGACGCCGCGACGGGTGGCGCTGGCCGCCACCTCGGGCGTCTCGTGGCGCAACGCTTTCAACAGCCGGCGCACGCCATGATCGTGCTCGGCGGCGCCAAGCAGAACCGGCACGATCAGATCGCCCTGGAGATCCCTAGTGATCTGGCCGTAAATCTCCCGCGTGGATGGTTGGGTGTCCTCGAGCAATTGCTCCAACAGCTTGTCGTCGAAATCGGCGAGCGCCTCGAGCATTTCCGTGCGCGCTTCCTTCTCGCGCGCGAGCGCCGAATCCGGAACCTGGATTAAATCGGAAGCCTGGCTTGGCCGATATTTGTAGGCGCGCTCGCTGACCAGATCGACATAGCCGGAAATCGAATCGCCGTCGCGGATCGGCACCTGGCGCAAGATCAGCGGCCGCTCCGACACCGCCTGAAGCGACTGGAGCAAATCGCGCACGCGCACCGCCGATATGTCCATCTTGTTGACGAACAGCATGTGCGGGATGGCATGGTCGTCGAGGAACTTCAAGATCGGCGCGATGGTCAGCGCCTTGTCCGGCACGGGCTCGCACACCACGACGGCTACGTCGGCGACCATCAGGGCGTTGTGCGCCTCCTGGGCGAATTCGATGGAGCCGGGGCAGTCGATAAAAATCCAGGGGTCGTCGAGGTATTTGGTGTGCGCGACGTTGATCTCGACCGACATCTTGCGCTGGCGCGACTCCGGCGCGCTGTCGCCGACCGTATTTCCGGCCTTGATCGTGCCCTTGCTCGGTATCGCCCCGGTTGCCGCCAGCAGCGCCTCCAGCAGCGTGGTCTTGCCGCTGAGATAGGGGCCGACGAGCACCGCCGTGCGCGGCGATTTGGGCTTCTTGTCCGCCATAAACGCCTCCTCCTGACGACTACATTCAGGGCAGTTCGCCGGGAAGAGCGCCGTGTCAGCACCATCCGCCGCCGCCTCTTGAGGGGAATGTTTTCACGGGCGAGGGCGCGGGTGCAAGGGGGAAGAATCGAGCATGCCCGCAACGGCGCTTGCCGCGTGCCGGATTGTCAGGGGTTGCCGACCTGCCTATCCTGGTGCCGAGTGCTGGAGTTCGTATGGAAAATGTTGCGCCCGATCCCTTATTGCATCGGATCGACCCCTTGGCTTGCATGCCAGAGGTCGATCTCGTATCGTCGCTGCCTGGAGCGGGGCCGCGCCTGTTTCAAAAGCGCGGTCGCGACCGGCCGGTCAAAATCTTCGCGGCCGCGCTCGACCGAACGCTGGGCGATTTCCTGACCCGCGGCATCTATGCGGCTGCTGTCAAGATGCACTACGCCAACGCCCGGCTGGCGCTCTACTATCGCGACGATCGCCCATACAAACGCGATCTCGTGGCGATCAATCCGTACATCGATCAAAAAATTGTGATCGCGGGCGATCGCGCGACGCCGCTCGATGTCTTTTATCCTCATCCCGATCGCGCCGATATTCCGGGCACGCGCGACTTCATCAAGATCGGCTTGGCCGATCCCGACATCGTGCTGACACCCTCGATGATGGTCGTGGAAGACCTCCTGCGCTTCGATCGCCATCCCATCTTCCGCATTCCCGAGGATCGGGTATCCGAGTTATCCGACAGGCTAGTCGGGCTGGGTCTCGACCCGAACCGCTGGTTCTGCTGCCTGTTTTACCGCCAGCCGAATTATGACGGTCGCGGCGCTACAACCTATCGCGACGTTGACGATCGGCCGTTCGAAGCGCTGGCACGCCACATCATCGGAGACCTCGGCGGCCAGGTCGTGCGGCTGGGTCATCCCGGGATGCGTTCCTTCGATATCGGACCCGGCTTCGTCGATTTGAGCCGGCTGAAAAACGAGTTCATGGTTCAGGCCATGGCAGTCAGCCGGGCGCGCTTCATGGTGACCACGTTATCAGGTCCGGCCCACCTACCCGGCGCCTTCGACGTACCCTATGTCGTGACTAACTCCCTATCGATCTGGGGGGTGTGGACGCCGGCCGGCATGATCATGCCGAACCATCTGTTCGATGCGACCGGCAAACGGTTCGACATCCGCGAACTTGCCGCCATGGGCGCACTCAACTGGGGATCGGTCCGCCATTTTACCAAGAATCGCGGCTGCCGGTTGGTCGAGAACTCATTCGAGGAGCTGCGCGCCGTGACCGATCTCCTGTGGTCGCGTTCGTCAGATTGCCCGAGTTGGCGTCCACCCGCTCCGGTGCCGATGCCGGCGCCGACCAATCGGATCGATTTCCTGCAACCCTATTGCCGTTCGGTTACGGTCGTGGAGTTTCCGGAGTTATGGCCGAAATCCTAGATTCGGCCTTACTGGCTTCGGAGAAGACCCGCATGCCATGCTTGCCCTTCGCTGAAGCCATCCCCGCGCGGACTCCCACAAGCCGCCGTCACATCTGTGCTTGCCTGGCAATCCTGGCTTCGATGGCCCGAGTGCTGCGATCCAGCACTTCCGAGGGCGAACAACCGGCGAGGGTGCACAGCCGAGCCCATTGATAGATCGCATCGCCCAACTCGCCGGCCAGGCGGTCGCGGTCCCAGGTCTCGCCGCGCAAGCTCTTCTTGAGATGATCGGCGATCTCGCCCGCCTCGCCGGCCAGGCCAAGCGCCAGATGCAAAAGCTCGCGCTCGTCGGTTCGCTCGGCGGGTTTCATGCGCACGGCAGCAACCCCGGCAGCCCCCGCGGCGTATTCGTCGATCGTCATGGTCCACTCTCTCAAAGGCGAAACGAAGCAAGGATAGCATGGCGCGTTGCGTGTGACTTGACAGCTCTGAACTTCGGCCCTAGAAGAAGTCCGCTCCGTGGTGATTTGAGCCGACCGGCTTGCGGCCACGTAAAATAAATCGCTAAAAGGTTGGAGCGCGACAGGGCCCCATAGGCCGCCGCCGTGAGCCCCGACCGACCGGTCGGGGTTTTTTGTCGCGCCGATGGTGGCGCACGAGGCGGAGGGATCGAGCCATGAAACCGACCAATCAAGCCTGGCGGCCGCAGACTTTGGCCGTGCGCGGCGGGCTCAACCGCAGCAATTTCAACGAGACCGCCGAGGCGCTCTACATGACCTCGGGCTTCGTCTATGGCAGCGCGGCCGAGGCCGAGGCCGCCTTCCTCGCCGCCGCGCCGGAGAAGGATGACCGCTTCATCTATTCCCGCTTCAGCAACCCGACCGTCGGCATGTTCGAGCAGCGGCTCGCCCTTATGGAGGGAGCGGAGGCGGCGCGCGCGACGGCGACCGGCATGGCAGCCGTGTTCGCCGCGCTGATGTGCCAGCTCAAATCCGGCGACCGGGTGGTCGCCTCGCGCGCTCTGTTCGGTTCGTGCGACTACATCCTGTCCCAGATCCTGCCGCGCTACGGCATCCAGACCGTGTTCGTGGACGGCACCGATCTCGACCAATGGGCCCATGCGCTCGACCGCACCACCGCCGCCGTGTTCCTGGAAACGCCGTCGAACCCGACCTTGGAAATCGTCGACCTGCCCGCCGTGTGCGATCTGGCGCACAAAGTCGGCGCGCGCGTGGTGGTGGACAATGTGTTCGCCAGCCCCGTGCTGCAAAAACCGCTCAAGCTCGGCGCCGACGTGGTGGTCTACTCCGCGACCAAACATATCGATGGTCAGGGCCGCTGCCTGGGCGGCGCGGTGCTGGGCTCTGCCGCCTTCGTGACCGACCAGCTCGCCCCCTTCGTCAAGCATACCGGGCCGGCGCTGTCGCCCTTCAACGCCTGGGTCCTGATCAAGGGGTTGGAGACGCTGGGAATGCGCATCGAGAAGCAATGCACGGCGGCGCGCCGGATCGCCACCTTCCTCGGCAGCCGCACCGGCGTGACCCGGGTGCGCTATCCTGGCCTGCCCAGCCACCCCCAGCACAATCTGGCGCTGCGCCAGATGAAGGATGGCGGCACCGTCGTCACCTTCGATCTCGTCGGCGGCAAGCAAGCGGCCTTCAGCTGCCTGGATGCGCTGACCCTGATCGATATTTCCAACAATCTCGGCGATTCCAAGAGCCTGATCACCCACCCCGCCACCACCACTCATCAACGCCTGGGCGCCGAGGCGCGCGCCAGGCTCGGCATCGGCGACGGCATGGTGCGACTGTCGGTCGGATTAGAGGATGCGGCGGATCTGGAAGAGGATCT
>SHVW01000026.1 GCA_009694085.1 Alphaproteobacteria bacterium
GCGGTGCGGTGGACGCGGCCGTCGCCATCCAACTCGTGCTCAATCTGGTGGAGCCGCAATCCTCGGGTATCGGCGGCGGCGCCTTTCTCGTGCATTGGACAGCCGCCGGCAAGAAGTTGACCACCTATGACGGCCGCGAGACCGCGCCGGCCGCCGCCACGCCCGAACGCTTCCTGGGCGCCGACGGCAAGGCGCTGCGTTTCATGGACGCCGTGGTCGGCGGCAAGTCGGTCGGCGTGCCCGGCACGTTGAGGGTGTTGGAAATGGCGCACAAGGCCCAGGGCAAGCTGCCCTGGGCGCAGCTATTCGAGCCGGCCATCGAGTTGGCCGAAAACGGTTTCCCCATGCCGGCCCGCCTGCATAATCTGCTCAAGGGCGAAAAAAACCTTGGGCTCCACGAGCCGGCCAAGAGTTATTTCTATAATGCCGATGGCAGCCCCCGGGCGGTTGGCGAGAAGATGGTCAACAAGCCGTTCGCCGAGGTGTTGCGTCAGGTCGCGCGCAACGGCGCCGACGCCTTCTACACCGGCGAGATCGCCCGCGACATCGTCGCCGCCATCCGCAACGCGCCGGTCAATGCCGGCGACATGACGGAAGCCGATCTCGCAGGCTATCGGCCGAAGGAACGGGATGCCGTGTGCGGGTCCTATCGCATCCATGTCGTCTGCGGCATGGGGCCGCCCAGCTCGGGCGCGCTGACCGTCCTGCAAATCCTGGGCGTGCTGGCCGAATTCGACATGAGTAAGATCAAGCCGGATAGCAAAGAGGCCGCGCATCTCCTGGCCGAAGCTGGGCGCGTCGCCTATGCTGATCGCAGCCTCTACATGGCCGACAGCGATTTCGTCAACGTGCCGGTTCGCGGATTGATCGATCCGGGCTATCTGAAAAGCCGGGCCCGGTTGGTCGATCCGGCCAAGGCCATGGGCAAGGCGAGCCCGGGCGAGCCACCCTTCCGCCAAGGCGGATTGTGGGGCCGGGACGATTCCCTCGAACTGCCCTCGACCAGCCATATCTCGGTGATCGATGGCCAGGGCAATGCGCTGTCCATGACCACGACCATCGAGGATGGATTCGGCGCGCGCCTGATGGTGCGCGGCTTCCTGCTCAACAACGAGTTGACCGACTTCGCCTTCACGCCTGTCGACGACGGAAAACCCGTCGCCAATCGGATCGAGCCGGGCAAGCGCCCGCGTAGCTCCATGTCGCCGACCCTGGTGTTCGACCGCGAGGGCAAGCCGATCATGACGGTCGGCGGGCCCGGCGGCAGTGCCATCATCAATTATGTCGCCAAGACCCTGGTCGGCGTGCTCGATTGGGGCCTCGATATCCAGAAGGCGATCAATCTGCCCTATGTGGGCAGCCGCGGCGGCGCCACCGAACTGGAAAAGGGCACGGCGGCCGAAGCGCTGAAGGCGCCGCTGGAAGCTATGGGCCATGAGGTCCGCGTGCTCGACTTCACCGGCGGGCTCCAAGGCATCATGGTTACGGCGAACGGCCTGGTCGGCGGCGCCGATCCCCGCCGAGAGGGCGTCGCGCTGGGCGACTAGGTCTCCCGCTTTCGCTTCGGCCCCTTTCTTTCACATCGCCCAGTCCCGCGCATGGGATTGGGCAAACCGGGTATTTTTCGCTCATGTCGATGCCATCAATTCATCCAACTATTCGCCTGCAACCCGGTCGCGATGGAAGAGTCAAATCCGGCCATCCCTGGGTCTATTCCAACGAGATCGTCATGGACGCCGCGACCAAGGCGCTGCCGCCGGGCGGCGTCGTCGATCTCGTGCGCACCGATGGCAAGCCGCTGGGCACCTGGTATTTCAATCCACATAATCTAATCGCACTGCGCCGCCTGTCCGAGGCGTCGGCCATGCAGGTGGATGCCGCCTTTCTCGCCGAACGTATCGAGGCGGCACGCGCGCTACGCGACCGCCTGTTCGATCGGCCGTTCTATCGGCTCATCCATGCCGAGGCCGACGGCCTGCCCGGCCTAGCCATCGATCGCTTCGACGACGTGCTCGTTTGCCAGAGCAACACAGCCGGCACCGATCTGATGGAGCCGGCGCTGTTGGCCGCGCTCGATCAAGTCCTGGCGCCGCGCGCCATCGTCTGGCGCGACGACAGCTCGGTGCGCGCGATCGAAGGACTCAAAATTGCCGAGGCCGGCACGCTCGTCAAGGGGGCCTTGGATGGGCCGATCGCGCTGGAGGAGAACGGTGCGCGCTTCCTGGCCGATCCGGTGGGCGGGCAGAAATCGGGCTGGTTCTTCGATCAACGCGACAACCGCGCTTTCGTCGCCAGGCTGGCCCAGGGTGCGCGCGTGCTCGATGTTTATTGCCACACCGGCGGCTTCGCCGTGCAGGCGGCCTTGGCCGGTGCGATCCGGGTGCTCGGCATCGATCGCTCCAAACCGGCCCTCGCGCTCGCGGCCCAAGCGGCCGACTTGAACGGTGTGGCCCAGCGCTGCCAATTCCACGCCGGCGAGGCCTTTGCCGAGATGGAACGGCGCGCCGTCGCGGGCGAACGCTATGATGTGGTGATTGCCGATCCGCCTGCCTTCGCGCGCTCCAAACGCGATCTCGCCATCGGGCTCAAGGGCTATCGCAAGATGACGGCCGAGGCCGCGGCGCTGGTGGCGCCAGGCGGGTTCCTGGCGGTCTGCTCGTGCTCGTACAATGTGGAACCCACCGCTTTCGCCGAGGAAGTGGCGCGCGGTATTATGCGGGCCGGCCGCGGCGGCCGTGTGCTCCGCTCGGCCGGCGCGGCACCGGATCATCCGGTTCATCCGCTCTTGCCGGAGAGCGCTTACCTCAAGGCGATGGTGTTGCAGCTGGACTGAGGCTATTTCGCCTCGTTCAGCGACCAATCGTAACCGTCGCCGTCGATCTTGCTGCGCTGGTCGAGCGCCTGCATTAGGGGTGCCGCGGCAAACTGCTTTAGATGGGCGATGACGCCGGCCGGGCTTCCACCGAAATCATCGGCGAACCAGTCGTAGATGCTGGAGACCTCGAGCTTGCCGCCCTCCACCCGCGCGCCGCGGGGATGGTTGACATAAGCGCGCGCGCCCTCGTCCAACAGTTTCTCCATATTCGCCGGCGTATAGGCCTCGGGCGCCAGGTCGGGGCAGCCGACGGAGGCGCAATTAACTGCATAGTGAATGCGCGGGTCCTTCCAGATCGGGCGTAGAATGCGATGCTCGATGTCATCGAGGGCCAACTCCTCGCCCTCCACTTTGACCAGCTTCTTGCCCCAGGGGCCCGCGGCGAACAGCCCAGGCGATATCTTGATGTCCTTGATCGATTTGACGGGGTAGTGATCGAGCACGACCTTCACGGTCAAGGCATTGTAGAGATTGATCCAATAGGCCTTTTGCTGATCGCGGTTGAGTTCGCCGACCGGCGTTGCCGCGAGCGTGTCGACATACTGCATGAGCGCTTGGCGATCCGGCCCCATGACCTTGCCATAGGCAAATCGGGTCGAGCCGTCGGCCGTGCGCACTACGAAGGTTTTGACCAGGCGATCCCAGGCGGAATGGTCCACCGCCTTGGTGGAAGCCGCGTCGTTGCGCGACCAGCGCGGCCAAAGCTCGGCCTTGGGCGCGGCCGTTGCCGGCAGGGCGAAGACAAGGGCGAAGAGGGCGGCGACGGTGCGGAGCATGACGGCTGTTCCTATCGGGGTGGTCGCAGGCATTTCTTTACGCCCGGTCACGGCCTAGAGGAAGCCATGCTCACCAAGCTGTGATGGGAATTGCGCGGAACCCCGCCACCGTCTATCCCTTGCGCATGATGGTGTGGCTCTGCTCGCGCATGAATTGCTGGAGATAGTAGGGACCGAGCCCGCCCTTGCCCGAGGCGCCGCCTGAGCCCTTCCAGCCGGCGAAAGTCTGGATGCCGGGCCACGCGCCCGTGGTGGCGCCGCTGGCCCGATTGGCATAGAGCACGCCGGCCTCGGCATGGTCGAAGAAGGTGTTCAGCTCGCGTTCGTCGGTGCTGTAGATGCCGGCAGTTAGGCCATAGGCAACCCGGTTGCCATCCGCGATCGCCTCGGCCAGATCGTCGAAGGCGAGGACGGACAGGAGGGGTAGGAACAGCTCGTCCCGATTGATCCAGTGGTCGCGCGGCAGACCGGCGACGATGGTCGGCGCCACATAGGGGCCGCGATCGAACACGCCACCGCGCGGCCGCGTGCCGCCAAACAGGACACCGCCCTCGCTGCTCGCCGCCGCCACCGCGCTTTCGAACCGATCGACCGCCCGGCCATCGATCACGGGCCCCATATAGATATCGGTCGCGCGCGGATCGCCCACCCGGACCTTTGCGGTCAAATCCAGCAGATGCTCCAAAAATTGGGAGCGAACGTCGTTCGCCACATAGACCTTCGATCCCGCGCTGCATTTCTGCACCTGCAACCCGAAGGCCGAGCGATGCAATCGAGAAGGTCGAGACCCACCGATGGACAGTTCTGGAATCGGTGGGCTGCCCGTGTTAGTCAGCCCTATCCATGCCCGCCAGCCCGCTCGATATCCTCCGCCGTGTCTTCGGCTTTCCCTCGTTCCGCGGCCAGCAGGCCGAGATTATCGATCATGTGATCGCGGGCGGTGAGGCGCTGGTGCTGATGCCGACCGGCGGCGGCAAATCGCTGTGCTATCAAATTCCCGCGCTGTGCCGGGATGGCGTCGCCATCGTCGTGTCGCCATTGATCGCGCTGATGCAGGATCAGGTCGAGGCGCTGCGCCAACTGGGCGTGCGCGCCGCCGCGCTCAATTCCGCCGCCAGCTTCGCCGAAGCCGGTCGTATCGAGGGCGCCATGCGGGCGGGCGGGCTCGACCTGGTCTATGTCGCGCCGGAACGATTGATGACCGAGGGCTTCCTCAAGCTTCTGGGCGCGTGTAAACCGGCCCTGTTCGCCATCGACGAGGCCCATTGCGTGTCCCAATGGGGTCACGATTTCCGCCCGGAGTATCTGCAACTCGGCGTGTTGCACGAGCGCTTTCCCGACGTGCCGCGCATCGCCTTGACCGCAACGGCGGATGGGCCGACGCGCCAGGACATCGTCGAGCGCCTCAAGCTCGCCGATGGCCGCATCTTCGTCGCTGGCCTCGACCGGCCCAACATCCGCTATCGCGTCGTGCCCAAGCGCAACGCGAAAACGCAGCTTCTCGACTTCATTGCACGCGATCACAAGGGCGATGCCGGTATCGTCTATTGCATGACCCGCGCCAAGGTCGAGGAAACCGCCTCGTGGTTGGTAGCTCAAGGGCTGACCGCGCTGCCCTATCATGCCGGGCTTGCCACCGAACTGCGCCAGCGCCACCAGGCCCGATTCATCAAGGAAGATGGCGTGACCGTGGTGGCGACCATCGCCTTCGGCATGGGTATCGACAAGCCCGATGTGCGCTTCGTCGCCCATTTAGACCTGCCGAAGTCGCTAGAGGCCTATTACCAGGAAACCGGGCGCGCCGGGCGCGACGGTCTGGCAGCCCAGGCGTTTCTTATCTATGGCGCGGGCGATGCCGGAAGGATGCGTCAGTTAATCGAAGGCTCCGACACGCCCGACCGGCAGAAGCGCATCGAGCGCCAGAAGCTGGATGCGCTGCTGGGATACTGCGAGACGACGGATTGCCGGCGCGAGGTCCTGTTGCGCTATTTCGGCGAAGCCCACCAGCCCTGCGGAAATTGCGATATTTGCTCGAACCCCGCCGCCAGCTTCGACGGCACGGAAGCGGCGCAGAAAGCACTGTCCGCCGTCTATCGCACGGGCCAGCGCTTCGGCATGGGTCACGTTATCGATGTGTTGCTGGGTGGGGCGACCGAGCGCATCCGCGCGCTGGGCCATGAGCAGCTCAGTACCTATGGCATCGGGCGCGAGCATTCGCGCCGGACCTGGCAATCGATCTTTCGCCAACTCGCTGCCATTGGATTGCTGGTGCCGGATACGGCCGGCCATGGCGGCCTTAGCTTGGGGCCGGATTGCCGTGCCGTGCTCAAGGGCGAGCGGCGCATCCGGCTCCGCCTCGATCCGGACGAGCGGCCCGCGCGGGAACGCCGGCGCGAGCGCGGCACCCTGGCTATTGCCGAAGACGGGGACCAAACCCTGTTCCAAGCGCTGCGTGCGCGGCGGCTGGCGCTTGCCCAAGCTCAGGGTGTGCCGCCCTATGTCATCTTCCACGACTCCACTCTGGTCGAAATGGCGCGAGCCAAGCCGCGCACGACCGGCGAATTCGCCCACCTGCCCGGGGTGGGTGAGGCCAAACTGGCCCGCTATGCCCGCGATTTCTTGGCGGTAGTCGCAGCTCATTCCGAAAAACGTCAATAGAATTAGAATATTGCAAAAAATTACATAAAAGGACTTTCCGACCCGGAATTCAGGCGTACAGTAGCTACATCCTTATCGGTTAATTTGGTACGGATCGAAACTCGGGGCGTCGATTAGAACAATATCGACAGATGCTCTGAGTTTCGTAAATGGAACTCCGTCTGGGCCGACCAGTTCAGGCAGACCCCATTGCTAGAACGAGCAAAGGAGGGGTGAACGCCATGGCGTTAGAGCACGATTATTTTGCCGCAGGCCTTTTGCCGGCATCGACGCTTGCGTTTCTCCGGCAATTTGCGAACGGCGGCGCGTCCACCACATCGGCCAACACGGCAGGTAGCACCAACTTTCTCGCGGGCTCGCCGTTGCAAGGCCTGATCGACGCCTACAAGGCGAGCAAGACGACCTCAACAAGTACAAGCAGCACCACGACCGCGACGTCGACCTTCGCTAGTCGTCCCTCTGCCACGGGATCGTTAACGCCAGGTGCGGAGGAGATCGATTCGCGCGCCACTGTGCCGTCATCTACCACTCTGCTTGCTTTCAAAAACACTGTGGATTTTACCCAATTCAAGCAGGCGACCCTGGTATCCTTTGCATTGGGTTCGACCGATCTCGGCGACCCGACACGACTCAATGACGCCTATGGCGCCATCGCGGCGAAATACGGCGCGACCGTGCTGCTCGGCTACGATGTCGACGATGACGGTAAGCTCGATAGCGGAAGTGAATTGTTCGGCTTCGACGATGGCGATGCCACGACGACCGAACTCGGGCGTCTAACCCAGTTCGCATCCGGCGTGGGCACGCTCGGCGGTTACAATGCCGTGGGCGCCGCCACCGAAACCGCGAACGCAACCGGCGTGCAACAAGTCGACTGCGTCACCTTCGGCAGCGAGGCTCTCGATGCCGGCGATCAATACAAGATCGGTATCGGCGGCAGTTTCGTGGGCACCTACACTGTCGGGGCCGGCGAAACGACGGCCAACGTGATCGATGGGTTGGTGGGCCAGATCAACGCTGCCAGCGTCGGCATCACCGCGCTCAACGACAACGGCACGCTGAAACTGACGGCCGACACCGCCGGTACGGGCTTCGCCACCACCGCCTACGGCGTGGACGTCGGCGAGGCCTCCATCACGGGGGACATCAATGACGCCAACTTCACCGGCGATTACGGGCGGCTGATGTTCCTAACCGCGTCCGGTCAGTCCTACGACGTGGCATCGTTCTATACCGGCGTGCTCAGCGGCGAGTTCACGGTTGCAGAAATGCGCTTCGGTTACGACGCCCAGAGCAACGGAACGGGCTCCCAGTTCCAGGTCAATCTGCTGCTCTGACGCCGCCATCGCCGCCCTTCCCAGGCGCGCCCGGCCTCGCCTATGATGTGGCCTCACGCCTGACGGTCGCGAGGGACAAATGCGCATCATCTTCAACGGACAACAAGCCTTCGGCAAAGCCGTGCTGGAGGCCATGCTGGCGCGCGGCGACAATGTGATTGCCGTGTTCTGCGCGCCGGAAAAGCCGGGCCAGAAGATCGACCCGCTCAAGGAATTTGCGCTGTCGAAGAATTTGCCTGTCCATCAGCCCGCCTCCTACAAGACACCGGGGGTTCACGAGCAGATCAAGGCGCTCGCCCCCGATATCGGCGTCATGGCTTATGTCACGATATTCGTGCCCTCCGCGGTTCTGAACGTCCCCAAGCTTGGCACGATTCAGTACCACCCCTCGCTGTTGCCGCTCCATCGCGGACCTAGCTCGATCAACTGGCCGATTATCATGGGCGAGGCCAAGACTGGGTTGACGATCTTCTGGCCGGATGACGGCCTCGATACCGGCCCCGTTCTGATGCAAAAAGAGGTGCCGATCAAACCTGACGACACGCTGGGCACGCTTTATTTCGATCAACTCTTTCCGCTCGGCGTCAAATCCATGCTGGAGAGCATCGATCTGGTCAAAGCCGGTAAGGCGCCCAAGATCAAGCAAGACGAGTCCAAGGCGACCTATGAGAGTTGGTGCCGCAAGAAGGATGGCGAGATCGATTGGTCGAAGCCGGTCGCCGCCGTCCACAACCTGATCCGCGGTTGCAACCCGCAGCCAGGTGCCTGGACCCGCCATCAGGGCAAGACGCTGGAGATTTTCGACTGCGCCAAATTGGCCGGCGATCCCGGCGCCGTGCCGGGCACGGTGACGGAGGTGTCGGCGGAAGGCATCAAGATTGCCGCCGCGGGCGGCCAGATACTGGTCAAGCGGGTTAAGCCCGAGGGCGAGGCCAAGGCGGCGGCGGCGGAGTGGGCGGGCAAGGCAAGCCTAGCGAAGGGCGCCAGGCTCGGCTGAGCCGTGCCCGATCAGCCGATCTGACTTCGCGTGACCTGGCGCAGGCGCCAACCCGCTTCGTCGTAGAGGAAAGGCAGGAAGGCATAGCGCCGGCCTGATGTGACCGGCAAGGCTTCGTGCATGAGGCCGCAGGCGAACACCACCGCACCGCCGGTCGGAGCGCGGTAGGAATCGCGACCATACTCGGGGAAGCGCAAATCGCCGCCTTCATAGCCCTCGGCATTGAGGTTGATGGTAACCGCGAATTTCCGATGGGCGGTTCCGGTCGTCGTGTTGTCGCGATGGGCAGAGAAATGGCCCCGCGTCTCGGCATCGTAGCGGGCTATCACGAAGCGCTCGATTCGCGTGAAATTTGACGCGAAAGCCTTGCGCACCTCCGGCCGCAAACGTCGCCCGATGATATCCACGATCTCGGCCCGAACGGTCTCATCGTCGATCGTCACGTCTCGCCGAGTCTTCACCCAGGGATCGAGCACGGTGAATGTGCGACCCTCTTTCTGATCCATATGGCCGCTGGGGCGCCCTCCATCAACCTCGAAACGATCGATCAATGCGCGGCAAAATTCCGGGGCGAAGACGCTCGGGACGATCAAAACGGGAGCCTGGCGCTGGATCGTTCGCGGGGGTGGCTGTGCCGGCAGCCGTTGCAGCGCGGCGAGCACATTGTCGAGGTGATCGGAACCAGAATCCAAAGGAACGGCAGCGACAAACCGCAGGTTCTCGTCGAGCAAAACGCTGCCACGCCATCCTTCGACGCCGTATAGGCGGGCAACGCTGCCATCTCGATCCCAAAACGCGACCAGCTTTGCCTCGCCCAACCGCGCGCTGAGATCGTCGATGTGGTCGCCGGGATCGGCCGCGACGAAGATGACGCGGGAAAAAAGGGCGCGCAGCCGATCACGCAGCCGAGCAACGGCATCGATCAGCCCAATTCCTTCAGAACTGCTCAAATCGCCGGCAAAACACAGCGCGTTGCGCCGACCAGCAACCGTATCAAAGGCGAACTCGGAATTGACCGAGGATGGACAGGTGAAAGTAGGCGCATGATCGCCAACCGCAAGATGGGTCATCCCGTATGTCTCCAGGCCCACTTTCGCCAGCGGGAAAGGGTTGGCATTACATCCAACCCGTATAGGTCGCAAGCCCGCGCTTTTTGATCTGGCCGGCGATCACCGCGCGTTGGATTTCCGAAGTGCCCTCCCAGATGCGGTCGACCCGGACGTCGCGGTAGAGCCGTTCGACCGGGTTTTCGCGCATATAGCCGCGCCCGCCCAGGATCTGTAGCGCCTTGTCGACCACGCGACCCGCCATCTCCGAGGCATACAACTTGATCGCACTGGCGCGCGCGTGGATCAGCTTGCGGTCCAGCCCGGCATCGATCTCGGCGGCGACCCGATAGACCATGCTCTTGGTCGCCATGATGTCGACCGCCATGTCGGCCAGCATGAATTCGATCGCCTGAAAATCCCGGATCGGCCGGCCGAACTGAACGCGTTCGGCGGCATAGGCATCGGCGATCTCGGCGGCGCGGGTGGCGGCCCCCAGGCAATTGGCGGCGATCTGCAAGCGCGCCTCGACGAACCAATCCTTGGTCAGTTCGAAACCCTGGCCAACCTCGCCCAGGACCGCGCCGCCATCGAGCTCGACCCGGTCGAACACGAATTCGGGATGCTCAAACAGATAGGTGTGCATGAATTTCGGCACGCGCTGGATGCGCACGCCCGGCCGGCCCTTGTCGACGAGGAACAGGGTCGGCTTGTCCGCATCGCCATCGACATGGGCGTGAACGATTAGATAGTCGGACCAATCGCCCGAGGTAACGAACCATTTCTCGCCGGAGAGATAATATTTGCCACGCTTGCGGTCTGCCCGTGTCTGAACCAAGCGGGGATCGGAGCCGGCACCGGGCTCGGTGATGGCGAAAGAACCGCGCCGCTTTCCCAAGCAGCTCGGCACCAGATAGTCGCGAATTTGCTTTGCCGTGCCGTGCTTGAGCGGATCGGCCGGATGCCAGACTGCGCCCCAGAGCGCGCCGGTGGCGCGGCCGAGCTGTTCGTTGATCACGGTCTGCTCCAGCAGCGTGCAACCCTGGCCGCCATGCTTCTTGGCGTGATTGACGGCGTTCAGCCCGGCCTCGGCAACCGCGCGGCGCTGCCGCTTGAGCAAGGCCAGGGGCAGTTTGCCCTTCAGCTCCAGTTCCTCTTCATGGGGGAACAGCCAGGCCTCGGCGAATTCGCGCGCGCGTTTCTGCCAGGAAATTTCGGCTTTGGATAGTTTCAGGTCCATATCAGTTCGTCTCCTTCAATGCCGCGCGGGGCACGATCAGGGCATCGACTGCGATAGCCCCGGCAGGGCCAGCGATCAGCGGGTTGACGTCGGCCTCGGCCAGTAGATCGCCCAGCTCAGCGGCCAGCACAGAAAACCGGGCCACCGCCTCGGCCAGAGCCGATACATTCGCTGGCGGCCGCCCGCGCACGCCGTCGAGCACAGGCCGCAGTTTAAGGCCGTCGATCAGGTGCCGGGCCGTGCCGGCATCGAACGGGGCAAGACCGAACCGGGCATCCCCCAACACTTCGATCAGAGCGCCACCGGCGCCGACCATGATAACAGGGCCGAATTGCGGATCAGCGATCAAGCCCAGAGACAGTTCAACGCCGGCAGGCGCCATCGGCTCGACGATGGCCTGGGCTCCCAACCGGCCGGACATCTTGCCATAAGCTGCGACCAAAGCGCCGGCATCGGTCACGCCAAGGCAGACACCGCTCACGTCGCTTTTGTGATGAATGCCGGGCATGGCCGTCTTCAAGGCCACGGGATAGCCAAGCGCATCCGCCGCTGCCACTGCCTCTTCAACGTTGCCGACGCGGCGCGCGGCAACGACGGCGAGACCGTAATCCGCCAGCAAGGCCAGGCTCTCGGCCTCGTCAAGCACGCGCGCCTCGCCAAGCCGGCGGCGCCAGCGCGAGGAGATAGCCAGATCGACTGCCGGCGGCGCTTCCACCGGCATCGCCGCATCGCGAGATTCAAGCGCGTGGCGGGCGGCAAGCAAGGCGGGAACCGTGCCATCCAGCACGAGGATTCCCGCTTCGCCTGCGCGCCTGATCAGATCGTCGTGACGCACGCCGGAGAAATGGGTCGCCATCAGTACGGGCTTAGGCGTGCGTCCCGCCACCGTCTTAACCGCTTCGAGATACCCATCGCTGAGATAGTAGTTGTCGCGCACATCGGCGAACAGAATGGCCAGCGCGGCGTCCGGGTCGTCCACCAGCGCCTGCAAACAATCCGTAAAAATTCCGATGAAGTCGTTGCCGGTACCCCAAGCATCTAGGGGATTGTGTGGCTCCAAGCCGTACTCCAGGCGGGCTGCGAGCTTGGCTTTCGTCGCGTCGCCGATGCGCGCGAAGGGCACGGAGAGATCGGCGGCCAGATCGACCAGCATTTCGCGCTGGCCGCCGGAATCATGAATGGTGGCGATGCCGCCGGCCGCGGCGCGGCGATCGTGACCGAGCAGCAGCAGGGTTGCCGCCAGCTCGTCTTCGGTCTGCACCCGGATAACGCCGTAGCGCTGGAACAGCGCCTCATAGGCGGCATCGTTGCCGGCGATGGCGCCGGTATGGCTAACCGCCAACCGCTGGCTTTCCTCGGTCCGGCCGATCTTGAGCACGACAACCGGAATGGCGCGGCGCCGCGCCTTGTCCAGTGCGGCAACAAAACCCTTGGGGTCGCGCACGGTTTCCAGAAACAGACCAACGACACGCGTCGAGGGCTGGTCGAGCGCGTAGTCGAGATAATCGGCCGCCGTTGTCACAATTTCGTTGCCCGGATTGACCACGAGATTGAATTTCAGCCGTGCGTCGTTGTGCGCGAGCGCGCCGAACACGGAGCCGGATTGGGCGATCAACGCGATGTGACCGGGAGCCGGTTGGCGTGGGCTGGGGAAGCCGCAAATCCACACATGGGCATCGTCGTTGTAATAGCCCATGCAGTTGACGCCACAGATCGGTATCCCAGCCGCCCCGGCAATGGCGGCTAGGCGTGCACTCAAGGGCGGATCGCGGTCGCCGTCGAGAAGGCCGCTGGCGAAGATCACCGCGGCACGCACACCGGCGGCGATCGCCGCGTTCAGCGTTTCCTCCAGCCGGGCGTTAGCCACGGACATCACGGCGAGGTCGACCGGTTCGGGCAGGCGGTCGAGGCTAGCCAGGCAGGGATAACCCTCGACCTCCGCGTATTTCGGATTGATGGCATAGACCGGGCCGTCGAAGCCGGAGCGGCGGATGATGCGAAGCATGTCGCGGCCCGCCGTATTTTCGCGCGGCGAGGCACCGATGAACGCTATCGACCGCGGGGCAAGCAGCGGCTGAAGGCGATGAGAACCGGACATGATGGGAATAGTAGAAAGGGTGGACCCGCGCGCGGCGGATCCACCCATGGCAGCGATGCTCAACCCAGCTGGAACTTGCTCCAGGCCTCTTCATGTTTGGTCATGTACAGCCCGGCCTGTTCGTCATTGATGATCAGCATGTCCTTGGCGTTGCTCGGATGCATGACCAGCTTGGCCGCCTGCTCCGGCGTCGCCTTGGCGGCCGAGGAGGCCAGTACGGGTCCGTAGGTGCCGATGGCGAGCAAGCGATCCTGGGCTTCCTCGCCGATCGCGTAGTTCAGCACTTTCATGGCCGTTTCCTTATGCGGCGTACCCTTGGGCACGACATAGGCGTTGCCCCAGGCGATGCCGTCTTTGTAGGTGTAGCCGATCGGCGCCTTTTCCTTGAGCGCGTCCAGGATGCGGCCCGACCAGGCCGAGCTGACCGCGAGTTCGCCGCTCGACAGCAATTGAGGCGGCTGGGCGCCAGCGGTCCACCAGACCTTCACATGGGGCTTGATCTCTTGGCACTTGGCGATCGCCTGCTTCACCTTCTCGTCGGTGGCGGGGTAGATCTCCTCGCGCTTGAGGCCGGCGGCAAGAAGCGCCGCCTCGTAATTATAGTAGAACAGTTTGTAGAGGCCGCGCGCGCCGGGGAAATTCTTGACGTCCCAGAAATCCTTCCAGCTCTGCGGCCCCTTGCCGCCCGGATACGCCTTGTCGTTCCAGGCGATGATGGTCGCGCCGGTGGCGGTGAACACGCCATGGCTAGTCACCCAGCCCTTGTCCAAATTCTTGGCGTTGGTGACGATGTTGTAGTCGATCGGCTCGATGAAATCCTGGTCGCGGCCCTGGAAGATGGTGCGGCCACCGACATCGACGAGATCCCACTCCACCGCCTTGGCCTCGACCATTGCCTTGAGCTTGGCGTTGTTGGTCGGCGAGGTGTTGACGATCTCGATGCCGAACTTCTTGGCATAGGGATCCATGAAGGCTTCTTTTTCCAGCGCCGACAAGGCGCCGCCCCAGGACACGAAGGTGAATGGCCGTGCTTGCCCGAATGCCGGCATGCCCAAGCCGGCGGCCAGGCTCAGCGCGCCGGCGCTTTGCATCAATCCGCGTCTCGTAATCATGGCGTTCTCTCCTCTGTTTTGGTTGGTTGCGATCGCGGTAGAATGCGGATTGCCGCCGCCTCCCACCCGATTGTGACGGCGCCCGCCGGTACGCCCAAGCGGGCATGGCGGCGGCACCAAATATCCTGCCCATTGGCAAGCCTGACCTTGAGTGCGGTCAGATCGCCGAGATAAACGACCTCCTCGATCCGGGCGGGCCAGCCGCCCCGAGCCGGCTCGACCGCCACATCTTCCGGCCTGACTAGCGCGGCGACGTCGCTCATGCCTTCCAGGCCGTCGGCGGCCACGCCCTCGACCACGCCCAAACCGGGCACGTCCAGCCGGGCACGGCCATGATTGACCGAGATGAGGCGGCCGTCGAGCAGGTTCGACTCGCCGAGAAAACTGGCGACGAAACTATCGATTGGATTTTCATACAGCTCGCGCGCCGTACCGAGCTGGGCAATCCGGCCGTCGCGCATGACGCCGATGCGATCCGACATTACCAGCGCTTCTTCCTGGTCGTGGGTGACGTAGATCGTGGTGCGGCCATGCTCGCGATGCAGCCGGCGGATTTCAAGCTGGACGTGTTTGCGCAGTTGGCGGTCGAGCGCGCCCAGCGGCTCGTCCATGAGCAGCACATCGGGCTCGATGACCAGTGCGCGCGCCAACGCCACGCGCTGCTGCTGACCGCCCGACAGCGCCGAAATGGCACGCTCGCCCAAGCCATCGAGCTGGACCAGGGCCAACGCATCGCCAATGCGCCGGGCGATCTCGTCCGCCGGCCGGCCGCGCGCCTTGAGGCCATAGGCAACATTGCCGGCAACCGTCAGGTGGGGGAACAAGGCGTAGTTCTGGAACACCATGCCGATATTGCGTTGGCGCGCGGGCAACGCCGTCACGTCGCGGCCGTCGATCAGCACCCGGCCCGCACTGGGCGCGATATAGCCGGCAGCGATATTGAGCAAGGTCGTCTTGCCCGAACCGGACGGCCCCAACAGGGTCAAGAACTCGCCGGCCGCGACCGCCAAATCGGTCGGACGCAGCGCCTGGACCGCGCCGAAGCTGCGCGCGATGCCGGCGAAGGCAACGGAGCGGCCGGCGCTCATGGCCGGCTCCGCTCGCGGGGGCCCAGCGTGCGCGCAGCGCCGAACAGCGCCACCGTGATCGCGATCAACACCGTCGAGGCGACCGCGACGACCGGCGTGAATTCCAGGCGGATCACCTCCCAGATTTTTACCGGCAGGGTCTTGGCCTGAATGCCGCTGAGGAAGATGGCGACGACCAACTCGTCGAAGCTGGTGATGAGGGCAAAAACCGCGCCGCCGATCAGACCGGGCAAGATGATCGGCAAGGTTATGGTGAGGAATACCCGGGCTGGCGAGGCGCCGAGCCCATCGGCGGCGCGTAGCAAAGCGGGATCGAGCGTGCGCAGGGATACGCCCACATTGATGATCACAAAGGGCAGCGCCAGCACCGCATGGCCCAGCGCTAGGCCGAGCACGGTACCGGACAGGCCCATGGGCCGGATAACGTAGTAGAGTGCCACGGCCGTGACCACGACCGGCACGATCATGGGCGCCAGGAACAACCCGGTCAGCACGCCGCGCAACCGGCCGCGCAGACGCTCCAACCCGATCGCCGCCGCCGTGCCCAGGGCCAGCGCGATCAGCGCAGTCAACAGCGCGACCTTCGTACTGGTGGCAAGCGAGGTTAGCCACTCCCGGTCCTGAAAAAAGCGCTCGTACCAGCGCAGCGAATACTCCGTCGGCGGCAGGCGGATGAACGAGGCGCGGTTGAACGATGCCGGCAGCACCGCCAAGATCGGCAATACCAGAAAAGCCAGGACGGCCGAGGCCAAACCATGGATAAGACTGCGCGTAACGATCATCGCGCCACCAGAGCCTGGCCGAGCGGCACGAAGCGCGCCGCCAGTGCCAACAGCGCGAAGATGACCGCGAGTAGGATGAAGCTGGCAGCACCGGCGAGCGACCAAACCAGCCGCTCATTGACCAGTTGCTCGATCAGCATGGCGACCGTGATCGCGCTCACGCCGCCAAGCAGCGCCGGCGTGATGAAAAAACCGAGAGCAAGCAGGAAGACGAACACGGCGGCCGCAGTAACGCCGGGCATGGTTAGCGGCAGATAGATCCGCAGGAAGGTCATGAGCGGTGCGGCGCCGAGGCCGTCGCTCGCCAACAACAGCCGATGATCCACCCGAATCATGGCAGCATAGATGGGCAACACCGCATAGGGCAGCAACACATGGACCATGCCGATATGGACGCTGCCGGCGTTGAACAGCAGTTCGAGCGGCCGGTCGATGGCGCCCAGTTCCAGCAGCACACGATTGATCGGCCCGTTCTTTTCCAGCAGAAGCATCCACGCGAAGGTGCGGATGAGCACGCTGATCCAGAATGGAAACAGCACGCAATAGAAAGCCAGGGTCCACCACCAGCCCTTCAACCGCGTCAACACATAGGCCGTGGGATAAGCGAGCAGAATCGAGATCGCCGTAACCGTGAGCGCCAACCACAGCGTGTTGACGAAAACGCGGCGATAGACCTCGCTGCCCAGCAATTGAGCATAGGGGGCGAACGGCCCGGCCTTGTCGCTCACGCTCAATTGAAAAAGCTGGGCCAGCGGGGTCACGAACCAGACCGCGATAAACAGCAGAGCCGGCAAGAGCAACAGGGCGGTCGCGAGATGGCCGCGCGCGGTCAGACTCATGCGGACCTACCGTCCAAGGTCGCGCAGGATTTCGCGCGCGGCATTGTGGCCGGGCAGGCCGGACACGCCGCCACCGGGATGGGTCGAGGACCCGCACTGGTAGAGCCCGGGCACGGGGCTGCGGTAATCGGCATAGCCCGGCACCGGCCGCATCATGAAAATCTGGTCGAGCGCCAATTCGCCGTGGAAGATATGGCCCTGGGGCAGGCCGAACTTGGCTTCCAGGTCGACCGGCGTCAGCACCTGTTTGTGGATGATGGCGTCCTTTACGTTGGGGGCGTACTCCGCCAGCGTATCGATCACGGTGTCAAACAGCCGATCCCGCTCGGCCTCCCAATTGGTGCCTTTCAGCTCATAGGGCGCGTGCCCGCCGAACAGATTGACCACATATTTTCCCTTGGGCGCCAGGCTGTCATCGACGATCGAGGGCACCACCGGCGTCATGAAAGGGCGGCGCGAGAAGCCGCCATATTTCGCATCGTCATAAGCGCGCTCCAGATACTCCATGCTGGGCGCGATATGGACATAGGTGGGATAATCGAAGCCGGCACGCTTGGCATCGAAGGCCGTGTAGCGCGGCGGTTCCTCCATGGCGAGGTTGATCTTGAAAGCGGCCGAGAAGGTCCGGTAGCGGCCGATATCGGTGACGAACTCGTCGGGCAAATGGCGGCGATCGACAAGCTTAAGGAAGGTGGTCTTGGCATCGGCGTTCGAGGCGACAACGCGCCCGCGCACCTCTTCGCCATTGACAAGCCTGACGCCGACCGCCCGACCGCCCTCGACGATCACGCCCGATATGGCCGCATCGGTGCGGATCACCGCGCCCTTCTCGCGCGCCGCGCCCGCGATGGCATTGGAAATAGCCCCCATGCCGCCGCGCACGAAGCCCCAGCCGCCGGCGCCGGAATGCTCGCCCAGCATATGGTGCAGCAACACATAGGCCGAACCGGGGGAGCGCGGGCCAACGAAGGTGCCGATGCCGGCATAGTAGGCCAGCACGGTCTTGATCGCGTCGGATTCGAACCAACCGTCGAGATAGTCGCCCACGCTCTGGGTCAAGAGATCGGCGAAGCGGAATAGCCGGCCGCCGATCTTCCGGAAGCGCCAGAGCAGTTGCGCGGTTTCCTTGATATCCTTCCAGCGCCGTCCGACCGGATTGGGCGGCGTTACCCAAAACAACTCGCGCACGATGCGTGCGGCGTCCTGCAATTCGCGGTCGAAGGCGGGGTAGATCTCCGCGTCCTTCGGCGAAAACCGCGCGATCTCGGCACAAGTCTTCTTGAGGTCGTCGTAGAAAAAGATGTGATCGCCATTGGCGAGCGGATTGAACAGCGCGTTGGCCGGCAGCACCTGATAGCCGTGGCGCGCCAGTTCAAGCTCGCGGATGATGCGCGGGTTGAGCCAGCTCATGACGTAGCTGGCGACGGATACGCGGTAGCCCGGCCAAACCTCCTCGGTCACGGCGGCGCCGCCGATCACGGAACGCCGTTCGAGCACGCAGACCTTGAGCCCGGCGCGCGCCAGATAGGCGGCGCAGGTCAGCCCGTTATGGCCCCCACCGATGATGACGGCATCGAAAGTCTCGGCCATCCGCCCCCCTTGCTCGGGTCGATGTTGCCCCGGTTGGGTGGGTGGCGGCAAGGGCGAGTAGCGGCCCACTACCCGAACGTCACCACGCTCCGGATCGACGTCCCCGCATGCATCAGATCGAACGCCTCGTTGATGCGGGCGATTGGCAGGACGTGGGTGATCAGATCGTCGATGTTGATCTTGCCCGCCATGTACCAATCGACGATACGCGGCACGTCGGTGCGGCCCTTGGCGCCGCCGAAGGCCGTGCCGCGCCAGACCCGGCCGGTGACAAGCTGAAACGGCCGGGTCGCGATTTCCTGGCCTGATCCGGCCACCCCGATGATCACGCTTTCGCCCCAGCCCTTGTGGCAGCATTCCAAGGCCTGCCGCATGATTTTGACGTTGCCGATGCATTCGAAGCTGTAATCGGCGCCGCCATCGGTGAGATCCACGATCGCCTTGACCGGATCGCCGTCCTTGTCCGGGTTGATGAAATGGGTCATGCCGAATTTGCGCGCCAGTTTTTCGCGCGCGGGGTTGATATCGATGCCGATGACCCGGTCGGCGCCGACCAGACGGGCGCCCTGGACCACGTTAAGCCCGATGCCGCCCAACCCGAACACCGCCACATTGCTACCCGGCCTGACCTTGGCGGTGTTGATCACGGCGCCGATCCCCGTGGTTACGCCGCAGCCGATGTAGCAGACCTTGTCGAACGGCGCGTCCGGCCGGATCTTCGCCAGCGCGATCTCGGGCACCACGGTGAAATTGGCGAAGGTGGAGGTGCCCATATAGTGCAACAGGGGCTTGCCGCGCAGCGAGAAACGGCCGGACCCGTCGGGCATGACGCCTTGGCCCTGGGTCTCGCGGATGGCCTGGCATAGATTGGTGCGGCCGCTGAGGCAGAATTTGCACTGCCGGCATTCCGGTACATAGAGCGGGATGACGTGATCGCCGGGCTTGAGCGTGGTCACGCCGGGCCCAACTTCGACCACCACGCCGGCGCCCTCATGGCCGAGGATGGCGGGGAATCGTCCCTCGGGATCGTCGCCCGACAGCGTGTAGGCATCGGTGTGACACACGCCCGATGCCTTGATCTCGACCAGCACCTCGCCCTTGCGCGGCCCATCGAGTTGCACGGTTTCGATGCTGAGGGGTTTGCCCGCCTGAAAGGCGACGGCCGCCGTCACGTCCATGTCATTGGCCTCGGTGTTTGAGAATATGCGACCGCCGCGTTACGAGCGCTTCACTTTGCACGCCTTGCTGATCGCGTCGTAGGCCCGTGTGAAGCCCTTGAGCGAGAAGGTGTCGATCACGGCCTGACCCTTGGCCGGCGTGCCGCGCAGGACCATCTCGCCCGCTTTGACCATGGCCTGGGCGATGGCGCGGTCGGTTTTGTCGTCGGGCGCCCAGGCGCGCTCCGCCTCGGTGAACAACTTGAATTTATCCTTGCCGATCGTGAGTTCGGCCGCCTCGCCTTTCTTGAAAGCATAGCCCGCGACGAAACTGACGACATCGAAGGTCTTCTGGTTCGGCCGATGGGTCACCAGCAGGAAAATCTCGCCGCGCTTATCCGGCGCACCGCGCGATGTGGCCGGCTTGGCGGCGGCGTAGCAGGCGGGCACGCCCTTTTCCGCGTAGCTGTAGGCCGTCCAACGCTCGAAGGTGCCGATCAGTCGCGGCGCCTCTTGGGCCACGGCCATAGGCGTCAGAGAAAGCAGGAAAGCGATAGGAATCAGAGGCTTGATCATGCCCCTAGTGTAGCGCAGGGCGCAGCGTCACGCCAGCTTAGCCGCGCCCAAGTGATCCGCCAACAGTGCCGCGACGTACCAGGAATGTCATGTGTCCGTCCCTCACCATGCCATCGCATGCCGTCCCGCTCGCCATGCCCATCATTCCGGGGCTTGTAGCGCTGGCGGCGCTTGCCTTAGATGGTGCCATGCCGAAATCGCAACCAGCCCCCCCGATGGCGGCCCCCCTATCCCCGGCGCCCGATGCCGCGAGCGCGCTGAGCCTGATGGCCGCGATTGCGGAGCGGCGCGACCGCGATGCGTTCGCCCGGCTCTACCTCTATTTCGCACCGCGGCTGAAAGCCTATTTGATGCGCCGGGGCGCCGATGACGGGTTGGCCGAGGAGATGACCCAGGAGGCCATGCTGACGGTTTGGTATCGGGCCGGCAGTTTCGATCCGGCCAAGGCCGGGGTCTCGACCTGGATCTATACGATCGCGCGCAACAAGCGGATCGATCGGCTCCGTCGCGAGCGCTTTCCCGAGATCGAGCGGGACGACCCGGCCCTGGTGCCGGAACCGCCCATCGCCGCGGATTCCGCGCTGGCTCTGGTTCAGGACGACGCACGGTTGCGCGTTGCACTTGCCGCCTTACCGCCGGAGCAAGCCGAGCTTCTCCACCTCGCCTTCTTCCAAGACAAATCCCACAGCACCATCGCCGACGAATGCGGCCTACCCCTTGGCACGGTTAAGTCGCGTATCCGATTGGCACTCCAGCGCCTGCGGAACGATCTGAAGGATTTCGCGTAATGCCCAGCTTCCATCCCAGCCAAACCCTTCTCATGGACTATGCCGCGGGCAGCTTGGGCGAGGCGTCGGCCGTGTTGATCGCCACCCATGTCTCGCTGTGCCCGGAGTGCCGCGCCGAGGCGGCGCGCATCGAGGCCGTGGGAGGCGCGCTGATCGAAACGATCGAACCGGTGCCGCTTGCCCATGACGGTATGGCGGCAGTCCTGCGCAAACTGGATGAGCGCCCCGACGCACCCGCACCGATACCTAGCTTCGACGCAGAGACGCAACGGCTGGTTCCGGCGCCGTTGCGCCGGCATCTCGGCGGCAACCTCGAGGACATTAGGTGGAGGTCATTGGGTGCGGTCCGCCAGATCGACCTGGCCGTGACCCAGGCGGGCGGTCACGCACGACTGCTACGTCTGAAGGGCGGCGCCAAGGTGCCGCGCCATAGCCATGACGGCTTGGAAATGATCATCGTTCTGGCCGGCGGGTTCAGCGACCAATCCGGCCACTACCTGCGCGGCGATGTGGCGGTCGCGGGCAGCGATATTACCCACGCGCCCGTGGCCGATGCCGGCGAGGATTGCATCTGCTTTGCCGTGGTCGACGGTTCGATCAAACTGTCCGGCCCGCTCGGACGCCTGGTCAATCTGTTCGTGCGGACCTGACGGGGCCCGCAAGCCCTCGCAACTAAAACCGGCGCAAGAGCCGATCGATATAGTCGCGCTCGAATTGCGGGCGGGCGGGTTCGCTGGCGCGCCGCCGGAGTTCGTCGAAAATCTCGCGCGCGCGTTGAATGTCCGCTTCGTCCGGCACTTTGACCGAATCGTTGTCGGAATAGCCTTCGGTCGATTGCGGCCGGCCCAGGGGGTCGCGCCGCTCGCTGGCGCGGCCCGGCGCCTGCTGCTCCAGACGCGGGTCGTCACCCGGGCCTGGGCCCTGGCCGAAGCCGCGACCCATCTGATCCATCAACGCCTGGGAGCCCTGCTGCAATTGGTCGAGCGCTTCCGATTGCGGCCCGATCGCCTCGCCCGGCTGACCCTGGCCCAACGCCCGGCTGGCGTCGCGCATGGCGCGCTCGGCACGGCCGAAGCCGCGCGGTATTTCGCCCGACCCCATCTCGCCCATCTGGCGCATCATTTCGCCCAACCGGCGGCGCAGCGATTCCTGTTGACCCGCGGCGTCCTCGTCGGACTCGTCGTCGTCGCCCTCTTGACCTTGCTGTCCCTGCTGGCCGCGCTGTCCCCGTTGACCTTGCTGCCCTTGCTGTCCCTGTTGACCTTGCTGACGCTGCTGGCGGCGGAAGCTGCGGTCGAGCAATTGGCGTTGCTGCTGCGCCAAATCCTGCAAATCGCGCATCATCTGGCGCGCTTGCTGGTTGGCCTGCATCTGCTGCTGGCTCATCATGCCCATGCGCATGTTTTCCAGCATTTCTTGGAGCTTCGACAGCATCTCGCGCGCGGCGTCGCGCGACCCGCTGCGCGCCAGATCGCGCGCGCGTTCGACCATGCGCTGCAAATCGTCGCGCGACATCATGCGCGCGTTCGGATCGATCGGCTGGAATTCCATGCGCTGATTGCGCGGATCCTGCATCTGGGCCATCAGCGACTGTAGGTAACGGTCGATCGCGCGTTGCAGCTCCGCCATCAAGCGCTCGATTTCGGCGTCGGACGCGTTGTTGGCAAGCGCGTCCTGGAGCGCGCGCTCGATCTCGCGCAATTCGCGCTCGGCGATCGAAACATCGCCGTCCTCTACGCGCAACGCAGTGTCCCACAATAGCGACTGAATCGACGCAATCGCTGCCGGCCTCTGATCGAAGATCAGCCGGCCCGCCGCCGAGCGCAACGCCATGTAAACGACGACGTCGCCATGGAATATTTGCGGCCGCGAGGCGATGCCGACCAGCGTATCCGACGGTTTGCGCCGATCGGTCGGGTTGCGCGTCAATTCCTTGCGCGCCTCCACGATCATGCGCGCGACCGGGTGGTTGAAGATGCGCTCGGGCAGGATCATGGCGAAGGCTTCGGTGCGCCCGACCTGGCCAATGGCATCGTGCGCTTCCAGCACTAACTCCACCGGCAGCCCGGCCCAGGGGTGCGCCGTCAGATCGTGATAGCTCGACGCGCGCGCCTGCTTGAGCGCCAGCCCCGGCAGGGGCAAGGTCAGCTCGATCGTCTCTTCCGTGAGTTCGCTCGGCTTAGCCTCCGTGCTGGCATCCGGCGTCTTGCCCGCCGCTGCCTTATCCTCGTCCGGCTTGGCTTCGATGACGCGGCGGAGGGTGGCCTTGACTTGGTCGAGGCCGTAATCGTCGTCGGCGGCATATTCGATGCGCAACGCCGAACGCTCCGTGCGTGCGGGGGGCACTTGGTATGCGATGGTCGGCGCACGGTCGGGCACGATCTCGATCGCCCAGGCGCCAAGTTCGCCGCGGCCCTGCTTGACCGCCAAGCGCGCGCCCTGGGTAAGCTCGACGCTGATCTTGTGGCTGGCGGCGCCGACCGGCTCGAACGCCTGGGCGGCCTTATCGATCACCAGTTCGGGCCGGTCGCGGCCGCCATTGACCTGGGCTAACACGGTCGAGCCGATGGGCACGGGCAGCGCGCCCTCGATACCGTTGCGGGCATGGGCGCCGCTAAGGAAGATCGGGGGCAGCCCGGTATAGGCGGGCGGCGCAATCCAGATATCGAGCGTCGCGGCCGTTTTTTTGGCCGTGCCGGATGGGTCGGGTCCGAGCGCGCGGGCGAATCGCTCTCCTGCATCTTCGCCGCCCACGGCGACAGCTACGATCAAGCCAAGGCCGATGATCGCGCGCGCGCCCCAGGGATCGATGCGGCCCAGCCCAGCCGCAGGTGTGCCGATGCGCAACTGCTTCAACCGCGCTTTCAGCCGCGCGATATGGGCGCGCCACAAATCCTTGGCAGCCGCATCCTGCCCACCGGCAAGGTGCCGGTCTTCCAGTGCGGTGAGCGGGCGGTGGGGGACGCCGGAATGGACCTCTAGGCGTCGGCGCGCCTCATCGCGCGTCGGTAGGGCGAAGCCGCGGAAACTGCGCGCCAATAGGAGTGCGAGCGCCGCAGCCAATCCGGCCAGCACAGCCATATGAGCCCAGGGGCCGATCATGGGCAGGAAATCGAACAAGGCAAGATTGGCAAAGATGCCGCCGACCGCAAGCACCGGCCACAACGCCGGCCAGACCCGCTCCCAGGCGATCGCTGCCCAGGCCAGGCGCAGATGGCGGTCGTAGGGCAAGCGTCGGGGCGCGGACGGCTTGGCCGGGCCGGGGCTCGATTCGGTCATGGGCTAAACCGCTCCCATCTTACGCCCGCCGATCATGGCGGGCCTGGACGGGATAGCCCGGTCCCCCGGCTCGTTAAGCCAAGGCGGCAGGCGATCCAGGCCCAACAATTCTTCGTAACTCGGCCGGGGCCTGACCACCGCGAACTGACCGCCGGCAACCATGACCTCGGGAATCAATAGCCGGCTATTGTAACTCGAACTCATGACCGCGCCATAGGCCCCTGCGGATTTAATTGCCAGCAGGTCGCCCGCCGCAACCGGGGGCATGGAGCGCCCCTGAGCGAGGAAATCGCCGGATTCGCAGATCGGCCCGACCACATCGGCGAGCGACGGTACGGCATCGGGTGCCGAGGCGGCGACCGTCACAATGTCGTGATAAGCCTCATACAGCGTCGGCCGGATCAAGTCGTTCATGGCGGCATCGCAGATCACGAAGCGCCGTGCCGCACCCACTTTCACATAGATCACGCGCGTGACGAGCACGCCGGCATTGCCAACCATGACCCGGCCCGGCTCGGCAATGATCCGGCAACCCAGCCCGTCCGCCGCCCGGCGAACTAGGGCGACATAGTCGGATATGGCCGGCGCAGGGTCTTCGCCATAGGCAATACCGAGCCCGCCGCCGACATCCATGCGATCGATCGGATGGCCGTCGGCGCGCAGACGCTGAACCAGATCGCGCACGCGCGCGAAGGCCGCGCGGTAGGGCGCTAGATCGGTTAGCTGCGAGCCGATATGGACGGCGACGCCGACGGCCTGAATGCCGGCCCGGTTGCGCATGCGCTCATAGACCTCCGGCGCGCGCGCAATATCGATACCGAACTTGTTCTCCTTGGTCCCAGTCGTGATCTTGGCATGGGTCCCGGCATCGACGTCGGGATTGACCCTGACCGCCACCTGAGCGCGCCGGCCCTTAGACCGCGCGACCTCGTCCAGGGTATCCAGCTCCGGTTCGGATTCGACGTTGAACTGGAAGATGCCGGAATCCAGCGCCACCGCCATCTCCGCCCGCGTCTTGCCGACCCCGGCAAACACGATGCGCCCGGCCGGCACGCCGGCAGCAAGCGCCCGGCGCAACTCGCCCTCGCTGACCACATCGGCGCCGGCGCCAAGCTGGGCGAAAGTGCGGATGACCGCCTGATTGGAATTCGCCTTAAGCGCGTAGCAGATCAGCGCGTCGGTGCCGCGGAAGGCATCGGCGAAGGCGCGATACTGTCCGGTCAACGCCGCCGAGGAATAGCAATAGAATGGCGTACCCACGCCTTCGGCGATGCGGGCAAGCGGCACATCTTCGGCGTGAAGCGCGTCGTTGCGATAGACAAACGGGTTCATCGCATCACCACGACGGATATTGCCGGGGATACTGATTCTCCGCGCCCTTGGGCGGGCTCAGCTCGCCGGGCCGCTTGCCGCAGGCAGCAAGCGGCGCAAACGCGGCGAGTAACAGTGCAAGCGCTGCCAACAAGTGCGTTGTCATGCGAAGCAAGGGCGACCTCATCCGAGATACCTCTTCCGCGCCGCCTTGACCTGGCGGCGCACATTGGCGGGCGCGGTGCCGCCATAGCTGACGCGGCTGGCGACCGAGCGCTCGACCGTCAGCACATCATACACCGCCCGCGTGATGCGCGACTCGACCGATTGCATCTCCGCCAACGACAAATCGGACAACCTCTTGCCCTTGTCCTCGGCCAGCTTGACCAGGCTGCCCGTGATGTGGTGCGCGCGACGGAACGGCAGTCCGAGGCTGCGCACGATCCAGTCGGCCAGATCGGTCGCAGTGGCAAAACCGACGGCGGCGGCGGCATGCATGGCCGCGACATTGGGCTTCATATCGGCCACCATGCCGGCCATAGCCGCGAGGCAGACCGCCAACGTGTCGGCCGCGTCGAAGGTCGGTTCCTTGTCTTCTTGCATGTCCTTGCTAAAGGTCAGAGGCAGACCCTTCATCATGATCAATAGCGCATTAAGCGCGCCGATGACGCGGCCGGTCTTGCCGCGCACCAGCTCGGCCGCGTCGGGGTTGCGCTTTTGCGGCATGATCGAACTGCCCGTGGTGTAGGCGTCGCTCAACCGCACAAAGGCGAACTGGGCACTGGTCCACAACACGATTTCTTCGGCCAGGCGCGAGAGATGCACGGCCGTGATCGCCAACGCGGCCAGAAATTCCAGCGCGTAGTCGCGGTCGGACACGGCATCGAGGGAATTCGCCATGGGACGGTCGAAACTCAGGGCCTGCGCCGTCATGTCCCGGTCGATGGAGAAAGATGTGCCGGCCAAGGCAGCCGCGCCAAGCGGCGATTCGTTTAGCCGGACGCGGCAATCGGCAAGCCGGCCGCGGTCGCGCCCGATCATTTCCACATAGGCCATCATATGGTGGCCGAAGGTGACGGGCTGGGCGACCTGCAAATGGGTGAAGCCGGGCATGATCGTGCCGACATGCCGCTCGGCCTGATCGAGGAGCGCGGCTTGCAGATCGCGCATCTGGCGGTCGATGCCGTCGATGGCGTCGCGCACCCAGAGGCGAAAATCGGTCGCAACCTGGTCGTTGCGCGAGCGTGCGGTATGGAGCCGCCCGGCCGGCGTGCCGATCAGTTCGGCGAGCCGGGCTTCCACATTCATGTGGATGTCTTCTAGCTCGACGCGGAAAGGAAAGCGATCGGCCTCGATCTCGGCCAACACGAGGTCGAGGCCCTTGAGGATGGCAGCGCCATCTGCCCGCGCGATGATGCGTCGGGCCACCAGCATTCGACAATGGGCCTTGGAGCCGGCTATGTCCTGGGCGTAGAATCGACGATCGAAGGAGATCGAAGCGTTGATCTTCTCCATGATGGCGGCGTGACCGGCGGCAAATCGCCCGCCCCAGAGCGGGTTGGCCCCGGCGCGGCCGGGTGAATTTTTCTTGGTGGTCTTGCTCATGCGTTTTGTTTCGACCGTCCTGGCCGCCCTGTTGATCGTGTGTTCCGCCGGTGCGGCGGAGCGCAGTGCGCCGCCGCTCAATGGCGCCATGCGCAACTTTAGCCTGATCGATCCGCCCCGGCCAGCGCCCGCGCAGGGTTTCGAGGATGCCTCGGGCCGCACCCTGACGCTGGAAGATTTCGCCGGCAAGGTGGTGTTGGTCAATTTCTGGGCAACTTGGTGCGTCCCCTGCGTCAAGGAAATGCCGGCGCTCGACCGCCTGGCAAAGCGGCTGGCCAGCCCCGATTTCGCCCTGGTCGCGATCTCCCAGGACCGCGGCGGCATTTCCGTAGTGGCGCCCTTCCTGGACAAGCTGGGCACCGCCAATATCGCCGCCTACCTCGACGCCAAGGGCAGTTTCGCACGCGCGCTCGGCATCCGCGGCCTGCCGACTACCCTGCTGCTCGACCGCCAGGGCCACGCGGTCGGCGCCTATGTCGGCGCGGCCGAATGGGATGCGCCGGAGGCCGAGGCGCTGATTCGTCACTTCATGGCGCCGGATCGGTCTGCACCGCCACGCGGCGGTGTCGTCAAAACCTCTGGCTAGCGATCGCCCGACCAGCATCGCCCGTCATGCAATCCATCATCGAATACTTCTACTCCACCCGTTCCGTCTTTGCTTACCTCGGCGCCGCGCGGTTGACGGTGCTGGCAAAGCGGTTCGACCGGCGCGTCGTGCACAAGCCGATCAATCTCGCCGTGGTGCTCGCCGGCACGGGCGGCAGCCACTTCGCCGATCGGCCGGCGGGACGGCGCGCTTATTTCTTCGGCAGGGAAATCGTGCGCTGGGGCGAGGCCCTCAATATTCCCGTGCTCGTCGACCCCGTCCATCATGTCGGCGATCGAGCGCCGCCGTCTGGCTTTGTCATCGCGGCGCAAAGGTTGGGCGCCGACGTCGATGCGCTAAGCCAAGCTATCCTCACGGCACTCTGGCGCGACGACCGCGACATCGGCGATATGTCCGTGCTCGCCGCAATCGCGCGCGAAGCCGGGATCGACCCGACTCCGCTACGAGCAATGGCGCTCACGGCAGAGATTCAGGCCGAGTTCGCCGCCAACGACGCCGAGGCGATCCGCCGTGGCGTTTTCGGCTCGCCCACCTATGTCGTCGATGGCGATCCGTTCTACGGTCAAGATCGACTCGACCATGTCGAACGCGCACTGGTCCGGCCATTTCGGCCGGGCTGGCTCTAGCGCTACGCCGCGGCGCCGGCCAGCCGGTCGACCCGCCGCAAAAGCTCGTGGAGTGGCCCCTCGACGATGCCGAGTTCCTCCAGATGACGCACGGTGTTGGCGAGGTAGTCGCGGCAACGCCCGCGACCGCCAACGCCCTGGACGATCAACCGCGCCGTCCGCCCGATCGATATCCGGCCGGTGTATTGCCGGTGATCGCGATTGACCACGAAGGCGCGCGCCTTGATCTGCGCAGGCGCCTTGCCGTCGAGCAAGGTGAGGGGGACCGGGCGCGGCTCGTACACCCGGTTGTTCATCTCGCGCTCCCACAGATATTCCAGCACCTCCCGCCGCCCCCGTCGCGGCAGGCGAAAGGCGATACCGCGACAAGAGCCGCCGCGATCGAGCCCAAGCACGAGGCCCGGTTGCTCGGGCGTACCGCGGTACCGGTGGGAATAGATGCAGAAACGCCGGTGGTACCCGCGCAACAGGGCGGGTCGGACCTCAACGGCGGCGAAGCCGGGATCCCACATCAGCGAGCCGTAGCCAAATATCCAGTCTTCGCCGTCGGCGAGTTCCAGCATGAGCGAGTTCACGTACTTTGTTGCGGCGGCAACTATAGCAACGGCCGGCAGACACGCAACGGCTGCCTCTCGACCGGATAGCCGGGCCGGCGTATAAACGCAAAGGTTCCGGACGCAGGAGCAACCGACACCCATGGAGTAAACTGCCGGGTATGACGCTGCATCGATGGCTAAGCGCTGTGGGCGCGCTGCTGCTGGCCCTGGCAGCGGCAACGATTGTCTATTGGTTCGTTGCCACCGATCGCCTGCGTGCCGGTCTCGACCAGTGGGCCGCCCAACGCCTCGCCGAAGGCTATGTCGTCAGCTACGGCCAGCCCCTGGTCGGCGGCTTTCCCTTCAACATTCGCGTGGTGGTCGCCGATCCGCAGATTGCGGCACCAGATAGCGCCTGGTCTTGGCGCGGCACCGCGCTTCAGATCGAAACGAGGCTGTGGAACCTACGCGTGGTAACGTTCCAACTGCCGGGCCGACATGAATTTGCGCACACTAGTTTTGCCCAGCCCATCGTCGCGCGCGCCGACCCGGCAGGCGGCTGGGCTACGATCGGCCATGATGGGCGCGTGATCGAAGCAACCTTAGACTGTACGCGACTCGAGATCGATTTCGGCCAGCGCCTCGGCCAAGCAACCGCCGGCCGCGCTGAACTCTGGGTCCGCCCGCGCCTTCGGAGAGACGCCCCGGACGAGCCGCTACCGCCGCTCGAAGTCGCGGTTACATTGCGCGAGGTAACCTTGCCCACCTCGTTGGAAGGGCCGCTCGGCCGCCAAATGCCGCTGCTCGCCACCAGTATTTCGATTGCGGGCAAGCTGCCCCAGGCGATCAACCGTGCGGCGCTGGCGCAATGGCGCGACCAGAGCGGCACGGTTGAGTTGCTCGATGCCAAATTGCGCTGGGGACCGCTCAACCTCAAGGGCAGCGGCACCGTGACGATCGACGAAGACATGCGGCCGCTGGGAGCCGCCACGGTCGAGCTGCGCGGCTTCAACGAGACCGTACAGCGTCTAGTCGAAGCCGGTGCCGTAAAGAAGCAGGCGGGCACAATGGCCCAACTCGTGTTGGGCGTGTTGGCCAAGCCGGCGACGTCGGGCGGCGAGCCCGTGCTGAGCGTGCCGTTGACCGCACAGGACGGTTTCCTCTCGCTCGGGCCGATCAAGCTGCTGCCGGTGCTGCCGCTGGCACTCGACTAGGCCTAGTACCTCTGCACGGAGGTTTTGACCGGTTGGTTGTGTGCGGATCGTAGGGCTGGGAGGTCCTCGGCATCAACCAGGATGGTGATGGTGCGGGCCTCGCCTGGTTGTCGCCGGATGAGCCCGGCGCGCTTCAGCGTGGGCACCATCT
>SHVW01000027.1 GCA_009694085.1 Alphaproteobacteria bacterium
GATCGTAATCAGCGCGCTTGTCGGCGTGCTGAAAAATCCCTCCTTAAGCCAACGCAGGAGGCGCCGGCCCGCAGACGCGCCATCGAGCGGGAGAGCGACCGTCGTCATCGCCCTAACGCCCCCTCAAAGCGATGCGGCGGTTGAACCAGTTCATGAACGCCGCAGTCAGCAGGCTAAGGGTCAGATAGATGACCAGGATGATGGCAATGCATTCGACCGCGCGGCCGGTTTCGCTGGTCACCACGGAGGAGACGCGCACCAGCTCGGGATAGCCGACCGCGACGGCGAGCGAGCTGTTCTTGGTCAGGCTGAGGAACTGGCTGGTCAGGGGCGGCACGACAATGCGCAATGCCTGGGGCAGAACCACCAAACGCATGATCCGGCCGCGTGTGAGGCCCAGGCTGCGTGCCGTTTCGACTTGCCCTTTGCCAACGCCGAGAATACCGCTGCGGATGGTTTCCGCGGCGAAACCGGCCTGGTAAGTCACGAGCGCGAACAACAGGGCGACGAATTCGGGACTGAGCGTACCGCCGCCAATGAAATTGAATCCGCGTAACGCAGGAATCTCGGCCGATACGGGCTCACCCAGGACCACATAGGCCAGCCCAACCAGGCCCGATATCAGCAGTAGGCCCAGCGAGAGGCTGGGAACGGCCTGGCCCGTGCGATCGAGATGGGCGCGTGCCCAGCGCCAGAGGATTGCGGTGAGCACGCAGCCGAGCACGGCCGCCGCCAGCATCCAGTCGAACGCCGTTTGATGCTCAAGTGTGGGAAAACTGAGGCCGCGATTGCTGAGGAAGAAGCCGGGTAGCGGCGTCCAGGCCGCGCGCGGAGCGGGCAATTGGCGCACGATGAAGGTGTGCCAGAACAAAAGCTGGAGCAGCAGCGGGATGTTGCGCATGACTTCGACATAAAGCCAGGCGAGCCGCGACAGCAACCGGTTGGGCGACAGCCGGGCGAGCGCGATCGCCGTGCCGAGCACGACGGTCAGCGCGATGCCGAGCACCGCGACCTTGATGGTATTGGCGAGACCGGCAGCAAAGGCCTTGAACACGCTGTCGCCGGCCTGATAGCCGATCGGGTTCTCGCCGATCTCGAAGCGCGCGACCTCGGCCAAGAAGTCGAAGCCGAGCTTGATTTTCATGCGCGGCAGATTTTCTGCAATGTTGCCGTGCAAATAGAGCGCAGCCGAAACGAGCGCAACGATGGCTAAGCCCTGCCAGAGGGTGGCGCGCACCCCCGGCCGCTTCCAAAAAATGGCGGCGGCACTCATGACGCTGAAACGAAACCGCCCGGCCGCGCGTGGCGAGCCGGGCGGCTCTTTCTCACCTTGATAGCGTCATTGATCAGGTGTCGGGCAAGGCAGGCCTGGATTCGAGATGATCGATTTTGAAAATAAAAAATAATTGTGGTTTAACAATACACTAGGGTGTGACGATAGATGTGACTGGCCGCACCTTATGTCGCAATCTGGCCGGGAACGAGATTTGTGATCACATTAGGTAACAGGCCGGGCACCCGCTCCGAACCGCGCGGCCAGCATCAGCACTAGGGAAACCAACACAATCTGCAACACGGAAACCACGGCAACCGTGGGTTCGATCTCCATCGTAATGTTGTCGAACATCTTCTTCGGCAGGGTGACGTTGGAGCCACCGAGGAACATGGCGATGACCAATTCGTCGAACGACGAGATGAAGGCGAGAAAGGCGGCGGAGATCAGGGCCGGCCTGATCTGCGGCAGGGTCACGCGCCGGATCGCTTGTAGCTTGCTGGCGCCAAGCCCTTCGGCCGCCTGTTCCTGCGTGGCGTCGAAGGTGCGCAACGCGGCGCCCACGATCATGACAACGAAGGGCAGCGCGTGCACGGTGTGACCGAGCACGATGCCCTGCCACAAACCGATCATCTTGAACCCGGCAAACAACCCATAAACCGCGATCGAGTAAATGATGGTCGGCACGATCAGCGGCGCGGTGGCGATCTGATTGACGATCGCCTTGCCCGGGTAGTTGCCGCGCACGATGCTGAAGGCGAGCAGCGTGCCCAGCACGGTGGCGAGCGCCGTCGTCCAGAGTGCGATGATCAAGCTGCGCCAGGTCGCCGCCATCCAAACCGGGTCGTTCACATAAGTGCGGTACCAGCGCAGCGAATAACCCGGCGGTGGAAACTGAAGCGACTGGGCCGAGCTGAACGAAATGGGAAAGACAATGGCGAGCGGTAGCAACAAGAAGACCATGACGAGAACGCAATACGCGATCAGAAGCTTGCGCCCCGGCGCCAGGGGGCGGCCCGGTCGCCCGCTCACGACCATGTTAGATCGCCGCGGAGCAAGCGCCGGAGCAGGGCCGCAATGCCCAGCGCCGCCGCTAGCAAAATGATCGCGACGGCTGCCGCCAGCCCCCAATCCAAGAACTGACGAACCAAGCGCTCGATCTGGACGCCAATCATCATGACCCTGCCGCCGCCGAGCAGCGCCGGCGTGATGAAGAACCCGAGGGAGATGACAAAAACCAGCGTTGCCCCGGCGAAGACACCGGGCAGCGTCAACGGCACGAAGACGCGCCGGAATGCCTGGGTCGGCGAGGCGCCCAACCCCTCCGCGGCACTCAACAATTGACGGTCGACCCGTCGCATCACGCTATAGATAGGAAACACCATATAGGGCAGCAACACGTGAACCATGCCGATGATAACGCCGGTGCGGTTGTGCAGCAGGGCAAGCGGCTGATCGATAATGCCGAGGTCGAGCAAGGTGCGGTTGAGTAAGCCGTTGCGCCCGAGCAGGATCATCCACGCATAGGTGCGCACGAGCACGCTGGTCCAGAACGGCAGCAGTAGGAACGCGAAACCGATCGTCGCCCAGAGCGGCGAGGCGATGGCCAAGCCGTAGGCCAGCGGATAACCCAGAACCAGACAGATCGCCGCGACGATCAGTGCGATGCGCAGGGTCTCCAGGAAGACCTGGACATAGAGCCCGTCGGTCAGCGCCTTCTCGAAATGGGCGAAATTGCCGCCCTCGACACTGAAACTCAGCAATCGCGCGACGGGATAGACAAACAAAAGCAGCAAGAAGAGAAGCGGTACCGTGCCCATGGCGATGGCCGGCCCGTCGCGCCGCAGGCCGAGGAGACCCGCGCTCATGACCACGGCACGGCATGCATGTCGGCGGGGTCCCAACCCAGGCGCAATCGCTGTCCGGGCGAGAGCATGCCATGGCCAGCCTTGAAGGGTAGGCGCACGAGCAGACTGCCGCCGCCGACCAAGCGAAGCGCATATTTGACGGACTCGCCGAGATAGACGGCCTCAACCACCTCGCCCTCGGCCATGTTGCCCGCCGTCTCGCCCGGCACGAGAATGCGCGGCCGCTCGGGCCTCAGCAGCGCGCCGATCTCGCTGCCGATCGCCGTCAGGGTGCCCGCCACGATTCGCAGGGTTAGACCGCCCTCGCCGGTCAGCGTCGCCATACCGTCTGCCACGGCACTCACGCGGCAGCGGAACAGATTGGACTCGCCGATGAAATCGGCCACGAAGCGGTTGGCCGGCCGGGCATAAATCTCCTCGGGCGTGCCGAGCTGTTCGATCTGGCCGCTCTTCATAACGGCGATACGGTCGGACAGAATCAGCGCCTCTTCCTGGTCATGGGTCACGAACAGGGTGGTCAGACCCAATCGGCGCTGTAGGCGTTTGACCTCAAGTTGCATCTGCTCGCGCAGCTTGCGGTCGAGCGCGCCGAACGGCTCGTCCAGCAGCAGCAGGCCCGGATCGAAGACGACGGCCCGCGCCAGCGCGACACGCTGCTGCTGCCCGCCGGAGAGCTGACGCGGCAGCCGGGCGCCATAGCCGGCGAGATCGACGGTCTGCAATGCCCAAGCGACCTTCTCCGCGATCGCCGCCTTGGCCATGCCGCGCATTTCCAAGGGAAAGGCGACATTCGCCGCCACATCCATATGGGGAAACAAGGCATAGTTCTGAAAAACCATGCCGATGTTGCGCCGCGCGGGCGGTGCCAGGGTGATGTCGCGCCCCTTCAGGCGGATATCGCCGGCATCGAGCATTTCGAAGCCGGCGACCGCCTTGAGAAGGGTTGTCTTGCCCGATCCGCTTGGCCCCAGGATCGTCAACAACTCGCCGGCGCGCACAGCCAGGTCGACGCCGGCAAGCGCGGTGACCGTACCGAAGCGCCTGATGAGGCCGGACAGTTCTAGGTCCGCGCTGCCGGTTGCCGGCTCAACCACCCCTAGCTTGCCTCTGCGCGCGCCGGCTGCTGACTACTTCGCGATGACCCAGCGGCTCCAACGGTCCTGCATCGTCTTGCCGTTCTTGACCCACCAATCCACGTCCTGCCACCACTGACGGGACAGATTGTCCTTGTGGGTCGGCAGGAAGGGCTGAATCTTGGGATCCGTGTACTGGGTCGCATCCAGGTTAAGGCCGGGATAGGTCACGATATTGGCATAGATGCCCTGCAGCTTCGGATCGGTCATGACCGAAAGCATCTGCTGGGCCCAATGGGCATCCTTGGCGCCCTTCGGAATGACAAAGGCGCTTTCCTTAATGCCAGCCTGGTTCCACTCCATGTTGATCGGTGCGCCCTGCTGGATCGCCGCGTAGTAGCGTCCGTTCCACGCCGTGCCGAGCACGACTTCCTTGTCGATCAGCAACTGGGCCGACTGTGCGCCCGTCGTCCACCACACCGTGACGTGCGGCTTGATCTGATCGAGTTTCTTGAAGGCGCGTTCGACATCCAGCGGATAGAGCTTGTCCTTGTCGACGCCGTCGGCGATCAACGCGAACTCAAGATTGTCGATCGGCGAGTTCTGCATCGCCCGGGGTCCCGGAAAATCCTTCACGTTCCAGAAATCGGCCCAAGTCGTCGGACGCTTGCCCGCGGGGAAGATGTCGTTCCTGTAGCCCATCACGGTCGAATAGGCGCTGCGCGTGAAAATATGGGTGCGGCCCTGCAAATTCGCCGGGAAGCGCGAGCGATCGACGATCTTCGGATCGATCGGCTCAAGCAGGCCCTGTTCCTGGGCCAGCATGGCATCTTCCACGTTCAACTCGGTCACGGCCCATTCGATATTGCCAGTCGTGACCATGGCGCGCAGCTTACCCATATCGGGCGGGCTGGAATCGACGACGCGAATGCCGAAGCGTTTTTCGAACTCCTCGTAGAACGACTTGCGCAGCGCCGCCGCCTGGGCGCCGCCCGACGCATTGACCACGATCTGCGCCGGCTTCGCTGTCTGGGCCGCAACGGGCACGGCCCACGCCACGGCCGCAGCCAGAGCCACGCCGCCAAGCCATGCCATCTTCGATATCGTCATGTCTGCCTCCCCTGAGCTGCCGGTAATTCATCCGGAGTTAACGTGATCGTCCTCGCATCGGCGCGCGCCTGTCAAGAACTACCCGGCGCATTGTTCAAGCCAAGAAATCGTGCCGCATTGTCATGGACCCATTTTCGCCGAACCTCGGGTTTGAGCGCCAAGGCATCGATCTCGGCCAGAGCCCGCTCGACCGGCTGCATGGGATAGGCCGAACCGAAAATGATACGGTCCTGCAAGATCGTGTTGCCGTATTGCAATAAAGGCTCATAGCCGGAATTAGCGATCCCCAGCACGCGCGGCCGGACCGCCACCAGACCGATCGAGACGTTCTTATGGCGCCAGGCAACGCCGATCAGCTCCTGAACCCAAGGCCAGCCCGGCGGCGAGGCGCACACGCGCAGATCGGGAAAATGGACCATGACTTCGTCGAGCAAGCGGGGATGGCCGTACTCCATCAACGTGTCGGTCGAGAAATTGATGCTGGCGTGGATGTTGACCGGAATATCCAGCTCGATGCACTTGGCGTAGAGTGGGTACATCTTCTTGTCATTGATGGCGAGCTTGTGTTCGAAGCATTGCAGATTGAGCCCGCGCAGGCCAAGTTCGCGCACGGCAAATTCCAGTTCCCGGATCGCGACGATTCCCTTATGCGGGTCGGCCCCGGCGAATCCGAGGAAGCGGGGGCCATGGGCGTGGCAGAACGCGGCGACGTCCTCGTTAGCAATGCGAAAGCCGAAGGTGGTCTCCAGGTCGCGCGCCTTGACCACGACGTGACGCGCGCCGAGCCGGTCGTACATGGCCAGATATTTGGCCAGCGCTTCCGGACCGACACCGAGCCGCTCGACCGCGTCCTCGCTCGTATTGTAGACGCGCCGGTAGTTGGCGAGATGGGGGCCTGATTTATCAAATTCCGGGATGGGCGGCTTGCTGCCGAACTCTATGAACATGTGCAACACCGCAGGCTGTGGCGGGGCGACGACACTAGCGCAGCCGATCGGCGCGGCATAGCGTTGCGGTTTGACCTAGCCACTCTGTCCCGCCAAGCCTCGCAACCTCCCGATTGATCCGTTGAGGGCCACCATGTCGCGCCAGGACGTTCTGAAATTCACCGCCCCACCCATCGCCGAGCGCCGGCGCATTATCGAAGCCGAACCGCTGCCGGCCAATATGGGCGCGCTGCTCGATCAGGCGGTGGCCGACGCGCCAGATAGCCTCGCCTGGGATTTCTTCGAAAGCGGCGAGCGCGCGAGCTATAGCGAGCTGCGCAAGCGGGTCAACCGGCTCGCAAACGGCATGCTCGCACTCGGCATCCGGCATGGCACCCATGTCGGCGTCATGCTGCCCAATTTGGCGGCCATGCCGACAACCTGGCTGGCGCTGGCCCGCATCGGCGCCGTCATGGTGCCCATGAATATCGGTTATACCGGCCGCGAGATGAACTACGTGATCGACACCGGCGCGGTCGATTGGATGGTAATCGACCAGGCCTGCCTGCCCGCCCTCGATGCCCTGCCCCAGCGACCGGAGCGCCTGAGCGCGGATCGCATCGTCGTGCTGGGCACGCCGCGCCCGGGCGAGCGGCGCTGGACCGATCTGTTCGAAGGCGCGCGCGACGACATCGCGGGCGCGCCGGTGCCGGGGCTCGACGATCTCATGAACATCCAGTTCACCTCGGGCACCACGGGATTTCCCAAGGGCTGCATGCTGACCCAGCGCTATTGGCTAACCATCGGCAAGGTCAACGCGCGCCGGGATTTTCGCCGCTATGAGCGCATTCTGGCCGCGGTCCCGTTCTTCTACATGGACCCGCAATGGATGCTGCTGATGACCTTCTACCAGCGCGGAACGCTTTACGCCGCGCGGCGCCAAAGCGCATCGCGCTTCATCGGCTGGCTCCGGGATTACCGCATCAATTTCACCCTGTTCCCCGAAGTCGTCTTCAAGCAACCGCCGGCACCGACCGATCGCGACAACGCGATCACCCGGGTGAACGTCTATGGGCTGTCGAAGGATGCTCACATGGCGCTGGAGGAGCGCTTCGATTTCTGCGCCCGCGAGGCTTTCGGCATGACCGAGATCGGCTCCGGCATGTTCGTGCCCATCGAGGCGACCGACAAGATCGGATCGGGCTCCTGCGGCATGGCGGCCCCGTTTCGCGAGCTTCGCATCGCCGACGATGCCGGCCGCACCCTGGGCACGGGCGAAACCGGCGAATTGCTCGTCCGCGGGCCCGGCATCTTGCAAGGCTATTACAACAACGCCAAAGCGACCGCCGAGGCGTTCCATGGCGATTGGTTTCGCACCGGCGACCTGTTCCGCCAGGACGAGCGCGGCTATTTCTACATCGTCGGACGCCTCAAGGACATGATCCGGCGGGCCGGCGAAAACATCGCGGCACGCGAGGTCGAGGCGGTACTGCGCTTGTTGCCTGAAATCGCGGAAGCCGCCGCACTGCCTGTGACCGATGCTCAACGCGGCCAAGAGATCAAGGCGATCCTGGTTCTTCAGCCCGGGTTGACGCCGGCCGATTTGCCGCTTGAGCGCGTGGTGGCGCATTGCGAGGCCAATCTGGCGCGCTTCAAGGTACCGCGGTATTTTTCCTTCACCGACAAACTGCCGAAAACGCCTTCGGAAAAAATTGCCAAACACGTCCTGACGGCCGGCGTCGCCGATCTGCGCGCCGGGGCGTTCGATCGGGTCGATGGAGTCTGGCGGTAGCTGCTCCTAATCTCCTCGACCGCCTTCGACCGCCAGGATCGCCGGCGGCTCGAAGGCGCGCACCGGGGGCAGCGCGCCGCTATAGCGCTCGACCTCGACGAGGCAGCTATGAGCGATCGTGCCCTGCGCCAGCTTGGACGAACCCTTATCGATCGTGAGCACGTTGGGATTGCCGTGCGCCTCCAAGCCGCCCACCGCGACCGGGTCGTACCAGGCACCGGTCGAGAGTTGGATGCAGCCGGCCGCGACCCCATCGGTGACGATGGCGCCGGCCAAGCAGGCACCGCGATCGTTGAACACGCGGACCACATCTCCCGTGGCGATGCCGCGCTTGGCCGCGTCGGTCGGGTTAAGGCAGGCAGGCTCGCGGTCCTTGATCTTGGAGGCCCGGCTATAGGCACCGAGATCGTACTGGCTATGCAATCGCGTGCGCGGCTGGTTCGAGACCAGGTGAAGCGGGAACTGCTTTGCCCGGTCGCCGCCCAGCCACTCCGCCGGTTCCAGCCAAACGGGATGGCCGGGACAATCGTCATAGCCGAAACCGTCGATGGTGGATGAGAAGATCTCGATCTTGCCCGACGGCGTTTTCATGCGGTTGGCGTCGGGATCGGCACGGAACTCGGCGAACAGAACCTGAGCCTTGGTCGGCAAGGGCAGTTCGTAAACGCCGCTGCGCCAGAACGTGTCGAAATCGGGCATGTCGATGCCGCGTTCGGCGGCGCGCTGGCGGGCGATGGCGTAGAAATGGTGGAGCCAATCGCTCTCTCCGCGCCCCTCGGTAAATACCTCGCGCGCGCCTAGTCGGTCGGCGATGTCGGCAAAAACATCGTAGTCGTTGCGTGCCTGACCGACCGGCTGGATCGCCTGTTTCATGGCGATCATGTGACCGTCGCCATTGGCGCAGGCGATATCGTTACGCTCCATCGACGTCGTCGCGGGCAGCACGATGTCGGCATGGCGCGCCAGCGGGTTCCACCAGGGCTCATGGGCGACGATCACCTCGGGCTTCGCCCAAGCGCTCAAGAACCGATTGAGGTCCTGATGATGATGGAAGGGATTGCCGCCGGCCCAATAGACCAGGCGGATATCGGGATAGGCGAGGCGCTGGCCGTTATAGTCGAAGGGTTGGCCCGGATTGAGCAGCATGTCGGCGATGCGCGCGACCGGAATGAACTCGGCGACCGCATTAGTCCCCTGGGGCAGGGCCGGCCAGGGAAAATCGATGACATGATTGCCGCTGGCATTGACCGCGCTGTAACCGAGCCCGAAGCCGCCGCCGGGCAAGCCGATCTGCCCCAGCATGGCGGCGAGCACGATCACCATCCAGAACGCCTGCTCGCCATGATCGACCCGCTGGATCGACCAGCTTCCCGTGATCATGGTGCGATGTTTGGCCATGCGGCGCGCGAGTTTGCGGATGGTCTCGGCGGACAAGCCGGTAATGGCGGCGGCCCAGTCGGCGTCCTTGGGCCGGCCATCGCTCTCGCCCATCAGATAGGGCCGAAAGTGCTCGAAGCCGACGGTATAACGGGCGAGGAATTCGCGATCGTACAGCCCTTCTGCCACTAGAGTGTGGGCGAGGCCGATCATGAGCGCAGCATCCGTGCTCGGCCGCGGCGCCAGCCATTCCGCGTGCAGGAAATCGGCGGCATCGTCGCGCACCGGGCTGATGTTGACGAATTTGACGCCCGCCTTGCGGCACGCTTCCAATCCGGCGCGCACGGCATGCTTGCCGACGCCGCCGGCATTGATCTGCCCGTTCTTGAGCGGCATGCCGCCGAACATGACCACCAACTCGCCTTCCGCGGCAATCACCGGCCAGCTCGTATGCCGGTTGATCAGGCCGCTGTGATCGCCAACGACATGGGGCATGACCACCTGGCCGGCGCCGAGGCTGTAGCTGTCGACATGGCGGACATAGCCGCCGCAGGCGTTGAGGAAGCGATGAACCTGGCTTTGGGCGTGGTGGAAGCGACCGGCGCTCGACCAACCGTAGGAGCCGCCGAAGATGGCGCGGTTGCCATAAGCGCGGCGGATGCGATCGATCTGGTCCGCCACCAGCGCCGTCGCCCGCTCCCAGGAGACGGGCACGAAGGGCTCCCGGCCCCGGCCTTCGCCGCCGGCCGCCGGTCCTTTATCCAGGAAGGAGGCCCGCACCATAGGCTGGCTAATCCGGCAGGGATCGTGAACGGCGTCGGCCACCGACGCGCCGATCAGCGATGGGTCCGAATCATTCTCGAACGGGTGCAGCGCAACCAAGCGGCCGTCGCGCACTTCGGTTCGGTAAGTCCCCCAATGGGTCGCGGTGGTCGGCCGGTCGGTCGGGACAGCGTTTGTCATGTAGGTTCTCGATTCTACGGGTGAGCGCCTGAGCGCATCATGATCGGCGCTCGCCGCGCGCGACGCAAGCGCCGCAATCCCGGATGTTTGGGGGCGGGCAGCACGATGGCGCGCCCGGCTCGGCCCTGTGTGCCGCCACGAAAGCGGCGGTTCATTCCCTCACCCGCGGTATGGCAACCGAGTTCGCAACCGACGGCATCCGCGCCAACGCCGTTGCGCCGGGCTTGATCCTGACGCGGTTCCACGAGAATACGCCGAAGGAACGACTGGAATCGGTTCGCATGACGATTCCCCTACGCCGTCTTGGCACGGCGGAAGACTGTATCGGCGCATGCCTGTTTCTAGCGTCGCCGGCGATGAGCGGCTACGTCACCGGTCAGGTGATCGACGTCAATGGCGGGCGGCTAATGCCGTAACAATCGGTCGGCGCTCAGGACGTCGTACCCGCGGGCACTCGTATGAATTTCTGGATACTGCGCAGCACTTTCGGCTGGGGAGTCCCCGGAAACAATGACGGCCAGCCGGTAACGGCGACTTCGCCCACATAGAGGTCGCCGTGCCGATCGACCGCGAACGAATGCGGGGCGAGGAACTTGCCCGGTTCGTTGCCGGCCGTCGGATCTATCCCAAGCCGTGCCAGTACGTTACCCTTGTTGTCGAGTACGGAGACCCGCGGTCCCAGATTGGGCGCGCCGCGGCTGAAATTGAAATAGGGTCCGATCTCGCCGACGTAGCAGATCGGACATTTGCCCGGCGGCATGAACAAGCCGTTGGGCCGATGGATGTTGGTCCACTCGGCCTGATATTTGCCGTTGCCATCGAACACCTGAATGCGGTGATTTTACCCGGTCGGCGACGTAAACATATCCATCGGCGTCACAGGTGACGTTGTGCGGCAGATTGAACTCGCCGGGGCCTCGCCCGGATTTGCCCCAGGACATCAGGTGTTTGCCGTTGCCCGAGTATTTGTGCACGCAGGCGTTGCTATAGCCGTCAGTGATATAGATGTCGCCGATGGGCGACAGGGCCGTATGGGTGCAGCGATTGAAAGGGCGGCCGCTCATGAAGGGCTGCGGCTTGTTGGGGATGCCGATCTCGATCAGTACCTTGCCGTCGAGCGTGCATTTGCGGACCGTATGATCGTGATCGTCGGTGCAGTAAATGGTATCGTCGGGACCCATGCTGACGCCGTGGGGGTGCTTGAAGATGCCCTCGCCCCAAGACTTCAGAAAATTGCCGTCTCGGTCAAAAACCAGCATCGGACGCGCTGAGCGATTAAACACATAAACCCGATCCTTGCTGTCGACGCCCACGGCCGCGACATCGCCGAGCACCATCTCGGGGGGCAGCTTCGCCCAAGTCTCGCATACGCGATAGGTATAGTCGCCCGTTCCTAAAATTACGCCCATGGCCGGCCCCGCTGATGTCCGCATGCGGCCAGCTGCGTGCGCATGAGCCCCAAGCAGATACCTTCTAGCGGATCGGGGCTAAGAGGGCTGTCGGGTAAATGACATTCCGTACAAGCACGATGACGGCGGGCGATCTTGCCTTGAAAACCTTGAAAACCCGCAATCCCCGTTTTCCGCCATTTTGCACCGCAATACCCTCAATTTTCTTAGGTTTTGCGATTGAGCCGGTGCTCTGGCAGACTCCTGCCCCCAAACTGGCTTTAGGCTAGGAAAAGATCGGCATTACCCTATATGCAAGCGCACCGAGCGGGCGCGCCTCGCGCCCTGATGGAGAGCACGCGTTGTTACAGCCGACCGATATCAAAAACCCGGCCTACTTCCATAAGGTCGTGGATTGCCAGTGGGCCTGTCCCGCCCATACGCCCGTTCCCGAGTACATCCGATTGATCGCGGCGCGGCGCTATGCCGATGCCTATATGGTCAATTGGGAGTCGAACGTGTTCCCCGGCATTCTCGGGCGCACCTGCGACCGTCCTTGCGAACCCGCCTGCCGGCGCGGCCGCGTCGAAGACGAACCGGTCGCCATCTGCCGGCTGAAGCGCGTCGCGGCCGACCATAAGGGCGATATTCGCGCGCGCCTGCCGCGTCCCGTCACCAAGAAGAACGGCAAGCGCGTGGCCCTTGTCGGTGCGGGCCCAGCTTCGCTGACAGTCGCGCGCGACCTGTTGCCCCTGGGCTATGACGTCGTCTGCTTCGACGGCGACCCCCAGGGCGGCGGCATGATGCGCACGCAGATTCCGAAGTTCCGCTTGCCCGAGCCGGTGATCGACGAGGAGGTCGGTTATATTCTCGACCTCGGTCTGGAAACCCGGTTCGGCCAGCGCATCGACAGCATGAAGTGGCTATTGGGCCAAGGCTTCGATGCCATTTTCGTTGGTTCCGGCGCGCCGCGCGGACGCGATTTGGATATTCCCGGCCGCAAGGAAACTGCCGCCAACGTCCATGTTGGCATCGACTGGCTGTCCAGCGTCTCGTTCGGACACATCACCAAGATCGGCCGGCGCGTCATCGTGCTCGGCGGCGGCAACACGGCGATGGATTGCTGCCGTACCTCGCGCCGGCTGGGCGGCGAGGAAGTGCACGTCGTCGTGCGCAGCGGCTTCGAGGAAATGAAGGCGTCTCCCTGGGAGAAGGAAGATGCCATGCATGAAGACATCCCGATCCACAACTTCCTCGTACCCAAGAGCTTCACTCACGAGGCCGGCCGTTTGACCGGCGTGATGTTCGAGAAGGTCAAGCCGGAATTCGACGCCAAAGGCCGGCGCAGCCTGATGCCAACCGGCGAGCCCGATGTTCACATGGCATGCGACGACGTGCTGGTCGCGGTCGGTCAGGAAAACGCATTTCCCTGGATCGAGCGCGATGCCGGCATTGAATTCGACAAATGGGGCATGCCCAAAGTCGATGCCGCCACCATGCAATCCTCGCTACCCCATGTCTTCTTCGGCGGCGATGCGGCGTTCGGACCGAAGAACATCATCTGGGCGGTCGCCCACGGCCGCGATGCCGCCATCTCGATCGACAAGCATTGCCAGCACGAGGATGTCAGCCAGCGCCCGCCGCCCGGCTTCAAAATGATCAGCCAGAAGATGGGCATCCACGAGTGGAGCTACGACAACGACATTTCCAACGATCTCCGCTTCAAGGTGCCGCTGCGCGACAAGGCGGTGGCGCTTAAGGATGTGCGCCTGGAAGTCGAACTCGGTTTCGACGAGAAGCAAGCCTTCGCCGAGTCTCAGCGTTGCCTGAACTGCGACGCGCAGACCGTGTTTACGCACTCCTTATGCATCGAGTGCGATGCCTGCACCGATATCTGCCCCGTCGATTGCATCACGTTCGCGAACAACGGCACGGAGCAGGATCTGCGCACCCGGCTCAGCGCGCCGTCCAAGAACCTGACCCAGGACCTCTACGTTTCCGACGCACTTAAGACCACCCGCGTTCTGATCAAGGACGAGGATATGTGCCTGCATTGCGGCCTATGCGCCGAGCGCTGTCCGACCGGCGCATGGGACATGCAGAAATCGCTCATTCAAATGGCTCACGCGGGGCACGAATGCCGAAGCAGCTCGAACGCATAAACGATTTCGTCGTCAAGTTCGCCAACGTCAACGGTTCCGGCTCGGCCAGCGCCAACCAGTTGTTTGCCAAGTCCGTGCTGCGCATGGGTGTGCCGGCCACGCCGCGCAACATTTTCCCGTCCAATATCCAGGGCCTGCCCACCTGGTACGAAGTCCGTATTTCGGAAGCTGGATATCTGGGGGCGCGCGGCGGCGTCGACCTGGTGGTCGCCATGAACCCACAGACTTGGGACAAGGACGTCCAGAGCATCGAGCCCGGCGGCTATCTGTTCTACGATTCGACCAAACCCATGCCTCTGTCGCGTTTCCGCGACGACATCAACGTGATCGGCGTGCCGCTGACCGAGTTGTGCAACGCCGCCTACACCGATCTGCGCCAGCGCCAGCTGTTCAAGAATATCATCTATGTCGGCGCGCTCGCGGCACTCATCGACATCGAGATCGCCGTGGTCGAAGGGCTGATCGGCGAGCAGTTCAAGGGCAAGGACAAGCTGATCCAACCCAATATCCAAGCACTCCACATGGGGCGCGACTATGTGCTGAAACACCTGACTTGCCCCATCGGTCTGCGCCTCAAGAAGTCGACCGCCGTCGGCGACCGCATCTTCCTGGAGGGGAACAGCGCGGCCGCGTTGGGTTGCGTCTATGGCGGTGCAACGGTCGCCGCTTGGTACCCGATCACGCCCTCCTCTTCCATGGCAGAGGCATTCCAGAGCCATTGCCGCCGTCATCGGGTCGATGCCGCCAGCGGCAAGAACCGCTTTGCCGTCATTCAGGCCGAGGACGAGCTGGCCTCGATCGGCATGGTGATCGGCGCCGCTTGGAACGGCGCACGCGCCTTCACGGCGACCTCGGGGCCCGGCATCTCGTTGATGCAAGAATTCATCGGCCTCGCCTATTTCGCCGAAATCCCCGCGGTCATCTTCGACGTTCAACGCGGTGGCCCATCCACGGGCATGCCGACACGCACTCAACAATCCGACGTGCTCGCTTGCGCCTATGCCAGCCATGGCGATACCAAGCACGTGCTGCTGTTCCCCGAAGATCCCCACGAGTGCTTCACCATGGGGGCCGACGCCTTCGACCTGGCGGACCGCCTGCAAACGCCGATCTTCGTGCTCCTCGACCTCGACATCGGCATGAACGAGCGGCTCTGCGCACCGCTTGTCTGGGACGCTAACCGCCGCTACGACCGCGGCAAGGTCATGACTGCGGCCGATCTCGACGCCGGCCGCGAGTTCGGCCGCTATGTTGATGTCGATGGCGATGGCATTACCTACCGTACGTACCCGGGCACCCATCCCAGCCGCGGCGCCTTCTTCACCCGTGGCACTAGCCGCGATACCTTCGCCCGCTACACAGAGGAAGGGGCGATCTACCAGAACAACATGGAGCGCCTGTTGCGCAAATTCGAGACGGCGAAGCGGTTTGTGCCGCGGCCGATCTCGCGTTTGGCCAAGCAGCCCACCCGCACCGGCGCCATCTTCTACGGCTCGACCGGCCCCGCCATGACCGAGGCGCTCGATCTGCTGGACGCCCAGGGCACGCATGTCGATACCATGCGCGTCCGTGCCTTCCCATTCCACGACGACATTATCGACTTCGTCGCCCAGCACGACCGGGTTTTCGTGATCGAGCAGAACCGCGACGGCCAACTCCGAGCGCTCCTCGTCAACGAAGGCTCGATCGATCCGGCCAAGCTAATTCCCGTGCTGCACTACGAGGGCTCGCCCATCACCGCGCGCTTCATCGTACAGGAAATCTCAGAAAAGCTCGCCTTGTCCAACGTCACGCCGCTCAGGAAGGCCGTGCCATGACCTATATCGCCAAGCCCCGGTTTCGCCATCCCGATCTGCCCAAGAATACGCTGGGTTTCACGCGGCGCGATTACGAGGGCGCGGTCTCCACCCTATGTGCCGGCTGCGGCCACGATTCCATTTCGGCCGCCATCATTCAGGCCTGTTTCGATCTCGATCTGCCGCCGCACCGGATCGCCAAACTCTCCGGCATCGGTTGTTCGTCCAAGACGCCGACCTATTTCCTCGGCAACAGTCATGGCTTCAACAGCGTGCACGGCCGCATGCCCTCGGTGTTGACCGGTGCGAACCTAGCCAATCGCGACTTAATCTATCTCGGCGTGTCCGGCGATGGCGACAGCGCGTCGATCGGGCTCGGCCAGTTCGCCCACGCCATGCGGCGCGGCGTCAACATGGTCTATATCGTCGAGAACAACGGCGTTTACGGCCTGACCAAGGGTCAGTTCTCGGCTACCTCGGATAAGGGCTCCAAGAGCAAGCGCGGCGTGATCAACATGGACGCGCCGATCGATCTGGTTAGCATGGCGCTCCAGCTCGGCGCGACCTTCATCGCCCGCAGCTTCTCCGGCGACAAGACCCAGCTCGTGCCCTTGATTCAAGCAGCGCTAGAACACAAAGGGTCCGCCTTCATCGACTGCATCAGCCCCTGCGTCGCCTTCAACAATCATCCCGGCTCGACCAAGAGCTTCGACTACGTGCGCGAGCACAACGAGGCGGTCAATCGCCTCGACGTCATGGTCGGTCGTTCTGAGATCACGGCCGACTACGCGCCCGGCACGGTCGAAATGGTGACCCAGCATGACGGCTCGGTCCTGCGCCTGCGCAAGCTGACCGCCGATTACGACCCGCACGACCGGGTATCCGCCATGACCTATCTGCAGCGCCGGCAAGAGGCGGGGGAGATCGTCACCGGTCTTCTCTATGTCGATCCCGAGCCGGACGATTTGCACGTCTACATGAACACGATCGAACGCCCGCTCAACGAACTGGGCGAGCAGGAGCTGTGCCCCGGCCCGAAGGCGCTGGACAAGCTCAACGCAGCACTGCGCTAGCTTGAGCAACCGGACCTTGGCATGGTGTCGCTCGAAGCCATGCTGACCGACACATTCAAACTGATCCTGCGGCTCGACCGCTTGAAGCCCGCACCGAGCCTGCCGGCCCGGCTGGATCAGTTCTTCCGCGAACTGGCCATGCCCAAACCAGCACGGCCGGTGGCGGAGATCGAAGACGCAATCTGGGCGCTATGGACCAGCCACGAGGATCCCACGGCGGCGGCGTCCATGGAGCGCGCGATCGCCATGATCGGCGCCAAGAAATCGGATACCGCAGACCGCCTGCTGACCGATATGGTCGAAGCCTATCCAGCCTGGCCGGAAGCGTGGAACAAGCGGGCGACGCTCTACTACCTCATGGGTCGCGATGCCGACAGCATCGCCGATATTCGGCGCACGCTGGAACTGGAGCCGCGCCATTTCGGCGCCATCTGCGGCTTCGCCCAGCTCTGCCTACGCAACGGCGATACCCAGAAGGCGATCGCCGCCTTCGATGCCGCGCTCTTGCTCAATCCGCACATGGACCAGGTGCGCGCGATCGTCGGCCACCTCTCCGGCAACATGCCGCGCACAGTGAACTAAGTCTCGGCGATCAGGCCGGCTTTTCCGACGCGAAATGGCAGGCCGCATGCTGTAGGCCAATGGCGACAAGTGCCGGCTCCTCCTGTGCGCATACCGCCTCGGCGCGAGGGCAGCGGGTGCGGAAGCGACAACCCGATGGCAAATTTCCCGGATCGGGCGGCTCGCCCTTGAGCCAGAAATCCACCGTGATCCGCTTGCCGCCGATGCGCGGGATAGCCGCCAGCAGGGAGCGCGTATAGGGATGGCGTGGCGTCTCGAAGATCTGGTCGGTTGGGCCGATCTCGACAATGCGGCCGAGATACATCACCGCCACCCGGTCGCACATCATGCGCACGACCGCGAGATCGTGACTGATGAACATATAGGTCAGGTTGAAGGCCTGGCGCAGCTCACGAAACAGGGTGAGCACGGTGGCCTGGACCGAGACGTCTAGACCCGAGGTCGGCTCGTCCAGGATCACCAGCTTGGGATGGAGCGTCAGAATGCGCGCTAGGCCGACCCGACGCTGCTGCCCGCCGCTGATTTCATGGGGATAAAGATCGAGATGGCCTTCCGGCAAACCCACCGCGCGCAGGATATCGGCAACCCGGCGGGTGCGCTCCTCGGTCGACAGCGTGGTGTGGATGATCAATGGCTCGTGCAGGGACCGTCCGATCTTCCAGCGCGGATCGAGCGAAGCACCGGGATCTTGGTAAGAATACTGGAGGTGCTTGCGCACGGCGCGCTGGGCGCGCGGCTCCAGCGCGGCGATATCGACGCCGTCGAACCGGATTTCGCCGCCATCCGGCCGATGGATGCCCATAACCGTCTTGCCCAGGGTCGATTTGCCGCAACCGCTTTCGCCCACCAGTCCCAAGATTTCGCCGGGCATGACCTGAAGCGACACATCGTCGAGCGCGCGCACGGCGCCGACCTGCCGGCCGAACGGCCCGTGAATCGGGAAATGGCGACTGAGACCGCGGATATCCAGGATCGGGCTCATGCCGCGGGCCGCACGGGATGGAAGCAGCGCACGCTGTGGCCGGGATCGAGCATCTCCGCCGGGGGTTTCCCGCTGCGGCAGGCCTCGCTCGCGCGCTCGCAACGGGGATGGAACCGGCACCCCCCGGGCGGGCGCACCAGATTCGGCACTTCGCCTGGAATACCCGCGACCTCGCCGTCATGACGCGGCAGGCTGGCCAGCAGCTTGCCCGTGTAAGGATGGGCCGGCGCCGCGAAGAAGCGATCGGTTGGTGCGGACTCGACCTCTTGTCCCGCATACATCACGGTGACGGCATCGCAGATTTCGTAGGCCGTGCCGAGATCGTGGGTGGTGAACAGCACGGCCACGTTGCGCTCATTGGCGAGCCGGCGGATCAGGCCGAGAATCTGGGCCTGGATCGTCACATCGAGCGCCGTCGTCGGCTCGTCGGCGATGACCAGATCGGGCTCGGGCAACAGCGCCATGGCAATCATCAACCGCTGACGCTGACCGCCGGAAAGCTCGTGTGGGTATTTGCGCAGGATTTGGGCGGGCTGAGGCAGTTGCACGGCGTCCAGCAGCGCCACCACGGTCTCCATGTCGGCACGGCGGCGCTCGGCTGGATAGGGGCCGAGCAGCGGCGCATGCTCGCTCCAATGACCGGTCACCCGGCGCGGCGACTTCCACTTCATGATTTCCATGATCTGGGTCCCGATCGTAAAGACCGGGTTGAACGAGCCATAGGGGTCCTGGGGAATGAAGGTGATGGCGCGGCCGCAGATGTCGCGGGCGAGTGCGCCTGGGGAAAATTTGAGTAGGTCCCGGCCCTTAAAAACGATCTCGCCGCCCGCGATTTCGGCGGCGTTGCGCGGCAGCACGCCGAGTACGGCGCGCGCCAGCGTGGTCTTGCCGCAACCGCTTTCGCCGACCAGTCCCATGACCTGACCGGCATCGATCGTCAAATTGACCCCATCGAGCACGCGCGCCAAGCCCGCATCGGTGCGGAAACCCAAGGTCAAATCGCGCACAGCCAGCAACTCAGTCATTCCGACCCCCGGCCCGCCGGATGCGCGGGTCAAGGATGTCGCGCAAGCCGTCACCCAACAGGTTGAAGCCCATGACGACGAGGAAGATGGCGAGACCGGGCGCGGTTGCGTACCACCAGGCCTCGGGCAGGAAATCGCGCGACTCCGCGATCATGCGGCCCCATTCCGGCGCTGGCGGCGGCGCGCCCAATCCGAGGAAGCCGAGCGCAGCCGCGGTCAGAATCGTCGCCCCCATGCCGATCGAGGTGCGCACGATGATGGCGGATGAGATATTGGGCAAGATGTGAAGGATCATGACCCGCGCCGGCGAGGCACCAAGCGCGATGGCGGATTCGATGAAAATCTCGTTCTTGACCGAGCGCGTCTCGGCATAGACCAACCGCGCCCAGAATGGCCAATAGGTCGCGCTCAAGGCCAGGATCACGTTCTCGATCGAAGGTCCCAGCGTCTGAGCGATCGCAATGGCGAGCACGACCTGGGGAATAGCAAGGAAGATATCGGACACCCGCATCAACAGATCGCCCGGCCAGGCGCCGTAATAGCCGGCAACCAGGCCGATGGGTACGCCGACCGCTACCGCCGTGCCCACCGCGATCAGCGCGATGGTGATGGTGATGCGGGCACCGAACAACAGGCGGCTCAGAATATCGCTGCCCATGCGATCCGTGCCGAAATAGTTCACGCCGTCGGGCGGACGCAGCCGGTTCGCCGTGTGGAATTCGAACACGTCCTCGGGGAATGGCGACAGCACGGGCGCCAGGATTGCCGCCAAGATCAGCGACAGGATGATGGATGCGCCCAGGAATGTCGCGCGGTCGCGCAACAATTTCCACAGCACCTGGCGCCAAACGGCCATTACCGGTTGCTCCGGGGATCGATCAAGGTGTGCAGAATGTCGACGAGCAGGTTGACGATCACGAACATCGCGCCGGTCCACAGCGTGAAACCCATGATCGACTTATAGTCGGATTGCAGGATCGAGTTGACGGCGTAAGCACCCAGGCCCGGCCAATCGAATACGGTCTCGATCACCACCGCGCCCGAGAGCAGAACGCCAAAGATCAGGCCGATCTGGGTGACGGTTGAGATCAACGCGTTGCGCAGCACGTATTTCCACACGATCAGGGACCAGGGAATACCCATGGCACGGGCATAGAGCACGAAGCTGCTGTTGATGACGTCGAGCACGCCCGCCCGCGTGAAGCGCACGATGGTGGCGGCCGCCGGCAGTGCCAGCGTGACTGCCGGCAGCGCCAGATGGGACAGCACGAGGCCCAGCATCGGCAAATCGCCCGCGATCAGGGAATCGACAATCATGAAGCCGGTCACTTCGTCGGGGCCGAAGCCCGCGATCCGCCCGTTGAGCGGCGCGATCGCCAGCTTCATCGAAAACAGGAATTGCAGTTCCATGGCAAGCCAGAAGCTCGCCACCGCCAGACCCGATACGGTCACCACGCGCAAACAATGGTCGAACAAGCTGTTGCGCCGCAGCGCGGACAACACGCCCAGCGGAATGCCGAATACCACGGACAGGAAAATCGCCGCGAAGGTCAACTCAAGTGTGGCAGGCAGGCGATGCCACATGGTCTCTGCGATCGAGCGTTTGGTATAGATGCTGACGCCGAGATTGCCGGTCGCCACGTCACGAAAATAGGAAAGCAACTGGACCGGCAAGGGTTTGTCGTAACCGAGCTCGACGCGCAACGCCTCGATCTGTTCGGCCGTCGCATTTTCGCCGGCCAGGATGCGCACGGGATCGGTCGGGATAATGTGAGACACCGTGAAGATGATCACGGTCAGGCCGACCAGGGTCGGAATGAACCAGGCAAGCCGGGACAGGATGAGTTCGAGGCGGCGCATTCAGATCGGCGACACGAGGATAATCCGCCCCCGCCGGTGCGACGGGGGCGGAAACCGGACCGCTGCTACTTAAAATAAGCCCAACGCATCTCCTGGCCGCTGCCAACCGGGCTGAAGCGGATACCGCCGACCTTGGCGGAATAGGGGCCGTACCATTTGGTGTTGTAGACGAAGATGCCGGCGGCGTCGTCCACCACCATGCGGGTCGCTTCCTCGTAGAGCTTTTTCCGCTCCTCGTGATCGCTCGTCTTGAGCGCGGCTTCCAGGCGTTTGTCGACCTCTGGGTTGAAGTAGTAGGAGCTGTTGCGAATCGCCCAGTAGCGCTTGCCGTAGAGCTCGCCCACCCAATTGTTAGGATCGGCGTAGTAGGTGCTCTTCCACAGCGGCACCATGTCGTACATCTTGTCTTCTTTTTGCATGTTGCTCGAGATCACCGGCCAGGGTGAGGATTCGATTTTGACCTCGACGCCGATCTTGCGTAGCGCGTTTTGCAACAGGGCCGCGGATTGCTCGCTCTCGCTGAAACCGGCGAGCGCGCCGATCACGATCGGGCGCAGCGGCTCCTTGACCAGGGCGAGTTCCGCCTTCGCCTTTTCCAGGTCGAAGGTGTAGCCCTTGAGGTCCTTGGGCGTGCCCCAGAGGTTGTTCGGTACGGGGCCGGCATTGCGGCTGACCGCGCCCTTGAGCACGTCGTTGATGAAGCCGTCATAGTCGAAGGCGTAGCTGAGCGCGCGGCGGAAATGCACGTTGTTGAGCGGCGGCCGGTTGTTATGAAGCGCGAAGTAGAAGACGCGCATGGATTCCTCTTCGAGAATCTGCACGCCCGGCTCCTTGCGCAGCCGCTCCACCTGATCCTGGGGCAGATAGCCATCGGTGCCGTGGAAATCGCCCTTGATCAGACCGAGCACCCTGGTGTTGGTTTCGAGCACCGCGCGAAACTCGATCTCCTCGAAATATTTCGGGCCCCAGCCGGCGAAATGATCCTTGAAGCGGGCGCCGACGAAGCCGACAGCCGGATCGTAACGCCGGAGCATGTAGGAACCCGTGCTGGCGACGTTCTTCGATAGCCATTCCTGGCCCCAATCGCCGTTCTTCTCGTTCTTCTTGACCAGCTTGGCATTGACGACCTGGATTTCCGTCACCGTGGACAGGAAGACCGCCGACGGTTCCTTCAGGTGGAACTGCACCGTGTATTTGTCGACCGCCTTGGTCGTGCCCGGGAGAATCAGCGGCGAGAACAGCGGCGAGGGGCCGCGGTTCATGGCCAGCATGCGCTCCATGGTGTAGACCACGTCCTCCGACGTCATCTCCGTGCCGTCGTGGAACTTGACGCCTTCGCGCAGCTTGAAGGTCCAGACCAGCCCATCCGGCGATACCGTGTGGCTCAGCGCCAGCCAAGGAATCTGCTTGGGCGGGTTGTCGACCCAGCGATAGAGCCCATCGTAGAAATTGATGCGCGAGGCGGCGCGACCGACATCGAACACCGCATGGGGGTCGAGGTTGTCGTAGCCACTGTTGTTGGCGAACACGAACTTGCCCTGGGCATGAACTGCCGCCGAGAGCCCGAGCGTCGCCACCGCGACAAGCGCGGCCATTCGCATGGTATTGCCGATCATCGTTCCGCCCTCCCCAAAAGGCCCATATTGCGATGCGCCCCCTGGGGCACATCGCCAGGACTATAGTCTAGGTCATGCGGCAGGCACGCGGCAAGCATGCGAGCGGGGCGGATTGACGCTTGCGGAGAGCGCCCCAATAATCGCGGTCCCACCCCACCCGGAGACATCCCCATGACAGACTCAATCGGCAAGGTCGCGCTCGTCACCGGCGGCGCGCGCGGCATCGGCCGCGGTTGCGCCCATGCCTTGGCCAGCAAGGGCTTCGATATTGTGCTGGTCGATCTGCTCTGGCCCGAGATGGAGCGCACGGCGGGCGAACTGCGCGCCATGGGGCGGCGCGCCATGATCTTCGAGGCCGACGTGGCCGACCATAACAAGGCGCGCGAGATTGCCGCGAATGTCAGGGCGGAATGGGGCCGCATCGATTTCCTGCTCAACAACGCCGGTAAATCCATGCCCAAGGGCATTCTGGAATGCAGCGAGGAGGAGTTCGACCGCACCATCCACATCAATTTGAAAAGCTGCTTCAACTACATCCAAGCGATCGCGCCGATCATGCTGGCCCAGGGCGGCGGGCGGATCGCCAGCATGTCGTCGCTCAACGCGCTCAATGGCGGCGTCACCAGCGCGGTCAGCAAATTCGCCTATGCCGCCGCCAAGGCCGGCATCATCGGCCTGACCCGGGCGATCGCCAAGGAATTAGGGCCCACAATCGCGATCAATGCCATCTGCCCCGGCCTGATCAAGACCGAACTCGGCGGCAACGCCGTGATCCGCGTGCGCGAGGCCGAGCTGATCAAGGGCATCTGCCTCGGTCGCGTCGGTACGCCCGCCGATATCGGCCAGCTCGTCATTTTCCTGGCGACGGCGGAACCCAATTTCATCACCGGTCAGGCCTTCCAGATCGACGGTTACCAATGGGTCGCCTGATCGCGGCGCCCCGGGGATGACCGCAGCCGCGCGCTACACCTGGGTCTGGCCGCTCGCCGTCACCTTGTTGATGCAGACGGAGTCCGCGTTCCTGACCCGGGCCATCCCGGTCATCGGCCCCGTGCTGACCGAGGCCGCCGGCGTGCCGGCCGAGCAGATCGGCTATGTCGCCTCCATGACCTCGCTCGGCACCATGTGGTTCCTGATGGCGAGCAGCTCCATGCTCAAGCGACTGGGGCCGGTGCGGCTGTTGCAGATCGGCGCGCTGATCGGTGCGACCGCCACGCTGCTGATCACCGTCGGCACCCTGCCCGCCATGATCGTGGGCGCGCTCTTCATCGGCGTCGGCTACGGCCCCTCGCCCTCGGCCGGCAGCGACATCCTGGCGCGCAACGCACCGTCGGGCGCACGCGCCCTGATCTTTTCCATCAAGCAATCGGCGGTGCCGCTCGGCGGTGCCATCGCCGGCCTGCTCATCCCGACCCTGGCCATCGCCTTCGACTGGCGGGTCGCCCTGGTGGTCGCCGCCGTGCTCGCGGCATCGACGGCGCTGATCGTGCAGCCCCTGCGCGCCGGGATCGACGTCATCCGCGACCGCGCGGAACCGCTCAACCTATTGGCCTTCCTGTCGCCCCTCAGCTTCGCCGCCCCCTTCCGCGCCATGCGGCTCGCCCCGTCGCTCTGGCCCTTGACCTATGCGGCCGCCTGCTTCGCCATCGCCCAGGGCAATCTGTTCGCCTTCCTCGTGACATATCTGACCGCCGAGATCGGCGTCAGCCTGGCAGTAGCGGGCACGCTGTTCGCCACCACCCAGATCGTCGGCGTGTTCGGCCGGGTCGCCATGGGCTGGGTCGCCGACCGGCTCGGCTCGGGCGTCCGCGCCCTCGTCCTGCTCGCCTTCGGATCGGCAGTCATGACGCTCGCGATCGCCGCCATCGCGCCGAGCTGGCCGTTTCCCTTGATGCTGATGGTCGCCGCGCTGTCCGGCCTCGCCGTCGCCAGTTGGAACGGCGTCTATATGTCCGAGGTCGCCCACGCCGTGCCCTCGGCCCAAGTGGGCGACGCCACCTCGGGCTCGACCTTCTTCACCTTCGTCGGCTACGTCGTGGGTCCCTCGGTCTTCGCCTTCATCGTCAGCATCGTCGGCAGCTATGGCTGGACCTATGCGCTGGTCGCGGCGATGCCGTTCAGCGCGGGGTTGGTACTGTTGCGCGTGGCGCGACGGCAGGCGGGGCGGTAGGGAGTTTTGGACCGATCATCCCGCCAATGCCCGCCGCACGGCCTCGGGCTCGCGCGCGATGACCTGCAACAGCACGCGCGCAGCGCGGTCGGGTCGGCGCCGGCCCTGCTCCCAGGCGTGCAGCGCCGTCACGTCGAGCCCGAAGCGCGCGGCAAACTTGGTCTGACTTAAGCGGAGCGCGCGGCGGATCGACGCCACGTCCACGCTCTCGGGCACCACGATCTCGTAGCTGGGCAAGTCGATCTCGCCGCGCGCGTGGGCCAGCGCTTCCTTTGCGGCAGCAATTAAACGTAGCCCTAGACGGCTATGCTTGGGCTTGGAGGTTCGCGACGAGGCGACGCGCTTCTTTCTTGTCGGCATCGGTCAGGTCTTCCCTCTCGTTCTTAGCATGGCCCGGGATCGTGACGATCCGCATGACGGCAATATAAGGCAATGCCTTATCTCAAGCAAGCCACCCAGGACATCCAGCCGTGACTTCGACATTCGGTTCCCGCCCGATTTTCCGCCTCATGGTGAGCTTGTCGAACCATGAGAACGTCGCCGCCTCTCCGCCGCAGTTCGTGAGCGCTCGTCGAGCGGCGAGGGCCGCGTGGTTCGACAAGCTCACCACGAGGCTCTTGTTTGGGATAGGAATCATCTGTTGGAGCCAATGCACTAATCAGCCCCCGCGATCACAAGCTCGCCCACCTCGCGCCGCAAGGCCTGGATGCCCGTCTCCACATGGCGTGAGGGGTGGACGCGGTTGGTCAGCAGGGTCCAGGCGAGACCGCGCGCCCAGTCGATCCACAGCCCGGTGCCGGTGAAACCGGTGTGGCCGATAGTGTCGGGCGAGCAGGCGCCGCCGCCGGCCCAGCCGTCGTGACGCCGCTCCCAGCCGAGCGTGCGGGTGGCTCCGTGAGGCGCACGTAGCGCGGCGATACTGGCAGGCGACAGACCCGTGCCAGCCAGTAAGCCATGGGCGAAATCGAGCACCGCATCGACCGTGCCGAACAGCCCGGCATGGCCGGCCGCGCCGCCAAGCGCGTGAGCGTTCTCGTCGTGCCCCGTGCCGCGCAGCACCCGGCCGCGCCAGCTACAGCGCTCCGTTGCGGCGCACAGGGTCGGATCGGGCGTGAAGCTGAAACCGGGGGCGAGCGGTTGATCCCTCAGCGCGCGGTCGGTCAGGCGCTCGATGGCGATGCCGAGCAGGATGAAATTGATGTCGGAATAGACCGGCGGCCCCGGTTTCCACACCCGTTGCAGCACGAAGGCGCGCAGCGTCTCCGGGTCTTGCCCATAAGAATAAAGCGGCTCCACCGCGGGCAGATGGGTCTGGTGCGCCAGGCATTGACGGAAGGTCAGTTGGCGCTCGGGCGCGGCCGGATCGTATTGGCGCAGATCGGGGATGGCCTGAACAAGCTTGTCGTCGAGCGCGATCCGCCCCTGTTCGACCAGGCGCAGAATCGCCGTGGTGGTGAAGATCACTTTGGTGAGCGACGCCAGATCGAACCAGGTCGCGCGCGTCATGGCCGCGTGATCCGGCACGATCTGCGCCGCGCCGTGCCATAGGACCGCCCGTTCGCCCGTGGCCGTGACGATGCCGAGAACCGCACCCGGAATGCGGCGCGCATCGACCGCCTCGACCACCGGCGCGAAGGCACGATCGGCCATGCGCTGGACGTTCATGCCGCCTCGAACAAATGGCAGGCGGTGTCGCGCAAATCGCCCTCGGCGCGCCTGATCTGCAAGCCAGGCGCCTCCGTCGCGCAGCGTGCCATGGCCTGGCGGCAGCGGCCCTGGAAGGCGCAGCCCGGCGGCGGGTGCGCCGGATCGGGCAGCTCGCCTTCAAGCAGGATGCGCTGCGGTTTCGGCCCCAGGCCCGGGCGCGGGATGGCCGAAAGCAAGGCGCGGGTATAGGGGTGAACAGGGCGGTCGAAAATGTCGGCGGCGCTGCCGATCTCCACGATGCGGCCGAAATACATCACCGCGATGCGGTCGCTGACGTGGCGGATGACGGAGAGGTCATGGCTGATGAAGATCATGGACAGGCCGAAGCGCCGGCGCAGATCGGCGATCAGATTGATGATCTGGGACTGGATCGACACGTCGAGCGCCGAGACCGGCTCATCCGCCACCAGCAGCTTGGGCCGCAGCGCCAGCGCCCGGGCGATCGCGATGCGCTGGCGCTGACCGCCGGAGAATTCGTGGGGAAAGCGGCCGGCCGCGTCGGGTGGTAGGCCGACGATGTCGAGCATCTCCGCCACGCGCGCCGCCACATCCGCCTCGCCATGGATAACCAAGGGCTCGCCCACGATGGTGCCGATTTTGTGGCGCGGGTTGAGCGAGCCGAAGGGGTCTTGAAAGACGATCTGCATGTCGCGCCGGCGCCGGTTCATGTCCCGGCGCGACAGGTTGGTGATGTCTTCGCCCTCGAACAGCACGCTTCCCTGTGTCGGCTCGACCAGCCGCAGCAAGGTGCGACCCAGGGTGGATTTTCCGCAACCGGATTCGCCGACCACGCCTAGCACCTCGTCCCGCCCGAGCGTGAAGCCGACACCGTCGAGGGCGCGGATCGTCGTGCCGGATTTGCCGGCATAGTGCTTGGCCAAATCGCGCACTTCGAGTAACGCGGTCACGGCGCCGGATTCCAACAGGCGGCGCGGTGATCGCTTGCACCCAGAAGAGGCCGGTCCGACCGGCAGCGCCCAACCGGGGCGGCGCAACGCGCGACAAAATTACAACCCACCCCGCGTTGCCCCGGCGGCGGCACCGTGCCGGCGATCGCCGGCAGCCGCGCGCCCGGCGGATTGCTCGCCGGGATCGTGTCGAGCAGAGCGCGCGTATAGCGATGGCGCGGGTGGCGGAATAAATCGGCGACCACGGCCTGCTCGACGATGCGGCCGGCATACATAACAGCAACCCGGTCGCACACCTCGGACACCACGCCGAGGTCGTGGGTAATCAGCAAACAGGCCATGCCGAGATCGCGTCGGAGCCGGTCGATCAGCGCCAGTATCTGGGCCTGCACGGTCACGTCGAGGGCCGTCGTCGGCTCGTCCGCGACCAGCAGCCGGGGCTCGCAGGCGAGCGCAATGGCAATCATCACACGCTGACGCTGACCGCCGGAGAGCTGATGGGGATAGCGGTCGAGCTGTCGGATCGCGGCCGGGATGCCGACGAGATCCAGCAGCTCCGCCGCCCGCCCGCGCGCTGCCGCCCGGCCGAGCGCGCGATGGATGGTCAGGACCTCGGCGATCTGGTCGCCGATGGTGAAAACAGGGTTGAGCGAAGTCATCGGTTCCTGGAAGATCATGCCGATGCGGTCGCCGCGCACCCGGCGCAGCGCCTCGCCATCGAGCGCCGCAAGGTCGGTGCCGTCGAACAGAATGCGGCCGGCCGCGATACGCACGGGCGGCGTGGGCAGCAGGCGCATGACGGCAAGCGCCGTGATCGTCTTGCCGCAGCCGGACTCGCCGACCAACCCCATCATTTCGCCGGGTGCGATGGCGAACGAAACATCCTCGGCCAGCAGCGTATCGCCCGCCGCGATCGACAGGCCTTCGACAGCAAGGACGGGGGCGCTCACGCCACCGCTCGCACGGGGCGCCACAACTCGCCGCCGGTCATGGGCTGGGGCACGCCGGTCGTCGTCGGCAGGCTGAGCGGCAGGCCGCGCCGCGAGCGCACGGCGAGATAACCAAAACATTGGGCCTCGATATGGTCGCCGTTCCAGCCGACCGCTTCGACCGGCTCGACCGGCACGCCCAGGCGTCGGGCCAGCAGGCCCATGAAGGTGGCGTTCTCGCGCCCGCCGCCGGTTACCAGCCAGCGTTTCGGCCGGGAGGGCACGTGATCGAGAGCGGCGGCAACGGATTCGACGGTGAAGGCGGCGAGGGTAGCGGCACCGTCGGCATCGGACAGCTTATCGACCAGGCCGGCGCGGCCGTGGAATTCGTTGCGGTCGAGCGATTTCGGCGGCTTGCGCCGGAAAAACGGATTGTCCAGGAACGCCGCGACCAGGCCGGCATCCGCCTTGCCCGACGCGGCGAGCCGGCCGCCCTCGTCGTAAGGCTGGCCCCGCCGGCGCAACATGAAATCGTCGAGCAGGGCCGAGGCCGGTCCGGTATCGAAGGCGATCACCATATCGCCGTCGATATAGGTAACGTTGCCGACACCGCCCAGATTGAGCACCATAACCGGCTGGGTCAGCCCGGCAGCGAGCGCCCGGTGATAGAGCGGCGCGAAGGGCGCGCCCTCGCCGCCCGCGGCCACGTCGGCATGACGGAAACGATTGATCGTTTCGATATCGAGCCGGTCGGCCACGCGCTGGCCGATACCGAGCTGGCGCGTAAAGCGCGTTTCCGGCCGGTGATAGACCGTCTGGCCGTGCAGCCCGACCAGCCCGACCCGATCGCGCGCGAGGCCATGTTCGGCCATGAACGCGGCGATGGCACCG
>SHVW01000028.1 GCA_009694085.1 Alphaproteobacteria bacterium
ACGATGAAATTTTGCGCCGTGCACAACCGGCTATCGTCGGCGCCCAGGAACAACACCATGCGCGCGATGTCGGGCGGGTAGAGTTTTTCCTTCAGGCATTGGTTTTCGAATATTCGACGCTCCCCAGCCTCGTCTAACCATAGCTTGACCTGCCGCTCCGTCATTACCCAGCCTGGAACAACCGTGTTGGCGCGGATGTTGTCCGGCCCAAAATCGCGCGCCAGGCTGCGCGTCAGTCCGTGGACCGCCGCCTTGCTAGCGGTGTAGGCGGCAAAGCCGCCATCGCCATTCATCCAGCTAATCGAGCCGAAATTGACGATCGATCCGCCGCCAGCCGCTTTCATCTGGGGATAAACCGCCTGAGCGGCAAAGAACTGGTGGCGCAAATTGACCGCGATGCGGTCATCCCAATACTCCGGCGTCACTTCAGAAAAATGGTGACGTTCGTCATGGGCTGCGTTGTTGACCAGAACGCGGATCGGGCCGAGTTCGCGCCCGGCTCGTGCGATCGCTGCCTGCAAGTCGGCGATGTTGCGCAGGTCGCACTCCATGAACAAAGGCACGGAATGGCCGAGAGCGCCGATGCTACCGACCAGCGCCCGCGCCGGCGCCGTGGCCACATCGACAAACGCCACCGCCCCACCCTGGGCGCAGAAATGCTCGACGATACTGGCGCCGATGCCGGAGCCGCCGCCGGTGATGAACACGGTTTTGCCCCTGAGGCTGGGATAGATGGCGGTTTCGACCTGCATGATGCTCTCCGGCCGTATTTGTGCTGTATGGGTTGGGATCTCCGGCCCCGATGGAAGTGGGTTCTGCGCGGTCAAACCCGTGAACGTCGCCATAATGATATGCTGACTTTTCGTTTGCGCGGTAATTGCAAGTGCAACCGACACTGCCGATGGGAATCGAGCGAATTTGACGAGCACGCAAGCGGAAATCCTGACGCTACGCGACGGCGATAGCGAAGTCGACATCGCGCCATCGATCGGCGGCTCATTGGCTGGCTATCGTTGGCGGCACGGCGCACGGCAGATCGACTGGCTCCGACCGGCGATGCCTGGCGCGCTTGGCGGTAGCGATGCCGGCAAGCTCGCCGGTTTTCCGCTCGTGCCCTATTCGAACCGTGTGCGCGGCGGTCGCTTTCCATTCCGCGGGCAGGCCATCGCCCTCCCGGCGGACCCGGCGACAGATCCGCATTTTCTTCATGGTCACGGTCGCTGCCATCCCTGGACGGTGACCGAGCTGGATAGGAGCTCGGCGGTCTAAACCTATGTACACGCGCCCGATGCCTGGCCCTGGGGTTATACGACACGCCAAACCATTGTCCTGCTCGATGGCGCGCTTCATCTCGAACTCGCCGTGACCAATGACGGCGCTCGAATCATGCCGGTCGGCCTGGGCTTTCATCCCTATTTCCCACGCGGTCGCGGTGCCAAGCTGTACACGGCTGTCGATGCCATGTGGGCAATCGACCGCGAGGTGTTGCCGGCCGAGCTGGTTGCGCTTCCGTTCGATGCTGATCCGACCGTGGGCGTCGATCTCGATCGGGTCGAACTCGACAATGTGTTCACAGGATGGCGCCGCCATGCGGACATCATTTGGCCGGAAACCGGCGTAGCGGTTGCGATCGAAGCCGACCCGCCACTCGATTTTCTCGTCATCTATGTGCCCTCGGGCAAGGATTTTTTCTGTGCGGAGCCGGTCGGCAATGCGACCGATGCCTTCAATCTCGTGGCAGCCGGCCGCAGGGATAGGGGCATGATCGAGCTCGCCCCCGGCGCCACGACTCAAGCACGCATGCGCCTGGTGCCGCGACTGAACGCGGCCCGTCGGTAAAGTTACGCCCCGCCGCCACGGCGATCGCCATCGCCATCGGCTCGATCGGCCACAACACGCCCGAGATGTTTCGCTGCCCCGCCGTCAACCGATGTCGGTCAACGCGCGCAGTGTCGGAGCCAGGGCGGGTGTGCAGGCGAGGACGGCACGGCCATCGCCGGGCTTGTACAAGGGGAACGCGCTCGCCCAGCCGCCGGCCTCGCGCACCAAAAGAAGTCCGGCCAGCACGTCCCAGGCGAACAGATGCAACTCGCAATAGCCATCGATGCGGCCGGCAGCGACCTGAGCCAAGCCGAGCGCTGCCGATCCGGCTTGGCGAAAGGCGAAGCCTGCCGTCACCAGCCGTTCGACGATGGCGAGATAATCGGCAAAGGCATGCCGGTGAGAATAGCCCGCGTCGATCATTGCCTCTGCCGGCAGGGGGGCGGTACGAACTTTGATCGGTACGTCGTTGCAGTAGGCGCCGCCGTCGCGCCGCGCGGCGAACAGCTCGTCGGTCAAGGGATCGTAGATGGCACCCAGTTCGACCTGGCCTGCCCGGCAATAAGCAATCGAGATAGCGAAAGGGGCGATGCCGCGGGCAAAATTCGCCGTGCCGTCGATGGGGTCGATAACCCACAAATTGTCGACAACCTCACCGCCCTGTTCCTCGCCGAGGAAGCGGTCCTCGGGAAACGCGGCGCCGAGCCGATCGATCACCAGTCGCTCGACGGCGCCATCGGCCTCGGTCAGCCAATCCTGCGGGCCCTTCAGGCGCACGGAGAGCGCATTGCGCGACGCCAGATATCGTCGAGCCAGTCCGCCGGCCTCGCGCGCCACGATTGCCAACGCGCGCGCGCGCAGGTCGAGATCGCTAGCATCGTCCGCGAGCATGATCTCTTTTCCTGTGTCGTTCGATCGGGGCGCAATCATGGCCTATGGCATGGACCATGGCCAGCCTGGCAGCCGACGCCGAACTTGTGTCCATCGAATCGAGCGCGATACAGAGCCCGCTCGCTGCTGCGATTGTTGGTATAGGGAGCCGCGACATGCCTGCCACGATCTACTCCGGCGTATTCCCCATTGCACCCACACCGTTCGCCGTATCCGGCGACCTCGATCTCGATGGCCAGCGCCGCGTGCTCGACTGCATGATCGACCGGGGCGTGGACGGTATTTGCATCCTGGCCAACTACTCCGAGCAGTTTCTTTTGTCGGACGATGAGCGCAACACGCTGCTCGATCTGTGCCTCGCCCATGTGGCGGGCCGGGTGCCGGCGATTGTCACCATCAGCCATTTCAGCACCCGGATTGCCGTGGCGCGGGCAAAGCGGGCGAAGGCGACCGGCGCCAAGATGTTGATGATGATGCCGCCGTACCATGGCGCGTCGCTGCGGGCGGTGGAAGGGGCGATCCTCGAATACTTTAAGGCCGTCGCCGAGGCCGCACGGATTCCGATCATTGTTCAGGATGCGCCGCTCAGCGGCACCAGCCTGTCCGTGCCGTTTCTGGCGCAGTTGGCGCGCGAGGTGCCGCTGGTCGCTTATTTCAAGATCGAGGTGGCGGGGACCGCCAGCAAATTGCGGGCGTTGATCGAGGCGGGCGGTAGAGCTATCGCGGGCCCGTTCGATGGCGAAGAATCCATCACCCTGATGGCCGATTTAGACGCCGGCGCAACCGGCACCATGCCGAGCGCCATGTTCCCCAACCTCATCAATCCGGTCGTCCAACTCCATCGTGCCGGCAAGCGCAGCGAGGCGGCCGATGCCTTCGCGCACATTCTTCCCTTGATCAATTACGAAAATAGACAATGCGGCTTGCAGGGAACAAAGATCGTGATGGCCAAGGGCGGCGTGATCAAAAGCGATGCTGTACGCCACACGCTCGCCCCCTGCATTCCGCGACCCGGGTCGGGCTGTTGGAGCTGTGCCGGGAATTGAATCCGCTCGCCCTCCGCTGGGGGAAGTAGGCGGTGCGGCCCGCATCGGCTGCCCCCCGCGATGGCGCCAGAAGCCACCGCGGCCAGCAGGGCGCCGCCGCTAAGGGCCGCTCGGTGGGAGCCCCACGAAGAATGACCTGTCCATCGCATGCTCGTTCTGCCTGTAGTATAAGAAAAAGCTGAGCGGCGGCGATGCGAGACGAAAACCCGGGCCGGGAAGCCCCGATCGTACCGGAAGGGAGAACACTGTGAAGTCTCACGCGGATGTGGTGGTGGTTGGCGGCGGAATCGTCGGCTGCTCCTTGCTCTACCAGTTGACGCGGCTTGGCTTGTCGAACGTCGTCCTGGTGGAGAAGACGGAACTCACGGCCGGCACGACCTGGCATTCCGCCGGACATCTCGTGATGCTGGAAGAAGATCCGGAGGTCGCCCGGATCAACGCATTGAGCTTCAATATCTACACCAATATAGAGCGCGAGACCGGCGAGAGCGTCGGTTTGCATCAAGTGGGCAGTTTGCAGCTCGCGCCCAATCGCGCCCGTTGGGACCGGCTGGAGCGTTTGCTGCCGAAGATGCAGGCGCTGGGGCATGGTTGCACCATGATCGGCGTGGACGAGGTGGTGCGGCACTTCCCGCTGATCGATCCGACCGGACTGCTCGGCGCATCCTGGGCGCCCAGCGAGGGCTATATCGATCCAAGCATGGCGACCCAGGCGTTCGCGCGCATGGCGCGGGCTGCCGGTGCCGAAATCTATCGGCAGACCAAGGTGACCGGCCTGGTTCGCGGCTTCGGCAAATGGAATGTGGAGACGACCGCGGGCCCGATCGCCGCCGAACATGTCGTGCTCGCCACCGGCATCTGGGCGCCCGAACTGACCGCGACCTTGGGAATCCGCCTGCCCATCGTTCCGGCGGAACGGCAATATGTCGTTACCGACGACGTTCCCGAACTGGCCACGCTCGCCACCGAACTGCCGATCCTGCGCGATCACGACGTACCGCTTTATTTCCGCCAGGAACGCAAGAGCTTGATCATGGGCGTGCACGAACCGCACACGCCCTATTGCTTCGTCGACGGCATCCCCGAGGATTTCGGCCAGGAGTTGTTGCCGCCAGATCTTGAGCGGGGTGCCGCTTGCCTTCAGGCTGGCATGGCGCGCGTACCGGCCTTTTCGCGCGTTGGAATTAAGAAGGTGATCTGCGGACCGACCAGTCGAACCGTCGATTTCAACGGCTTGATGGGGCCGCTGTGGAATCACCGCAACCTGCACATCCTCGCCGGCTTCAGCGCCGGGGTGGGCCAGAGCGCCGGGGTTGGGCGCCTGATGGCGGAATGGATCGTCCGGGGCGAGCCGAGCCTCGACGTCGCGCCCCTCGACGTCGCGCGCTTCGGCCCCTATGCAACGACCGCCTATGTCCGTCAGTGCCTCGGCGAGGCCCACACCTATGGCTCGATCGAGCCCGGTCGGGATCGCGCCGCCGGCCGCCCCGCCCGAACCTCGCCGCTCTATCATCGGCAACGGGCCGATGGTGCCGTGTTCGTTGCCCGTAATGGCTGGGAATGCCCGGCCTGGTTCCGCACCGAGACGACGCAGACGGCGGAGGCCGCGGTTGCGGCCGAGAGCAGCGCCTTGACCCGGGGATGCGGCCTGGCCGATCTCAGCGCGCGCAGCCTGATCGAAGTTTCCGGACCCGAATCTGCCGGCTTCCTCGCGCGATTGCTGGGATCGAGCGTGCCGGCTATCGACGGTTGTGTCGGCCTGTCGGCGCTGCGACTGCGCGGCGGGGGCCGGTCGACGGGGCTTACCCTCTATCGCCTGCGCAACGATCTGTTCCATGTCGCGGCCGAGCCGGAGGCGCAGTTGCGCTTGCTCGCCCGGCTGCAACTGGAAGCGGATGAATCCGGGCCGACCGCGATCGCCGATTTGACCGGGCGCACCGGCTGCCTCCTCCTGCTCGGTCCCGATGCGACCGAACTGCTCGGACGGATCGCATCGCGCGGCGCAGAGCTCGCGGCCTGGCCGGACGGCACGGCAGTCGCGATGGACATCGGGCTGGCACCGGCGCGCCTCCGCCGGATCGCAAGGCGCGCGTCGGAGAGTTGGGAAATCCAGGTGCCGAGCGAGTATCTCGTCGGCCTCGATGAGAATTTGCGCCGCGCCTCGGGCAGCGAGGGCTTGCGCAACATCGGCTTGCGCGCCGTCGAAGTTCTGTCGCGAAACGTTCGGGCCGTCGCCGCCGACTGAAACCGGCGCGGTAGCCGGCGAGCATCGCTCTTGACCGCCATGCGGGCCTCGCCGACTATATATATCACTATACAGCGGAACGTATAGCTATGCGATGCGTTGGAGTAGGCTCATGACCAGTGCCGACGCCGGAGAGCCGGTGGATTTGAGGCCATTGTTGGAGCCGATTGCGCTCGGCCGCGTCACGATCCGCAATCGGATGGTCAGCACCGCCCATAACAGCCGTTATGGCGAGGATGGGTTGCCCGGCAAACGGCACCAGCGATATTCCGAGGAGCGGGCACCCTGGCGCCAGGAGTTGATGGGGATCGTCGCTTGGCGGCAGGACCAGATCGCGCGCCTCGGCGTCGATCTTCGGCTCAACTGCCGCGCGACGCCCGAACGGATACTGGCGGAAGCGCCCGATGTGGTGATCCTGGCGACCGGCGGTCAACCGCACAAGGGCGCCTTTGCCGGCGTCGAGCACACGCTGTCGACCAGCGAGGTGCTGACCCGCAACGTGCCGGGCGGCGCGCGCGTGCTGGTCTATGACGACCATGGCGGTGCCCAGGCGTCGTCCGCGGCGGAATATCTCGCCCAGGGCGGCGCCAGCGTCCGCCTGGTGTCACCGGATCGCTCGCTGGGCGAGGAGATGGGGCCGAACAACTGGGCGGTGTTCAAACAGCATCTATATCGGCTCGGCGTCGCGATCGAGGTGGATCATCGGCTCGATGCGGTGACGCCGGCAGCAAACCGGCTGCGCGCGCGCATTGTCAACGAGTACACCGAAGAATCGCGCGACGAGGATTTCGACATGGTCGTCGCCGAGCACGGAACGCGGCCCGACGAGGCCCTTTACGCCGATCTCACGCCCCATTCCGGCAATGGCGGCAGGATCGATTGCGTCGCCCTCAAAGGTAATTTGCCGCAACCCTCGGGCTCAGATTCGGGCTTCGCCCTTTATCGCGTCGGCGACGCGGTGGCCAGCCGCGATATTCACGCTGCGATCTACGATTCGGTGCGCCTATGTCACGTACTCTGACGGGGCCTGTTCCCGCCTCGACCCTCTGGCAAGCGAAGCGCGCTTCGCCCGATTACCAGAAGGCGTGGTTTTCGGCCCCAGCGATCCTGCTGATCGCGGCAGTGTTCGTGATCCCGCTGGCGATCGTGCTGCTGCAAAGCCTCTATCGCGAGGGGTTCACCCTTCAGGGCTACGAGCAGATTTTGGGCAGCACGCTGTTCTGGCGAATTCTGCGCACGACCCTTGAGATCACCTTGGAAGCCAGCCTGATCAGCCTGTTGCTGGGTTATCCCGTCGCCTATTTCATTTCCCAGCTCAACCGGACCCAGCGCGCCATCGCGATGATCTTCGTCCTGCTGCCGTTCTGGACCAGCATTCTGGTCAAGAGCTTCGCCTTCATCGTCATTCTGGGCGAGCAGGGCATCGTCAAAAACCTGCTGCGCCAACTCCTGTCGTATGAGTTGAGCGGTTCGATGGTGTTCAACCGGATCGGAGTGATGGTCGGGATGGTGCATTTCCTGATCCCGTTCTGCGTTTTCCCGATCTTGAACAATTTGCTGGCCCAACCGCCCGAACTGCGCCGCGCCGCCCTGATCATGGGGGCGAGCCGCCGCCAGGTTTTCTTTCGCGTCACCTTCCTGTTGAGCATTCCGGCGATTGTCGCCGCTGCGGCCATGACCGTGGTCTTGTCGATCGGCGTCTTCGTCACCCCCGCGCTGCTCGGCGGCCGGCGCGACATGATGGTGGCCAATCTGATCGACTACTACACGCGCGAGGCTTTGGACTGGAACATGGCGGCGGCGCTTTCGATCATGCTGCTGGCCGTTTCGGGCGCCTTGATCTGGGTTCTATCCCGTGTCGACAACGCCGACCGGCACTAGGCGCGCAACCATTATCGATCGCATCTCCCTGCCCCTCAAGATCGTCGCCGGCCTGGTCTTCGCCTTCCTGGTGGCGCCCAGCCTGGTCGTCATTCCCATGTCGTTCTCGGATTCGCGCGAGATCATGTTCCCGCCCCGGGGCTTCTCTTGGATGCTCTATCGCGAGTATTTCGCAGGGCCGGAATGGGTCGCCTCGACAATCGAGAGCACGGTGGTGGCAACAGGGGCAACGGCGCTGTCGCTCGCGGCCGGTGTGCCCGTGGCCTACGCCCTTGTGCGCAGCCGGCTGTTCGGCATGGCCATCGTTAGAGTCTTTGTGATGATGCCCATCCTGGTGCCGACCATCGTGTTCGCGCTCGGCCTCTATATCTATTTCGCGCGGCTTGGCATCAGCGGCTCAACCCTGTCCCTGATCCTCGGCCATGCCGTCCATAACGTGCCCTTCGTCGTGCTCGTGGTTATCGCCGGATTGCGCCAGGTCAACCCCAATATCGAAGTGGCGGCCCAGGTTCTGGGCGCCTCGGTGCTGCGCACCTTCTTCTCCGTCGTGCTGCCCATGATCGCCAGTTCGATCCTGGCGGCCGGGCTGTTCTCGTTCCTGATCTCGTTCGACGAGGTCGTGATTGCCTGGTTCCTGAGTTCGCCACGAACCATGACTCTACCGATCAAGATGTACAGCAGCATTCAGTGGGAGGTGTCGGCTGTTCTGTCCGCAATCTCGACGCTGCTAACTCTGCTGTCCCTAGTGATCTGCGTCGTCGGCGTCGCCCTGCGCGAGAAGGAAGCGTGACATGACCGCGGAGCCAATCGTCAGCATCCGCAATGCCAGCGTGGTCTATGGCAAAGTTGCGGCTCTCCAGGATGCGACCATCGACATCGCCAAGGGCGATTTCCTGACCCTGCTGGGGCCGAGCGGTTCGGGCAAGACGACCTTGCTCAACGCCATCGCCGGCGTTGTGCCGCTCAGTACAGGGCAGCTCTTGGTCGAGGGCGTCGATATGACGGCGGTTCCGCCGAACCGGCGGGGCTTCGGCATGGTGTTCCAGAACTACGCGCTGATGCCGCACCTTACCGTCTTCGAGAACATCGCCTTCCCCCTGCGCATCCGGCGTGTGGCGGGCGAGCAGGTGCACCGGAAAGTGATGGAGGCGCTCGATCTCGTGCGCCTCACCGGTCTCGCCGAGCGCCGGCCGAAGCAGCTCTCAGGCGGTCAGCAGCAGCGCGTCGCGCTGGCCCGTGCCGTAGTGTACGAACCCAAGGTCATTCTTATGGACGAGCCGCTGGGGGCCCTGGACAAGCAGTTGCGTGAGGGGCTGCAAGGCGAGATCCGCCATCTTCACGCCATGCTGGGCGCGACCGTGGTTTATGTGACCCACGATCAGGAAGAGGCCCTGTCGATGTCGACGCGGATCGCCCTGATCAGCGACGCGCGCATCCGGGAGGTCGGCTCGCCCCACGACATGTATTTCCGGCCGCGCACCGCCTTCACGGCCGGCTTCGTCGGCACGTCGAATTTGATGAAGGGCCGCTATCGCGGCGATGCCGAGGGCTGGTCGACCGTCGAACTTGCCGGCGGCGGACTGGTGCGCGGCGTCCCCAGGACCGATCTGGTTGCGGGAGCCGAAATCATGGTGATGCTGCGGCCCGAGGCGATTGACCTCTTGGGCCCGGGCGAGCCAACATCTGGTCTCAACCTGCTCGAAGGCGAGGTGACCGACCATTCCTTGCAGGGCACGACCTGGCGCACGGTTATCGCCGTCGACACGGAGACCCGCATTGTCGTGCAGCGTCTGTCGCGCGTCGCGCGATCTTTCCCGTTGCGGAGCCGGGTTCAGCTCTGCTGGCGTCCGGACGATACGGTCATTCTCACGCAATAACCGCCGTCCGGTCATCATCCCAGAGGCTCCAACGAACCGAGGAGGAATTGATGCAACACGACCCCACCAAGAACTCTCGCCGTAATCCCACTTCCACCGTGCAGGGCCCAAGCCGGCGACGCTTTCTGACCGGCGTCGCCGCGGCGGTCAGCGCGCCGGCCATCATCGCCTCAGGTAAAGCGTCTGCCGCCGACTCCCTGGTTTTCGTCGGTTGGGGTGGAACCCAACAGAAAGCCTACGATCAGATATGCCTGCAGCCGCTGGCCAAGGAGATCGGCGTTACTCTGATCAACGCCTATGGGCCCGATCTCGCCAAGCTCAAGGCGCAGGTCACCGCCGGCAAGGTCGAATGGGACATCATGTCGCTGACCGGCGCCATGGCGCTCGGCGCCCAGCGCGAGAAGTTGCTGGAGCCGATCGACTACTCGATCGTCACCAACGCCAGCGATCTCACTCTGCCCAAGCATGAGGCCTGCCTGCCCTGGTATCTCTATTGGGGCGGCATCGGTTACGACCCCAAGCGGCATCCGCCCGGCAAGTTTCCGACGACCTGGCCGGAATTCTGGGACGTCAAACGCTTCCCCGGCCGGCGTGCCCTGCGCAATCGGCCGGACGAGATTCTTGAGGTGGCACTGCTCGCCGACGGCGTTCAACCCAAGCAGCTCTATCCGCTCGACGTCGACCGGGCCTTCAGATCGCTCGATCGGATCAAGCCGCATATCACCCATTGGATCGCCCAGACGCAGCAGACCGTCTCGCTGATCCAGAGCAACGAGATCGATTTCAACTACGTCTACAAGGGCCGCGTGCTCGCCGCTCAAGAAGAGGGCGCGTCGATCGAGATCGCCGACGAGTACCCGCTGGTCTCGACCACCCTTGTCGCAGTCGCCAGGGGCACCCGGAACAAGAAGGCCGCCATGCAGCTGCTCAACGGCCTGCTGCGCCCGGACATGCAAGCTGCCTTCGTCAACGGCCTGCCCGGCACCGGCATCGTCACCCGTGCCGCGGCTTCGAAGCTGAGCCCCGCCGTGTTGAAGGTGCTACCCGATCCGACGTCGCCTAAAGTCGCCATCAACAATGACGATTGGTGGGCCGACAATTACCAGAAGGTGGCGCTGCGCTTCAAGGAATGGCTGCTGGTCGGCTGATCGCGACGATCAGGAAGCGGCGAACCGGGAATCCCGCCAGTGCAGGGCAGCCTTCAGGCCCTGCTCGCGGCGGATCCGGTTGAATTCGGCCCGCTCTGGCCCGCCCGAGGCCTCGATCATCACATCGGTGTCGAGCCCGGCGGCGAGCGCTTGGCGCAGACCGGCGCAGTCATAGGACCGGTTGAGCGCCTGCTTGGTCAGCTGCACCGCGTTGGGTGCAGCGGTCGCGATATCGCGGGCGATCGCCAGCGCCGCTTCCAGCTCCTCGCCGGCGGGAACCACGCGATTGACCAGGCCCATGGCGAGTGCCCGAGCAGCGTCGATCTTGTCGGTGCCGGTCAACGCGATCTCGCGCGCGAATTTAGGCGTGGTCACCCAGGGCAGCAGCATGCAGATCACACCCGAACCGAAGCGTGGCTCCGGCTCGCCGAAGCGCGTGCCCTCGGCCGCGATGGCGAGGTCGCAGGAGAGCGTCAGTTCGAACGCGCCGCCCAGGCAGAAGCCATGTACCGCCGCGATCGTGGGCTTCGGGCAATCCCAGAACTGAATGATGAAATCGAAACTCTCCTGAAGCGCGCTTCGCCACTCGGCGATGGTGGTCAGGCTACGGGTGGCCGATTCCTTCATGTCGAAGCCGGCGGAAAAAGCGCGACCGCCGCCATGAACGACAATGACCAAGATATTCGGATCCGCCGACCATGCGGCCATGATCTCGCTGACCTCGCGCTTGAGCTTCCGGTTCATGGCGTTCAGCACGTCGGGGCGATCGAAGGTGATGATGCCGATCCTGCCGTCGACACGTGTACGGATCGTCTCGGTCATAAATGTTCTCCGGTCATGGGCGTGTTTCGGCGGGGTACCGCCAGGGCATCGACCGCCATGGCGCCCCAGGGGCCGGCGATCAGGGGATTCAAGTCGAATTCGGCAAGATCGTCGCCCAACGTAGCGGCCAGTCGGCTGAAGCTAGCGATTGCCTCGCACAGCCGATCGAGATCGACCGGCGGGCGGCCGCGGGCGCCGGTGAGCAGCGGGAAACCGCGCAACCGGCCGAGTAGAACGCGCGCCCTAGCCGGCGAGACCGGTGGGATCGCAGTCACGGTATCGCGCAAGACCTCGACGAAGATGCCGCCGAGACCGAGGGTGACGACGGGACCGAATTGCGGATCGCCAACCAGACCGAGAAAGACTTCAACACCCGCCTGCGCTTGTTTCTGGAGCAGGACTGAGGGGCCGCAGGCCGCCATCACCTGGCGATAAGCGGCGACAAGAGCGTCGGGATCGGCGAGACCCAAGACCACACCGCCCGCCTCGGTCTTATGCACGATCTCCGGGTTCGCCGTCTTCAACGCGAGCGGAAAACCAAGACGCTGTGCCGCGGCGCTAAGCTCCGCCTCCGTCTCCACTCGGGCACCCGGCGCGACCGATCCGCCAAACGCCTCGTAAAGAGCGAGGGCCTCGACCGGATCGAGCCCCTTGCCCCGCAGCTTGGCGCGCCAAGGCGCCGTCAGTTCGGCAGGCACGGGAACAGGCGGCTCGGCCGGTTCGTGGCGTCGTTCGTGCCAGGCGAGGAACGCCCGAACGGCCGCGAGGCCCGTGGCGGTGCCCATCAGAACCGCGATGCCTTGGTGCCGCAATCGTAACGCCGATTCTCGACATACGCTGCTGTGCAGATTCGAGAGCAACAACACTGGCTTGGTCGTAGCATGGAAGGTCTGCTCGACAGCGGCAACCGTGGTCTCCAGCAGACGCGGCCGGCCGGCGACCAGATTGGTCACCACGCCGACGACGCCGACAGCGTCGTCTTCGGCGATCGCGCGCAGGCACTGGTCGAGCACGTACTTGCCGTCGCCATAGACATCGACCGGATTGGTCGGCGACATGCCGGGATCGAGGATGGCGGTCAGCCGCGCTTCCGTGGCCGGCGACAGGGTTGCGATCGGGCAGCCGAGATCGGCGGCGAGGTCGACGACCAATTGCCGCTCGGCGCCGGAATCGGTCGCCGCCCCGAATGCCCCGCCGGCTGGGCGGCGCGGGGTCGATAACAGCTCGAGCAGATCGGTGAACTCGTCGAGGGCGGTGCAAACAGGAATGTTGTGATGTTCGAAGAAGGCTCGATAGATTTCGGCCGTACCGGCAAGCGCGCCGCTATGGGCGAGCGCGAAGCGGCGTCCCATTTCGCTGCGACCGAGCTTAAGCGCCACGATCGGCACGCCTTTCGCCTGGGCGCGCGCAGCGGCAGCGGCGAAGCCCGCGGGATCGCGGATCGTCTCGATGACAAGGCCGATCGCACGGGTGGCACCTTCGTCGATCAGATAGTCGATATAGTCAGGGAGGCCCGCCCCGAGTTCCTGGCCGGCGGAGATCGAATAGGTAAAATCGAGGTCGCGCTGGCTGCCGGTAAGGCCCGACCAGGTCGACCCGCTATGCGAGATATAGGCGACCCGGCCGTCGCGATGAGCGACCGGAGGCGGGTTGCCGGAAATCTTCAATCCGGCCCGGGCATTAACAAAGCCCATGCAATTGCCGCCGCACAGCGCCATGCCATGGGCCCGCACGATCGCCGCCAGCCGCTCCGGCCGCGTGGGCCCAGGCCCCGGCGGCTCGTAAAGGCGGCCGAACACGACGCCGGCAGACACGCCGGCCGCCCCGGCCTCGGCGACGACCGCCTCGATCCGCTCGTCGGACACGGCAAAAGCGGCGCAATCGACCGTCTCGGACACGGCGGCGATGTTGGGATAGCAGCGCAGGCCTTGCAGCGTCTCGTAACGCGGATTGATCGGATAGACCCGGCCCTCATAGCCCCAGCCCAGCGCGTGTGTCAGCAGCCGTTGACCGAGCGACCCCGCCTGCTCGCTGGCGCCGACGATCGCGATCGAGCGCGGCGACAGCAGAGCCGTCATGGCGACGCGCGTGGGGCTATACCGCGTGGCGGCCCGCCCTGCCCCGTTTCCGCTATCCATGGAGTTTTACCGCGCCACCCGAAGGAAGGGACATTCTGCCCCAGGGATGTGCGGCAGTTCAACATTATGTGTCGCCGGCCATGGGCGGCCTGAGCGCGTGCAAATCGATGGGCTCGGCATGCGCCGCGGTACCAAACTCATAGACCTCTCGAACAGGCACTAAATCCCAGTGCGGGAGCCCGGGGGCAGAGCGATTCACGAGATGCGCGATGGGCTGGAGCAGCACCGGCAATTGTGCCAGTCTTGATAGTATTCAAGCGGCCCACGGCAAGCCCGGGGCGTCAACCGTAGGAAGGGGGGTCGGTCATGGCGACGACAAGACGCCGGCGGAGGCCTATCGGGCCGGCCGGCCTGTGGATATGATGGACAAGGCTAACGCCTTGCCCACATCTCCACAGGCCCAACAACAGCAAAAAGCGTTTAACATGATTCGGGTTTTGGCAGCATGATCAGCAATCGGAATACACCTTAACGTAACTGCCAGCCTGTCCAACAGAGTGGGACCAGTTCACTGAGATGGGTTCCAATCTGCGACTGAAACAAGCAACAATCACCGGCTATCAAGAAAAATCGTAAATGTATCCCGATGTTTCCATGTATATCGACGGCGCCTGGTGCAAGAGCGCCGGCGGCAAGAGCGATCCGATCCTCAACCCGGCTACGGGCGAGTCGATCGGCACCGTACCCATCGCCAATCGCGCCGATCTGGACCGCGCGCTTGCCGCGGCAGAAAAAGGTTTCAAGGCTTGGCGCAACGTGTCGACCTTCGAGCGTTACAAGCTCATGCGCAAGGCGGCCGAGATCCTGCGCACCCGCGTCGCCGAGATCGGCGAGACCATGACCCTGGAGCAGGGCAAGCCGCTCGCCGAGGCGAAGGCGGAACCGGCTAGTGCAGCCGATGTTATCGACTGGTTTGCCGAAGAAGGGCGCCGAACCTATGGCAGCCTCATTCCCGCACGCTTCGACAACGTCACCCAGACCACGATCCGTGAGCCGATCGGCCCGGTTGCCGCATTCACGCCGTGGAATTTCCCGATCAATCAGGCCGTGCGCAAGATCTCGGGCGCGGTCGCGACGGGCTGTTCCATCGTCATCAAGGGGCCAGAAAACACGCCGGGAAGCTGCGCCGCTCTGGTCCGCGCCTTCGCCGATGCCGGCCTGCCCCCGGGCGTGATCAACCTCGTCTTCGGCGTGCCCGCCGAAATCTCGGAATATCTCATTCCCCACCCCATCATCCGTAAGGTCTCGTTCACGGGCTCGACCGCCGTGGGCAAGCATTTGGCCAGCCTGGCTGGCCTACACATGAAGCCGGTCACCATGGAACTCGGCGGCCACTCCCCAGCCATCGTGTGCCCCGATGCGGACATCGATCTCGCGGTCAAGCTTCTCGCCGGCGCTAAGTTCCGAAATGCCGGGCAGATCTGCACCAACCCCAGCCGGTTCTTGATCCACGAGTCGATCTATAACAGTTTCGTCGAAAAATTCACCGCCACGGCGAAGGCCATGAAGGTCGGCGACGGCATGGATCCGGAAACGCGCATGGGGCCCCTCGCTCATGCCCGCCGGATCGAATCCATGGAGGCGCTAGTCTCGGACGCGGTGAAGCGGGGCGGCAAGATCAAGACCGGCGGCAAGCGGATCGGCAATAAGGGCTTCTTTTTCGAGCCGACCGTGCTGACCGACGTTCCGCTTGACGCACGCCTCATGAACGAGGAGCCGTTCGGCCCGCTGGCGCCGATGATGTCCTATAAGGATTTGGACAGCGCGCTGGCCGAGGCCAACCGGCTGCGCTACGGCTTGGCCGCCTACGCCTTCACGAACTCAAGCAAAACCGCCGCGGCCGTCGCCGCCGGGTTCGAGAGCGGTATGGTCACGATCAACCATCACGGCCTCGGCTTGCCCGAGGTTCCCTTCGGCGGCGTCAAGGATTCCGGCTATGGAACCGAAGGCGGGGCGGCCGCGCTCGAGGCCTATCTGGTTACCAAGTTCGTCACGCACGCCAAGATTTGAGGCCGGGGCCGGCGTGACGGCCATGAAGCCGTCACGCCGGCCTGCCCCCTACTTGCCGGCTTTCCAGATCTCGCGGAACCGCGGGATCTGGTCGGGAATCCACACATGGTTCTTCACGTCGTCGCGCAGCGCCGCGTATTCCGCCGAAAAGAACAGCGGCAACATCGGAATGTCCGTCGCGAGGATCTTCTGAACCTCGCTATACATCACCTTGCGCTGGTCGATCTCGTAGGTCTCGCGCGCCTTGTCGAGGAGCTCGTCCACTCGGGCATTCTTGTACTTGGTGGTGTTGCCATAGCCCTTACTGTGGAACAGCAGGTAAAGCAACCCATCGGGATCGGCGCGCTGGGTCCAACGGGTCGGCGTGAAGTTGGTCAAACCCTTGACGATCCGATCATACCACTCCGCGCTCGACGCCGGTTCCAGCGTGATTTTGATGCCGGCCGCCGCCAATTGCTCCTGCACGAGCTGGTTGACCTGCTGCAAGGCAGCGACCTGAGGCGTGGAAAGCACGAACTGGAAGCCATCGGGATAACCAGCCTCCTTCAGCGCCGCCTTGGCTTTATCGATGCTGAATTCCGGCGTCTTAACGCTGGCATCGTACCACCATAGCCCCGCCGGCGTCGGGCCATTGGAAATCGTGCCCTTGCCGCGCATGACAATGTCATTGATCCGGCCGCGGTCGATGGCATGCGCGAAGGCTTGACGCAGTTTCGGATTGTTAAAGGGCGGCGCATCCATGTGCCATTGCAGTGAAAACCACCGTCCAACCGTGATCGGATCGAGCACGATGCCTGGCTTGCCTTCGAGCACGCGAATATCCTGTGGCCCCAGATCGGCGACATAGTCGATCTCGCCAGTCTGCAAGCGCTGTATACCGACGACCGATCCGGCGAGATCGCTGAGTACAATCCGATCCAGATGGGGTAGGCCAGCCTCCCAATAATTAGGGTTGCGTTCAAAGGTGATGCGATTGCCGCGCACCCATTCCTTGAACACGAAAGCGCCGGTGCCCACGGGCTGGTCGCTGAAATCCTTGCCCGCCTTCTTCCACGCCGTGGGCGACACCATGAAGCCCGGCCGCTCGCCCAGCAGGCTCATTAGCGCCGCATTCCTGGCTTTTAGATTAAACGCGACGGTGGAGGGATTGATCACTTCGACCGATGCGATCACCGGTTCGAGCTGCCCGCGCTGGGGCGAGGCCGTGGCGGGGTCGAGCCGTTGATCGATGTTCCATTTAACAGCGGCGGCGTCGAAATCCGTGCCATCGTGAAATTTCACGCCGGTCTTTAGTTTGAAAACCACGCGCTTGCCGTCGTTCTCCAGCGTCCAGCTCTCGGCCAACTCCGGCTTGATCGACAGATCCGGCGCGTACTTCACCAAGGTATTGAACACGAGATAAAGCATCTGGCGCTCGGTGTATTGCACCGAGAACAATGGGTCCAATGTCTTAGAATCCGAAATGAAACCGACAGTCAGCGTGCCGCCGCGCTTCGGCGTGGCAGTCTGCCCTTGCGCACCAGCCAAACCCAAGATGGTTGCGGCAGCGAGTGCTAAAACCGCGTGTAAGACTTTGTGCATTTGCATGATGGTTTCCTCCCGATCCATGGTTGTCACAGCGGCATTATTATTAGTCGATACAACTCGCGTGGCCGCCTCAGGTGGAATTGTATACGGAAGTCCGCGTCGTGCAAAAAGTTTCGACCTCTAAAGACGTATGCAGGCAGCCTGGCGACCCGATGCGACTTCGCGCAAAGGTGGTACCATATGTGCACAGTCTGCAATGGCTCGGGGACAACGCGTGCGGAAGACGCAACCGGAGGGCGGGTTGACCGGGTTGGGTACATCGCCATCCAGCACGATGCGCTGGCGGCGATAGGCTGGATCGGGATCTGGTACAGCCGACAGCAGCGCTTCGGTATAGGGATGCTTGGGATCGCGGCATAGCGCCTCAGCCGGCCCAACCTCCATGATGCGGCCGAGATAGATCACAGCGATGCGATCGGATAGGTGTTCCATGACCGCGATGTCGTGGGAGATGAATAGGATGGCGAGGCCGAATTTGGCGCGCAAATCTACCAGCAGGTTCACCACCTGTGCCTGGATCGACACGTCGAGCGAGGACACCGGCTCGTCCGCCACGATGAATTTGGGATTGACCGCGAGCGCGCGGGCAATGCCGACACGCTGGCGTTGGCCGCCGCTGAGCGCGCGCGGATAGCGATCGAGATACTCTGCCGACAAGGACACGGTATCCAGCAACTCAACCACGCGGTCTCTGCGTTCGGGCGCATTGGCACACAGCTTCTGCACTTCAAGCGGCTCGGCTACGATCTCGCCCACGGTCATGCGCGGATCGAGCGAGGAGAAAGGGTCTTGAAAGATAATCTGCGCATCCCGACGGAAGCGGCGCAGCCGCTCGGGCGCGAAGCCCAGCACGTCCTCCCCGTCGAATTTGACTTCGCCCGCCGTCGGTTCGATCAGCCGGAGCACGCAACGCCCGATCGTGGTCTTGCCCGAACCCGATTCTCCGGCCAATCCCAGCACTTCATTCCGGGCGATCTCGAATGACACGTCGGTCACGGCCTGCACGTGCCCTTTCAAATGCGGAATCACACCGCCGCGAATGTCGTACCATTTGCGCAAGCTGCGGACATCGAGCAGCGGCACGGTCACCTGACCGGTCATGCCGCCCTCCCCGCCGCGATCTCCCGCCAGCGCAAGCAAGCGACCGCATGGCCGGGACCGCATGACTCAATGACGGGCGCATGCTCATCGCACTGTCCTTGAACCATAAACGTACACCGGGGATGGAAGGCGCAACCCGATGGGCGCTTCAGGGCGCTAGGCACGTTTCCTGGGATGGCCTCCAGCTTTTGGCCAGGCTCGCGCGGCCGGCCGAGCCGCGGCAGGGAGCGCAGTAACACCTGGGTATAGGGCATGCGCGGATTTCGGAATACCTCAGCGACCGCCCCCTGCTCCACCATGCGGCCGGCATACATTACCATGGCGCGGTCGGCGATTTCCGCGGCCAGGCCCAGGTTATGCGTGATGAATAAGATCGCCATGCCCGTGCGTGTCTGCACCCGCTTCAACAATGCGATGATCTGAGCCTGGATGGTCACGTCGAGCGCCGTGGTCGGTTCGTCCGCCACCAACAGGCTAGGCTCACAACTTAGCGCCACCGCAATCATCACGCGCTGGCGCATGCCGCCGGAAAGTTGGTGCGGATAGCTGATCATGCATTTTGCGGGGTTCGGAATGCCCATCATGTGCAGGAGTTCCAGCGCGCGCGCATGAGCCGCCGCCGATGTTGTTTTCGTATGCTCCGTAATCGCCTCTACGATCTGCGATGCCACGGTGTAGACCGGATTCAGCGACGACATCGGCTCCTGGAAGATCATCGCGATTTCGTTGCCGCGCACTTGTCTCAGGTCGCGCGCGGAAAGCCGGTTCACGTCGCATTCGTTTCCCTTTTTGAGTCGGAGGGCAATTCTACCCTCGATCGCGGCCTTGCCGCTCAACCCCGCCATGCCCATTAGCGCAAGCGCCGCCGTAGACTTACCCGACCCAGACTCGCCAACGAGCGCCAGCGTTTCGCCGCGCATGATATCGAACGACACGCCATCGACCGCCAGCACGGGGCCGGCGGGAGTCGCAAACCGCACGGCTAGGTCGCGCACCGCAACCAGACTATCGTTTCCAGCAATGGGGCTGCTGCTCATTCGACCGACGAGCCCGCGAGATAGAAGCCCATCACTGTGAAGGTTACGGCAGCGCCGGGGCCAAGACTCATCAGGGGATTGAGCGACAGAAAATCGAAACCCACTCGGACTAGTCCGCCCCAATCGGGCGTCGGCGGTGGGATACCCAGGCCGAGAAAGCTAAGGCTGGCGGACGTGAATATGGCGGCCGAAACGGAGATCGCGAACTGTGCCGCCACCACCCGCATGATATTGGGCCAGACATGGCGGCGGATGATCCAACCCGGCGTGCCGCCCACGGCGCGCGCCGCTTCGATGTACAGGGTTTCGCGCACGGCCAAGGTCTGCCCACGCACCAGGCGCGCGATGGTCGGCCACATGACAAAGCCCAGCACCAGCACCAGATTCATCAGACTCGGCCCGACCATCACCGTGATGATCAATGCTAATACTAGCCCTGGCAGTGCAATAAACAGGTCGATCAGCGGCACCGCCACCAGATCGAATCCGCCACGGAGATAACCGGCCATCATGCCGATGGGCACACCGATCAACATGGCGCAAGTTGCCGCTCCGAAACCGATGATCAGGGAGGTGCGTGCGCCGTAGATGACTCGGCTGAGGATATCGCGACCTAACTCGTCCGTGCCGAACCAGTGGCTGAAGGATGGGGAATCGACCATGTTGACGCTGGAGCGCAACGGGTCGTAAGGCGCCAACGCGGGCGCGAATGCCGCCAAAACGACGAACGCCGCGACCAGCGTCAAGCCGACGATAGACTTTAGATTGCGCATTGCCCTAGTCGAACCGTATTTGCGGGTTGGCGATGGTATAGGCGATGTCGGCCAGCAGATTCATCACGATCACGCCGGTGACGACCAACATGCCGACGGCTAACACGACCGGGAAGTCGTGGCCGGAAATGGCGGACACGAACAAGCGTCCCGTGCCGGGCATGGAGAATACGGTTTCCGTGACCACGGCCCCACCCGTGAGTTGACCCATGGAGATGCCGACGAAGGTAATCACGGGCAGCACGGCGTTGGGCAGCGCGTGCTTGAATGCCACCTTCCATTCCGACAGACCCTTAGCGAGGGCGACCTGAATGAACATGCGCTGCGCCACGTCGCGGTACTCCGCACGATAGACGATGCTGAAGGCTCCGAAATAATAGGCGGACAGGGTCAGCACGGGCATGATCATGCGCCGGAGATGCTCACCCGCGCCATCGGACCACGGCGCCCAGCCGTTCGAAGGTAGCCAACCCAGCCAAACCGAAAACAGAAAGATCAACGAGATGCCGAGCATGAAGTTCGGCACGGTGATGCCGATCAGATTGGCCAATGTAGTCGCGCCGGTCAGGGTCCGCTTGAAGACCGGAATGGTGTTCAACACGATGGCGGCCGACGCCGCCAGTAGGATGGACCACAAGGTCAATTCTATAGTCACGGGAATGCAATCCGTGATAGCGCGCGACACGCTCTGCTGGGTGGTGAAGGAGCGGCCGAGATCGCCCTGGAACGCATTGGCGACCCACGCGCCGTATTGCACCAGGGCCGGCCGATCGAAGCCGTATTTCTCGTTGAGCGCGGCAATCGCCTGAGGGCTCGCATCCTGGCCCAGCATCATGCCGGCGGGCGAACCAAGGATCACGGTGACGCTGAAGAACAGCAGCGCCGTACTCGCGGCAATAGTCGGTAGCGCCGTCAGCAAGCGCCGCACGATCATGGTTATCATCGTCGAATTCGCCCCTAGCCCCCACCTCGGGTCGGTTTCACCCGGCATCCCGGCGATAGGCCAAAATTCCAAACTTCAGCGTAACCACTCATACGCGCTATGGCAATCTGCGGTCGATACCCGACGTGAATCAACTTCACGCGAAAGCCAGGATACGTGCGGGGTTTTCGACGAGGAACAGGTGGATTAGATCGTCGGTCAATCCCTTGCGCCGCATGACGAAGGGGATGACCGTGGTCAAGATATGGCTCAGTCCGGAGCCGCCATAGCTCGATAGGCGGTGTTTGTAGCCGACGTCGTGAGATACAAAGATCTGTCGATCGAAACCGTCGGCTACGAGTAGCTTAATCAGATCGACCCGTTGGGCATCGGACAGGCGATCCGCGCCGCCGAAGGGATAGACCCAGGTTTCCTGCCCGAACGTGTCAAGGCCGATGGCGCAGCCCGCCCGTGCCAGCGTGCGCAGCTTGTCCAGGGGCGGCCAAATCCGGTCCATATGGCTCATGATGACGCGGCCGAGATCGGCGCCGGCATCCTTCAGGCAAGCCATGATCTCCAGTGGCGAATCCTCATGCCGGCCGATATGGACCGAGATGGGCGCACCGGTTCGACGCTGGGCGCGGGCGCCAGCTTGCAGCACCTTGCGCTCGTTGGCCGTGAGCGGCCAGGAGCAGCCGAGCTCGCCGATGATGCCGGCGCGCACGCCCGTATCGCCAACCCCGAGTGTGATATCGCGCACGATCTCGTCCTCGATCTGCTCGACCGTGCGGTCATCCATGTCAGGCGGATGGGAAGGAGCCACATAGTAGCCGCAACCCATGACGATATTGAGGCTGACCGCGCGCGCGATGCGCTGGAGTCCGATTGGATCGCGGCCGAGGCCGACATTGCTGACCTCGACGATCGTAGCACCGCCATCCGCGCGATACTGGCGCGCTTCTTCCACCATCGACGCTTCGTCGTCGAGGCGGAGATTATCGAGGTTGCTGTTCCAGAAGCGCCTGATCCAGGACAGGTTGCTCATTTGCACGGGCTGGCGAGCAAGGGCCCGTTCGCGCTCCGACGTCGGCTCCGAGAACAAGCAGGTCAGGTCGATCAGCAGATGTTCGTGGATCATGGTCACGCCCAGCGCCGCCGGCGGCACCGGTCCGAGCACGGTCTGAACCTCGCCGACCCGTGCGGCACGGTCTGTCATGGCGCCCCCTGCCCCCCAACCCGGGCCAGCTCCAGGGCCTCTTCATGTCGGCGCCAGACCGGGATCGAGTCCAGCCCGGCCTTCAGGTCGCGAATGGCCTGGTGGCTGGCGTTGTGCCCGGGCAGCCCCGAGACCAACCCGCCCGGCCAGACGCCGGAGCCGCAGAGGTAAAGCCCCTTGATCGGCGTGCGGTATTCCGCCCAACCCGGCAGCGGCCGCATGGCGAACATGCGGCCCGGGACCATGTCGCCATGGCTGATATTGCCTTCGATCAGGCCGTATTCGTTCTCTAGGTCTTGAGGGCTCCAGAAACGGACACGGCTGACGATCCGCTTCAGGTTCGGAATGTACGGGACGAGCATGTCGATGCAGTGTTGACCGAAGCGGTCGCACTCCGCGCTCCAGTCGCCTTGGGCCAGGCGATAAGGCGCGTGAAAGATGTTGATGCTCATGACGTGCTTGCCCGGCGGTGCCAGGCCGGGATCGGTGACCGAGGGCGTCAACCCCCAGAAGACCGGCCCCTCCGACCAACGGCCGTATTTGCAGTCGTCATACGCGCGTTCCAGGTAGTCCATGGATGGCGCGATCCGGAACTGGCAGCCCGCGAACTGCCGGACCTCCTCGTCATTCCGTGCGACGGCGAAGCGAGGTAGATCGTCGAGGGCGAGCGCCACTTTGAATGCGGAACCCCGCATGTTGAGCGCCTGCACGCGCCGGGTGAACTCCGCCGGCAAGGCCGATGATTGGACCAGATCGAGCAGGGTGGTGCGCGGGTTGAGGTTGGACAGCACGATGCGGCCGGCAATCCGCTCGCCGCTCGTGAGCACCACGCCCTCGACGCCGGACGTGCCAGTGATGATCTCCGCCACCCCCGCATTGGTGCGGATCGTGCCGCCCTTGCTTTCCAACGACCGCGCCATGGCGCGCGGAATGGCGCCCATGCCGCCGATGGGCAGGCCTGTGGAGCCTCGCATGGGTTGCAAGCGCGGATCATTCTCGGCGCTGACGCTCACGGAGGCAAGCGAAAGCGGACGTTGCAGCAACATATAGGGCGTGCCCGGCGTGGATGGGCCGGCCTGGTTGTGCATCACCGCCAACATCGCCACGACCGCCTTTAGCTCCTCCGATTCCAAGCGTTCGTCCAGCATGTCCTTGATGCTGCCGAACATGATCTTGGCGAAGGCCTCCTCATCCTCGGGAGTTTCCATGCGGGACATCAACTGGGTCAGGGAGGGCGGCGATTCGAACAACGAACTCTTCAGCTTGTTGGCGAAGGCTTGGAGATCGTCGAACAATTTGTAGTAGGACGCGACGTCGTGGGTGGAAAATTCACGGATCTTCGCAACGACTTTGGCCTTGTCGCGCCAGGCGACGAAGCAGCGCCCGCTCGGAAATGGCATGACCATGGACGGATCGGGCCGCACGAATTGAAGACCGAAGCGCTCAAGTTCCAAATCCTGAACGATCTTGGGCTCCAGCGAGCCCGGCGAATTCGTGATCGCACCCCAATAGCCGGGGAAGTATTCGACAGGACCGCATGGCCCACCGACCACGCCGCGACGTTCGAGCACGACCACCTTCAGGCCCGCGCGCGCAAGATAACCGGCTGCAACGAGACCGTTATGTCCGCCGCCGACGATGATGGCGTCGTAGGTTTTCGCTCCCATGGCTTGAGCTTAGCGCAATCGTTCTGGCCGTGAACTCGCCAATTTGATATGTCTATGTCATACCGCTGTGCGGTGAATTGCCCGCGCCGGCCGGCCGCACTAACCTGCTCCGGGTTCGATGATGGGGACATGACATGGCCGGAGAAGGCGTACCGCTGAAATTCGCACTCAGCTCCTATGGGCACACGGCCGAGTTGAAAAGGGGCGCCATCCCTATTTCCGGAATCGCCCCAATATTCGATCCGGTCACGAACATGATCGAGGCCTACCGCCGCATGGTTCGCTCGGTCGAGTTCGACATTAGCGAATTGGCGCCGACAACCTATTTCGCCGCCCGCCTCGCCGGGGCGCGCTATACGGCCCTGCCGATCTTCGTGATGCGGCGCTTCCACCACGGCGGCTTGGTCTGCCGCCGCGATGCCGACATCGCCGAACCGCGCGACCTCGAGGGCAAGAAGGTCGGCGTGCGCGCCTACTCCGTCACGTCAGGCGTCTGGACCCGCGGCATCCTGGCCGAGGATCACAGCGTCGATAACGACAAGATCACCTGGGTTGTCGATTCCGAGGAGCATGTCGCCACCATGCGCCTGCCGCCCAATGTGGTGCGCGCACCGGCAGGCCGGCAACTCGGCGACATGCTGACCCAGGGCGAGTTGCACGCCGCCTTCGCCGGTCTGCCCGGCATGGGTGCGGCTGGTCCAGCGTCAAAGGAGCCGAAGCCGGGCGAGCAGTCCTTGCACGAATTGTTCCCCGATCCCGAGGCGGTCGAAGCGGCCTGGTTCGCCCGCACCGGCATCTATCCCGTCCATGCCCTGATCGTGGTCAAAGATGAAATCCTAGCCGCTCATCCCGGACTTCCTCGCGCCCTGTTCGATGCCTTCACCCAGGCGAAGGACCGCTACGTCACCCGACTGTTGGCCGGACATGGCGACAGCGCCGACGACCGGAAATATCAGGCGCTCGCCCGGGTGGTCGGCGACCCCCTACCCTACGGTCTCGCCGCGAACCGGCGCTCCATTGAGACCTTGCTTGCCTACTCCCACGCCCAGGGGTTGATCCCCAGATGCCCGCCGGTCGAGGAACTGTTTATCGATCCCACCGCTTGAGCGAGCCCGACATGACGATGGCATCGACCCGCCTGAGCATGGCGATCGGCAACACCCCGCAGACGGCGGCGCTGCTGTCCGGGGCGGTCGCGGCCCCCGGCCTGGCCATCGATTTTCACGACCTCGCAGCCACGCCCGACGCTTTCAAGCGCATGGTGAGGAATTTGGAGTTCGATCTGTGCGAACTCGCCATCGTCACCTTCTTGCAGGCGCGCGAGCATGGTAAACCCTTGGTCCTGCTGCCGATCACCATGCTCGGACGTTTTCCGCTCAATCAGATCGTCTGCCGGGCCGACCGGATGGATATCACGCCTGAGACCCTTTCGGGCCGGCGAATCGGCGTACGCTCCTGGACCAAGACAACGGGCGTATGGGTCCGCGCCATCCTGATCGACGAGTTCGGTTTCGACCCCGATAGCGTTCATTGGTTCTCCTTCGAAGAGCCCCATGTTGCCGAGTACACCGACCCGACCGAGCGCGTCGGCGACGGCCGCACGATCTTTCAAATGCTGCTCGACGGCGAGATCGACGTGGCGATCGGCGAGGTGTCGAACGATCCTCGGCTGCGCCCTCTTTTCGCCGATCCGATCGAGGCCGTGAAAGGCTGGCATGCCAATCGCGGCATCGTGCCGATCAATCACATGATGGTTGCAACCTCGGCTCTGATCCGCACCCGGCCCGGTATCGCCGCGACGATCTATGATCTGATCCGGCGGAGCCGGGACGCCGCGCCGGCAGTTGCGGGCGTCGATATGACCCCGCTTGGCCTGGGCGCCAATCGGGCATCGCTGGCATGGTGCCTCGACCATGCGGCGCGGCAGCGGCTAATTTCGCGCCGCGTCACCGTGGATGAATTGTTCGACGAGACGATGCGCGCGCTGTGACCGTTAACCCGCAGCGAGAGCGGCGCGCAGGTCCTGAATCTGCTTTTTCATCGAGAGGGCCGGCCAGTTTGCAGCCGGCTCTTCCCGCGCGATGTCGATGACCACCATGTTCGGACCGGCGGCCGCGATTAACCCGTCGATCTGCCGGCTCAGTTCGTCAGCCCCAGCGATCCGGCAGGCATTGGCAAATCCCGATGCGCGGGCCAGCGCCACGAAATCGGCGGTTTCGGCGCCCGGAATGGGCTGGTTGCCCGAGGTTTCATAGGTGCCGTTGTACAGCACGGCCAAGGTCAGATTGGCGGCGCGGGCATGTCCGATCGTAACCAGGCTGCCCAGTTGCATCATCAGGCAGCCATCGCCATCGGCGACCACGACGGGCCGACCAGGTGCGCCCAGTGCCAGCCCGAGCCCGAGGGAGGATGCGCTGCCCATGGCGCCCAGCATGTCCATGTGCAAGGGCAGGTCCGGCGCAACCTCGTGCCAGACCGGCACGGCCTGCATCGTCGCTACCGATAGCGCGCCGGCCCGGCGACAGGCGGCGGTGAGGATTTCCACGGCTTCGCGGCGGCGCATCGCGGCTTCCCTAGGCTACGGTTGGAATGGGAATAACGAGGGCGCTCGGCCCCCGCCGGTTCAGCGCTTCCTCATAGGCCTGGGGAAGGCCAACGAGATCGTCATTGGACCACAGGCACCGGATCGGGATGCCCCAGGTCATCAGCGTCGGCTCCAGCATGTTGACCATGCGCAGCGGGCTGTCTTCGGGCGCCGTCGTCGGCTTGTAGCCGTAGAGGCCGACCAGCATCACCGTGGGCACGGCACCGTCGAGCGCAATGCCACGCAGCGTGTTGATGCAGGCGAAGATGCCGTTATTCTGAATCGACAGCAAGGGCCGGTGGCCGGTGGCGTAGAGGCCGGCATTGATGCCGACCGCTTCGTCTTCCGTGCAGGCCATGATTTGGGTCAGATCGGGTGCCAAGCCGATTGCGGCAAGGAAGGATTTCTGGACCGTATCGGGGACCACGACGACATGGGAAATCGACGCCCGGCGCAGGGCATCGATCAGCAGCGCAGCGCTCAGCGGACTCGGCGGCTTGAAGTTCCGCCCTGCGCTCGATGTCATCGCTTAGCACCGGCCAGCGCGGCGGCAACCGTCGGGCCCCAGCGCTCATCGGCAACTTCGATTTCCAGCGTTTCGACCTTGGCATAGAGGATTTTGGGATCGCCCAGCGGCGGCGAGGCCTTGCGGCGCTCGTCCCAGATGGCCCGGTCGGCAGGGCTGCGCCAGGCCGTCACCGTGACGATTTCTGCCTTGGAGTCCGGCGGCGTACCGGTGTGGCGGAACAGCAGGCCGGGAATGTCGGCCATGGCATCGGTATTGCCGACGATCCGCTTATAGGCCGCCTCGAACTGACCCGGATTGATGTGGTGGCGAACAGTAAGAACCAACATGAATCGACTCCTTCAACGCGAATCTATTGGGCCGCAGCGCCGCGACGGGCAACATCCTTCAACACTTCATGGGCGGCGTTGTGTCCGGGTATGCCGGACACGAATCCCGCCGGCCAGGTTCCGGTACCGCATAGATAGAGGCCGCCGATCGGCGTGCGATAGTCACTCATTCCAGCTAGCGGTCGCAATGAGAACATGCGGCCGGCAAGCGCATCGCCCTGGATGATATTGCCCTCGACCAGACCGTATTCGCGCTCCAGATCGACCGGACTGAAGAAGCGGCGCTCGACGATGCTATCGGTCAGGCCGGACATATAGTCCTCGAGCACGGCAATGCATCGTGCGCCGAACCGATCACGCTCCGTGTCCCACGATCCCTCGGCCAAATGATAGGGCGCGTGCCAGATATTGACGCTGAGCATGTGACGGCCGGGCGGCGCCATGTCGGGATCGATCATGGTCGGGCACAGACCCCACATCAGCGGCCGCGACGAAGGTTTGCCATACTTGTTGTCGTCATAGGCGCGCTCCATGTAATCGATGCTGGGCGCAATGCGGAACTGGCAGCTGGAATACAGCCGCGCCTCCTCGTCGTTACGCGCATGGCGGAACCGCGGCGGACGATCGAGCGATAGCACCATCTTGAAGGCCGAGCCCTTCATCGTCAGCCGCCGCAAGCGCGGCTCGATCGAAGCGGGCAGGCTGCCCGCCGGTGCCAGATCGAGCAAGGTCGTCTTGGGATTGACGTTCGACACCACGATCGGTGCGCGGATCGCGCGGCCGTCGGCCAGCTCTACGCCGATGGCCTGTCCGTTCTCAATCAGGATGGTACGTACGCCGGACTGAGTGCGGATTTCGCCACCCGCAGCCCGGATCGCGCGAACCATGGCATCGATGATCGATCCCATACCGCCCTTGGGGAAGCCGGTCGTGCCGCGCAACGGCACCAAGCGCGGATCGTCGGGCGAAGTCGGCTTCATGGCGGCGAGCGACAAGGGCCGGATGAGCATCGGAATCGGCGTGCCCGGCATGCTGGGGCAAGCCTGGATGGACACGACCCCGCGGATGGCGATCAGCGCGCGTGCTTGCTCCGAGACCAGATATTCCTCCGCCAGATCTCGAATGCTGCCCATGAAAATCTTGCCGAAGGCCTCTTCCAATTCCGGCGTGGCCAACCGCGTTGCCAATTCGCGCATCGTCGGCGGTGGTGCGAAAGGCGAAACCGCGATCGCGGCAGCGAAATCGTCGACATATTTCAGCAGCTCGAAGAACCGCGTGGCATCGGGCGGGGCATACGACCGTAGCTGCTCGACCACACGCGCCTGATCGCGCCACCCGACGAACGTGGAGCCGTCATCGAAGGGCGTGAACAGGGTCGGATCCGTGCGGATGAAGCGCAGCCCGTGTTCCTCCAGCTTCATGTCGGCGACGATCGACAGCTCCAGCGAGCCCGGCGAATTGGTGATCGAGGCGCGGTGACCGGGAAAAAACTCGACCGTCCCGGCCGG
>SHVW01000029.1 GCA_009694085.1 Alphaproteobacteria bacterium
GCCTCGGTTACCGACCGCCGGCCCCGGAAACTGCGACACCGCCATTGCCGCCTTCCGGTTCCGCTACGCTCCACCTCCAGCCGGCAATGGCGAAGGAGAGCCGAATGCACTAACATTCTACTCGGACCACTCAGTGGGGGCCAATCACATCAGAGGGCAGAGAATTAGTTCGATCTTTTAGCTTCTTGCCAAAGGTTCTCACTTACGTCCACTACGGCACGCCAGCGGCCAGTGCAGCCTGACGCTGGTCCCGCCGGCAATATCGGTGCATTCCCATGGCGGATAACGGCGCGGATAGCGACGCGGAATTCGATGACGTTATCGCCTGGGCCGGCGTTTCCCTGCCGGCCGCAGTCGAACGCAAGGCGCGGTTGTTACTGCTCGATGCGGTCGGCTGTATCGCTGCCGGCTTGCGCCATGCCGAGGTGCAGCGGCTCGCCACATCGCTGTCGCGCTGGTTTCCCGGGCCGGTTTCCATCGCCGGTTCGCCGCCTCTGGGGCCTGCCGGGGCTGCCGCGCTCGCGGCGTCGGCGCTGTGTTGGGACGAGGCCAATGACGGCTTGGCCAGGGCCCATGGCCGGCCGTCTCTGACCGTCGTTCCGGCGGTGCTGGCGATGGCTGGCGAGCATGGGTTAGGCCGCGTGCTCCATGCGCTCGCCCTGGGTTACGAGGTCGGCGCGCGTGCCGGCGAGATCTGGCGCATCCGGCCGGGCATGCATGTGGATGGGTCGTGGCATGCGCTGGGCGCCGCCGCTGCCTGCGCGTGGTTGTCAGACGCCGAGGCCGGGCGGTCCGTGCGCATCGCCGCTTGTCAGATTCCGTTCAGCCTGTATCGACCGCTTGCCCTGGGCATGACCGGACGGAATTCTTATGCCGCCCATGGCGCCATGCTCGGCATCCTGAGCGCAGCTGCCGCCGAGGCCGGGTCCGATGCGCCGGAAGGTGGGCTGGCCGAAGCGCGCCGTTTGGCGTTACTGCACGAGACGTCGCCCAAGCGCACGCCGGCCGGCACATGGCTGATCGAAGAGGGGTACATCAAGCCCTTTGCCGGCGTCCGCCATGGCCATTACGGCGCCGTCGCGGCCATCGACCTGCGACGCCGGCTTGACCGTAGCGAGGACGTTACCGCACTGCGTCTGGAAACCTATGGCGAGGCGCTCCGCTATGCCGCGAACCGCGCACCGCAGACGGCAATCGCCGCTCAGTTCAGCCTGTCTTTCGCCGTCGCCGCCGCGCTGCGCTTCGGTCATCTCGATCCCCAGGTCTATGACGCACTGCATGATCCCGAACTGATCCGGCTGGAATCCCTGGTCGAGTTGCTCGAGGATCCGATCCTGTCCCACAAGGATCGCCGCGCGGCCCGGCTGGTCGCACGAGTAGCCGGTGGCGAAGTCTCGGCGCGCGCGGATCGCGTCCTGGGCGATCTCGATCGCCCCATGACCGAAGCCGATGTAACAGCAAAGTTTCTGCGCTATGCCGCCGGCTTGTCCGATGCACCCGCTATCGTCGAGGCAATATTGAACGGCCCGCTGGATCGGCCAGCTTCGGTGCTCGGTCGAATGTTCAGGAAATAAAACGCGCAAGCCAAGCATTTGTCGAAAATATTCCTAGCATCTAGTTGAAAACATTGATTGTATGTTGATTCGGAAAATTCCAAGAACTACCGTATTTTTCCATGTTGTACCTGGTGCATTCAATGACCACATAGAATAATGCGCAATATTATTTCTGAACTTGTGAACGGTCATGTCATAACTGGGCATCAATACCGGGCCTTAATCGTCGCGTAAGAGCCGGACAAGCAACGGGGCTTTTTCAAAACCCTCCCCAGAGCCCATGTCCATTGCAGCCCAGGAAAGGCATGATATGACTTTGCGTACGAGCTACAAGACCATCACCTTTACACGGCCGTTCTCCTTGAGGGGGATCGACGAGGAGCAGCCGGCCGGAACCTATACGATCGAGACGGACGAGGAGTTGCTGCAAGGCTTATCGTTCGACGGTTACCGGCGGGTCGCGACATTGATTTTCCTGCCCTCGCGGCCGGGTGCGGCAATCGTGGGCCAGGTCGCGACGATCGATCCGTTGGAACTGGAAGCGGCACAGGACAGAGATGCCATGGCCGGGTAAGGCCCGACTGCATGTCGTCGCGTGCCCAGGTTAATCTGCATAATTTCTGACTTAACTTCGCAACAAACTCATGGAGGATATCGTTATGTCAATGATGAAAACAGCCTCAGAAAAATGGGAATCCGTAAAGCCGATGGTCTATGCATTGGCCGTTGGCTTGGTCATTGGCCCTTTGTTCTCGAACTATATGGGCTGGCAGGTCACGGGCGGAACGTCGCGAGCCCAGATCCGAGCCGGTATCGTCGAGACTCAGGCTGTGGTCTGCAACGCCCAGGCTCGCCTGGACAATGCCGAGCCCAACAAGCTGGATTGGAGCGCCCGTAACGATCTAGCGAAGAAATGGTCTGTCACTCCCGGCTCTAGCGCCGCCGATTCCGATGTGACCAGCGCGTGTTCCAGCAAGCTCGCGGGCTAAACGCGCGTCGATACCCGCGACCGGGCGCCATGCCGGCGCCCGGTCGCATGGGCTATCGGGGGCATTTCCTGAACTGAAAGGATATGCAGATGGCGTTGCGACCGGAATTCTCCATGGGGCACTCGGCGTTCAACGAGTTCCTCTGGGCATCGACCGGGATCGATGAGAACGGCGCACCCGTCAGCGTTTTATCCGCTATGGCTCGCCTTGGATTCGATCCATGGGTAGAAGCCGCCCGCCTGACGGATTTGCCGAAAGACGCCGCTATCGCCGCGCTCGCAACCCTGCTCACGCAGCTGCGGTTCTCGGATGCAGTTCGCATCAACACGGCCGGCCCAGACGACGTCACAACGGCCGGCCGCTTAGTCGCATTGTTGCAGGGGCGCCCCCCGGTCGGCGCCATCCCTGGCGCAAGCGGTAGCCGCTTCGGATCGAATCGCTTTATGGTTATAATGATCGCGCTGGCGCTGGCGGCCATTCTTATCGGCGTGACGGTCTACCGGTCTTCGCACGCCCCCGATGACCGGGCGCCATCATTCAGCTACACTGCGCCGGCTTTGTGAGCGAGACTGGGTACGGAGCAAGGTGCCGATCGTTCCGTCCAACCCAGCCCGAGCCGCTCAGCGCGCGCTTCATCGAGGGGGAAAATCATCATGGCTAAGGGTCAGCAGAAAAGTAACCGCGAGAAGAAAAAGCCGAAGGCCGACAAGAACAAGCCGAAACCCATGGCGGCACCATCGGCCTACAAGGTGTCCTTGCAAACCAAGAAGACGTAAGGGGTTGCAGGGCGGCGCGCCCGGCGGCCTCAGGAGACGCCGCTCTGGGTAAAGAGCTTGAGGTCGGTGACAAGGCCTTCGTCGCGTTCGATGGCGTATTCGGTTCGATCGGCTGCGGCCTTCTCGATCACCATGAGGGTGGCCGGGTTGGTAGTCTCGAAAATCCGCATATGACGGTCGGCAGTAGATAGCTCGGCCAGCTTGGCCTTGGCGGCGGCTGCCTTGGCGCGCGGACTGACGTCGACAAGCCCGATCAGCCCCTCGGCCGTAATGCCGGCCGCCTGCACTCGCTGGCGGACCGCCTCGGCCGTGGCCGCTTTGGTGTTCTGCTCGGCCTGTAGAACAACGGCTTGCTTGTCGGCCCGCCGCCGGCTCGCGCCATACTCGGCTTCGATTCTGCGTAGAAATGCCGGCGCCGGCAGGTCGCGGGTGTCGACCCAGATTTTCGATGCGGTCCACGCGCCGGCGAGCCAGATGCGGATGTCCTTGCTCTGGATTTCCTCCAAACGGTCGGCTCTGAGGGTTGCGGCCCATCGCTTCTCCGTGGTGGGGCCGCTCAGCTCGGGCAATTTGTCCGTGCGTCCTTCTGCCGATACCGCAGGGGGAAGGCGCTGGGGCGATGCCTGAGCCTGCGGCGCGTGTTTTTTCTTCGCCAACTCGAAGTGCCGGCGGTAGGCCGCTTCCCACTCGTCGCTCTCCTGGTCGGGCAAGGTTCCCAGGCTATCCCGGAAGAAACGCGCGGTTGCCTCCAGGGCCTCCTCCTTCAGCAACTTAAGGTCCATGGACTGCCTTTCAAGGATGACCGCAGGCCATAAGCCTATCACGGCCTCACGCCAGGCTCCGCGCAATCGGCGCGGCGTGCACTCCCCGTCAGAGTCGGCTGCCGCTTGTATGGGCGGATAGCGGCAAGGGGTTTGCCGCCGGTGGCGCGACGACACTGTCGGGCGGCGCCATTTTCGGCGACATGTCGGCATTTTGGGCCGGGGCCGTTGAATTTGGTCCGAAGCGCTCCATAAGCTGCGCTCGGTCCATGGAGATCGATCCCGTCGCCGACCTGATCGCGTAAACGGGGAACCCGAGTTTCAGGAAGTGTTTCGCCCGGTCATAGGCACCGGCTTCGGTTTCGGCATGGGCGATATTCCATGCGTTGGAAGCGCATCCCTCACGCGTGTGCCACAGGATCGTCCAACGCAAATCGCTCTCCTTCACAAATCGTCTCGTTCCGCTCGTTCCAGACTCACTCGCATGTGCGAGGCTGGCATGGGCCGGCACCGCTCCTCGTATCGTCGAGGAGCGGTGCTTCCCTTTCCATAAGTGGCTGGTGGCGGTCTAGTAGTCCGCGCCGCCATCCATGCCGCCGCCGGACATTGCCGGCGTGCTCTTCTCCGGCTTGTCCGCGACCATCGCCTCGGTCGTGATGAGCAGGGCGGCGATCGAGGCTGCGCCTTGCAGCGCCAGGCGCACGACCTTGGTCGGGTCGATGATGCCGGCCTTGATCATGTCGACATAGTTGCCGCTCTGCGCATCGAAGCCGTAATTGGCATCGCCCTTCTCCAAGAGCTTGCCGACGATGACCGCGCCATCCGCACCGGCATTGGCAAAGATTTGTTTTGCCGGTGCCTGCAAGGCCCGGCGCACGATGTCGATGCCGACTCTTTGGTCGTCATTGTCCGGCTTGAGCCGGCCGAGGGCCTTGCTTGCGTAGAGCAGGGTGACGCCACCACCGGCGACGACGCCTTCTTCGACAGCCGCGCGGGTCGCATGCATCGCGTCATCGACGCGATCCTTGCGTTCCTTAACCTCGACCTCGGTCGCGCCGCCGACCCGGATGATGGCAACGCCGCCGGCCAGTTTCGCCAGGCGTTCCTGCATCTTTTCCTTGTCGTAATCGGAGGTCGTTTCCTCGATTTGCGCGCGAAGCTGCGTGCAGCGACCCTCGATGTCCTTCTTCTTGCCGGCGCCGCCGATGATCGTCGTGTTTTCCTTCTCGATGCGGACTCGCTTGGCCGTACCGAGCATGGCAAGCGTGACGTTCTCCAGCTTGATGCCGAGATCTTCGCTGATGACCTCCCCGCCGGTCAGGATACCGATGTCTTCGAGCATCGACTTGCGCCGATCGCCGAAGCCGGGTGCCTTGACCGCCGCGACCTTGAGGCCGCCGCGAAGCTTGTTGACGACCAGCGTCGCCAGCGCCTCGCCTTCGATCTCTTCGGCAACGATGAGCAACGGCTTGCCGGCTTGAACGACCGCTTCGAGCAAGGGGAGCATCACCTGGAGGCTGGACATCTTTTTCTCGAAAAGCAGGATGTACGGGCTCTCAAGCTCGCAGATCATCTTTTCGGCATTGGTGACGAAGTAGGGCGAGAGGTACCCGCGATCGAACTGCATGCCCTCGACGATATCGAGCTCGGTTTCGAGGCCCTTAGCTTCCTCGATCGTGATGACGCCCTCATTGCCGACTTTCTGCATCGCCTTGGCGATCATCTCGCCGATCTCGCGGTCGCCGTTGGCCGAGATCGTGCCGACCTGGGCGATCTCGGCGTTAGTCGAGACCTTCTTGGAGACCTTCTTGATGTCATCGACGACTGAGGCGACGGCCAGATCGATGCCCCGCTTCAGATCCATCGGGTTCATGCCGGCGGCCACCGCCTTGGCACCCTCGCGCACGATCGCGTGGGCCAACACGGTTGCGGTCGTCGTACCATCGCCAGCCAGATCGCTGGTCCGGGTAGCAACTTCCTTCACCATCTGGGCGCCCATGTTCTCGAACTTGTCGACCAGCTCGATTTCCTTGGCGACCGTCACGCCGTCCTTGGTGATGCGCGGAGCGCCATAGGACTTGGCGAGGACGACATTGCGCCCCTTGGGGCCGAGCGTGACCTTCACCGCGTTTGCTAGTGTCTCGACGCCGCGCAGCATGCGGTCGCGTGCGTCGCCATTAAATCTAACTTCCTTGGCAGCCATGTTTTGTCTCCAAATGTTAAGCGTCGAGTATTAAGCGGACTTCTTTTTCGCGGCGGTGTGATCGATCACGCCCATGATGTCGGATTCCTTCATGATCATGAGGTCCTCGCCATCGAGCTTGACCTCGGTGCCCGACCACTTGCCGAACAGCACGCGGTCGCCGGCCTTGACGTCGAGGGGCTGTATCTTGCCGTGCTCGTCGCGTACGCCGGGGCCGACGGCGACGATTTCGCCTTCCCCTGGCTTTTCCTGTGCCGTATCGGGGATGATGATGCCGCCTGAACTCTTGGATTCCTGTTCGATACGGCGAATCAGGACGCGGTCCTGCAACGGACGCAATTTCATTGGTGGTCTCCTCGGACCGGATTTGTGGCGGGAATCTGGCACTGTCGGACCGAGAGTGCCAACACGCAATTGTCAGGTGGGGTGGCGATGCGCCGGATACAACCGAGAAAGCGCTGGAAAACCCACTATTCCGCCTGAATTGCCGATATATCTCTGTCGGATATTTCCCCACAGGGGCAAAATATCCCTGTCATGCAATATAATTTCCCTCGGCTCGCTTGGCGGCCGCCCCTACTGGGCGGCGCTGCCGTATTTGCGCGCCATCTGCTCCTTGGTGAGAAAGCGCTTTTCGATCTTCTGGACGTCGTCGAAGCCGACCAGGGTGTTCAATTCCTCGAACGAAACCGCCAGGTCCGGCCGCTCGACGACCTCGCCGGAATCAATCGCTTGCTGGAGGACGGCCAGGCCGTTTTTCATGCCCTGGATCGCCGTTGCGGTGAGCAGGCGGGGATAGATGGCGACGGCGACGCCAAGCTCCTGCATCTGCCGGGGCGACAGCAGCGGCGTGGTCGAGCGCTTGCGGATGCCGAACCCCATGTTGACGCAAAGCGATTTCGGGACGTTCTTCGCCACGGTGGCGATGTCCGATACCGAGAGCAGGGCGTCGGCGAACAGCAAATCCGCACCGGCCTCGGCATAGGCGTTAAGCCGCTTGATGACCTCGGCGATGCCATGGGTCGCCAGGGTGTCCGTGCGCGATTTGATGATGAAATCGCGGTCGCGCCGCGCCTCAGCGGCGGCCCTGATTTTCTCCACGCCCTCTTCGAGGGAAATGACCTCTTTCCCCTTCATGTGGCCGCAGCGCTTGGGCCAGACCTGATCCTCGATCATCACCCCGGCCAGGCCGGCATCCTCGAAACCGCGGGCGGTGAAATAGGCGTTGACCGCGTTGCCGTAGCCGGTGTCGCCATCGGCGAACAGCGCCATGTCGGTGCAGCCCGCTAGATAGCGGCAGGCCTCGAGATTCTCGCGAAAGCCCATGATGCCGACATCGGCCCAGCCCATATAGGCCTCGCTGATGCCGGCCCCGGTGATGAATGCCGCGGGATAGCCCGATTGCTCCACCAGCCGCGTGCTGTAGCCGTCGAACACGCCGGGCAGCACCAGGATTTTCGGGTCGGTCATCAGCCGGCGAAACAGTTTGCGCTTCTCGTTCGCCGTGGACGGGCCGGTCGTGCTGGGCATGGGTAGTCCCCCCCTATTGGATCGATGCCTGGGCGTGGCGCCGCTGTTCTTCCCGCGCGATTGCCAGCGTTGCCAGCAGGATAATGGCGGCGCCTGCGAAGGTGAGCAGATCGGGCAGCTCGGTGAATATCATGAAACCGGCGAGCGCGGCGAAAGGCAGTTGCAGAAAGTCGATCGGCGTGATGACCGTGGCATCGCCGATCGTAGCGGCGCGCGCCACGCAATACTGCCCCGCCGCAGCCGTGATGGCGCTCAGGGCCAACCAGGCCAATTGCACAAGACTTGGCGTCGCCCAATCGGCGATGGCGAAGGGCAGCCCCAACAGGGTGCCGAACACCGAGGAATAGAACACGATGCGCACGGATGGCTCGGTCGCAGTCAATTGCTTGACCTGCGCCATGGTTACGCTCGACAAGGCGCCACCCAGGATCGCGACGAGCACGACGACATCGAGCACCATATCTGGTCGAGCCGCGATCAAGACGCCGGCAAAGCCGAACAGAATCAGAAACCCGCGCCGTTTGTTCACGCGCTCACCCAGCATGAGCCAGGCCGTAAACGGCATCCAGAGCGGACGGGTAAAGGAGATCGCGGTGAACGTCGCCAGCGACAGGTATTTGACGCCGAACACCCAGCACCACATGCCGAGCGCGCCAAAGACGGCGCGAACGAAATGTTGCCCGAGCCGCTCGGTGGCAAGAATTTGCGGGCCCGAGCGCACAATCCAGGGAAGCACCAGTGGCACCGCGAAGGCCATGCGGAAGAAAAAAACCACCATGACAGGCAGTTCCTGAGTCATAAGCTTGATCGTGGCGTTCATCGCCACCATCAAGGCCGAAGCCCACAACATCCAGGCCATGGCGCGGAGATTGCCCTCGCGCGTGGCTCCTGTGAACAACGGGCTAGGCACGGGGTTCGTTGCTAACCGCGATGACGACATTCGCGTGCTCGTCCAGGCCGGCAGTGCAGTTTGGCGGCACCACGATGGTGGTATCGTATTCCTGGATCAGCAAGGGACCGGACAAGGTTTGGCCGCGCAGGGCGTCGCGCGATCGGACGGCGGTTTTGATTTGCCCCGTGCCCGGGCCGAAATAGACCAGCCGCTCCGAATCTTTCGCGATGCTGGCATCGGTCCGCCAGGCCTTGCCGTGTTCGACTTGTCGGGGCAACCGCAGGACTAGGCGGATCGTGACCAACTCGAACGCCTTGGCGTCGGCGCGATGGCCGTAGGTACGCTCGAACTCCGCCTCGAACCGCTCCTCGATATCCTTCATGACGGCATCGGACAGCATCCCGCAGGGGATGGCGACGGTCAGTTCCGAGGATTGGCCGCGATAGCGAAGATCGGCGAAGCGGGTGATCTCGGCCGAAGCGGGATCGAGCCCTTCCTCCCGGGTCCGGCGCAGCAGATCCGCCCGCATCTCCGCCAGGACCGCCTCGACCGCGGCCAAATCGCTGCCGCGGGTCGATGTCAGGACCGTGCGTGCCGTGTGATGCTCGATCTCCGCCCGGAGCAGGCCGAAGGCGCTGAACACGCCGGGGGCGGGCGGAATGAGAACGCGGCGGATACCAAGCTGGCTGGCCAGTCCGGCGGCATGGATCGGCCCGGCGCCGCCAAACGCCATCATGGCGAAATCCAAGGGGTCGCGGCCGCGTTCCACCGACACCGATTTGATCGCACGCACCATGTTGGAATTGGCGACGGTGTGGATGCCGTAGGCCGCATCGAGTACCGATAGCTTCGCCGGCCCCGCGATCTTGTCGCGGATCGCGGTCTCCGCGAGCGCGGCATCGACGGCGAGTGTGCCGCCGGCCAGCGAAGTCGGGCTGATATAGCCGAGGATGAGATTGGCGTCCGTGACCGTGGGCTGCGGATTGCCCAGGCCGTAACAGGCGGGGCCGGGCACGGCGCCGGCGCTGCGTGGCCCCACGCGCAACGATCCGCCCGCGTCGAGGGTTGCGATGCTGCCGCCGCCCGCGCCAACCTCGGAAATGTCGATCACGGGAATGCGCAGGAGATAGCCGCCGCCGCGCACGAGCCGGCTGCTCACGGATACGGCGGAGCCGACCTCGTATTCGCTGCTGCGCAGGATTTCGCCGCGCTCGATGATCGAGGCCTTGGTGGTCGTACCGCCCATGTCCAGCGTGATGACATTGGGATAGCCGCTTTCTCCGGCCAGGCGCTGGGCTGCGACCACGCCGGCAGCCGGGCCGGATTCGATAATGGTCACGGGCCGCTCGGCCGCCGAAGACGCGCTGATCAACCCGCCATTGGATTGCATCACCAGGATAGGCGCGCGGATTTTCTGCGCAGCCAAAGCGCTGCGCAGCCGATCCAGGTATTGCCCAATCAGGGGTCCGACATAGGCGTTGACCACGGTGGTGCTGGTGCGCTCGAACTCCAGCATTTCCGGCAGGACATCCGAAGATAACGAAATCTGCGTTCGCGGCATCCGCTCGCGCAGGCGCTTGGCCACAGCCTTTTCATGGTCGGCGTTGCGGTAGGCGTGCAGAAAGCAGATGGCGACGGCCTCGACATCATTAGCAGCGAGCTCGTCGATGGCGGTGTCGACCGACGCCATGTCCAGGGGTATCAGGACATTACCGCGCGCATCCATCCGCTCGCGCACGGGAAGGCGAAGGGCGCGCTCTACGAGGGGTTCCGGTTTTTTCCAATCGAGATCGTAGGACAGCGGAATCCGCATACGGCGAAGTTCCAACACGTCGCGGAACCCCTCGGTAGTGAGCAGGCCGGTGCTCGCACCCTTGCGCTCCAGAATGGCGTTGGTCGCGACCGTGGTGGCATGGACGACGTCGGTGACGGACGTGCCATCGACGCCGAGTTCGGCGCAATAATCGGCGATGCCCTCGACGATGGCCCGGGAGTAGTCGTTCGGGGTCGAGGGGCGCTTTCGGCGATCGAGCATTCCATCCGGGCGCAGAAAGACCAGGTCGGTGAAGGTGCCCCCGATATCGACGCCAACGCGCAACCCGGAACCGGCAGCCACCGTCATTGTGCGGCTGCCACGCGGTGTTGGGCCTGCCGGGTTCGCAATTGCGCTGTCGCGGAATCATCGATTCGCAGGGGGTTGGCCAGGACAACCACGCCATAGTCGCGCTTGGCCGCTTCCGGCGTAACCTTGCCGTTGCGCACGTCGTGCATGACCAGCGCGGGATCGCGGTGCAGCGGATCGCCATAGCCGCCGGCCCCGGCGGTGGTATGGCGAATCGCCTGACCCTTGGACAGGGCGCGCGTGAACTTGGTCGGAATCTGGCTCCAACTGCCCTTATCCTCCAGCATGTTGTTCGAAGGCTGGCCATGGGAGCCGCCCATCAAGCCATAGGGCGGGTTGTGGCGACGGTCCGAGCGAAGTTGCAGGGTCGCGCGCTCGCCCAGGAACCGAAGCTGGCGCATCACCGACATGCCGCCGCGCCATTCGCCGGGCCCGCCGCTATCGGGCACGAGTTCGTAGCGCTCGACCCGAATCGGGGCCTGGTTCTCGACCATTTCGATCGGCGCGTTGCTGATATTGGCGGCGGCATTGGCGACGCCGTCGATCCCCTCGCGCCGCAGGCCGGCACCCCAGGCGCCCATGACGGCTTCGCGGAACAGTGAGAAGCGTCCCTCGGCATCGTAGCAGCCGAAGCTGTAGCTGGTGGTGCCGCCCTCGCCGGCGGCGCGCACGGCCCCCGGCATGGCCTGGGCGATGGCGCCGAACATGGCGTCGATCAAGCGGAAGCCGCTGATGCCGCGCGCCGCCACCGCGGCGGGCGGGCGGGGATTGACCAGGCAGCCCAAGGGCGCCTTGACGTGGATGGGGCGGAAGAAACCGGCATTGTTGGGCGCGTCGGAATCCATGATCGAGCGCACCGCGAAATAGACCGCCGACTTGGCAAAAGACAGGGTCGAATTGATGGCGCCGTGCACCTGGGGCGAGGTGCCGGTCAAATCGACGGTCAACTCGTCGCCCGCGATATGAACCGCGACCGCGATGGTGACGGGCTGGTCCATGTTGACGCCGTCATCGTCCAGCTTGTCGACGAAACGATAGACGCCGTCGGGGATGGCGCGGATCGTGCGCCGCGCCTCGCGCTCGCTATAGTCCAAGAGTTCGTCGAAATAGCCCTCGAGGGCATCGACGCCATGGCGCGCCGCCAATTCGCGCATGCCGCGCTCGGCGATGCGGCAGGCCGCAACCTGGGCCTGGAGATCGCCTAGGACCACATCGGGAATGCGTACGTTGATAGCGATCATGTCCATCAAGGTCTGATTCGGCTGACCGCGTTCGTAGAGCTTCAGGATCGGAATGCGCAACCCTTCCTGGAAGATTTCCGTGGAATCGGCGGCGCTGGAGCCGGGAACCCGGCCGCCCATGTCGTTGTGGTGGGCCACCAGCATGGCGTAGCCGAGCAGGCGATCGTCGACGAAAACAGGCTTGAACATGAAAATGTCAGGCAGATGCATGCCGCCCTGGTAGGGGTCGTTCAGGATCACGATGTCGCCGGGTTCGAGCGTATCGCCATATTTGGCGATCACGGCATCCATGGCATCGGGTACCGAGCCCAGATGAAGCGGTAGGCTCAGCCCTTGCGCGATCATCCGCCCCCGCCGGTCGCAGAACGCGCTCGACAGGTCCATCGTGTCCTTCATGATCGAGGAATAGGCGATGCGAATGATGGTCAACACCATCTCGTCCACGACCGACCCGATCGCGTTCTTGATCAGCTCGAGCCGGACGGGGTCATGAGGCATACTTTTTCTCCTGCTCGCGGATGCCGTCGAGGTCGGCGATCTTCCAGAACTCCTCGAAGCTGACCATGCGATCCCAGCTCGACAGCGAATTGCCGCTGCGCAGAATTTCGGTCAGCACCTCGCGCATGGTCTTGCACGCGGCCATTAGCGCGTGAACGTAGAAGCAGGCGGTCTTGAACCCCATCTTCTCGATCTCGGAGACATGCAGGCGTGGTACCATGCCGCTGGGCGAATGATTGAAGTGGAGCGGAACGCGGCCGCGGAAACGATCGGCCATGGCGTTGATCTCGTCCATCGATTCCCGCATCTCGAAGAAAATCATGTCGGCGCCGGCTTCCAGATAGGCCTCGCCGCGCTCCAGCGTGTCCTCGATGCCGTTGACCATCAGCGCGTCGCAGCGCGCGATGACGACGAAATCCCGGTCGTGGCGGGCATCGAGCGCGGCCTTGATCTTGCCGACCATCTCTTGCTTCGGGATCACGCGCTTGCCGAACATGTGGCCGCAGCGCTTGGGCCAGTCCTGGTCTTCGATATGGATGCCGGCGACTCCGGCGCGCTCGAACTCGCGCACGGTGCGCATGACGTTGAGCGCGTTGCCGTAACCGTTATCGGCGTCGACGATCACGGGGATGTTCACGGCTTCGGCGACGTAGCGCGCGTTCTCCACCATCTCGGGCATGGTGACCAACCCGATATCGGCATAGCCGCGACACATGGACACACCCGCGCCGGTGACGACGCAGAGCGGGTAGCCCACCTGCTCGACGATTCGGGCGGTGAGCGCGTCATGAGCGCCGCCGCCCATGGCCAATCCGGGCTTGGCCAGGAGTTCGCGCAGCCGCTTGGTCGCACGCATGGGATCCCCCTCTTGATTCCGTTCAAATCTTGTCGATTTCCGCGGCGTTCTTGCGGCGGAAGCCGAGCAACCAGGTCGAGCCCTGCAAGACGAGCAACAGCAGCAACGCGCCCAGGAATATCTTGGACATGGCGCCCTGGACGAGAATCCACCAATCGCCGTCGGAGATCATGAGCGCGCGGCGCAACGAAATTTCCATGCGGTCGCCCAGAACGATTGCCAGCAGCAATGGCGCGGGATCGAAACTGGCCTTGCGCAGCACGTAGCCGATCACGCCGAACACGGCCATGATTGCGATCTCGGTCGTGTTGGCGTTGACGCTGTAGATGCCGACCACCGAGACCAGCAGCACGCCCGGCGCCAGATAGGCATAGGGGACGCGCAGCAGATTCACGAACAACCCAACCAGGGGCAGATTCAGAATGAGCAGCATGATGTTGCCGATATACATGCTGGCAATCAGGCCCCAGAACACGTCGGGGTGGTCGCGCACGATCTGGGGTCCGGGCTGCACGCCGTGAATGAGCAGGGCCGAAAGCAGGATCGAGGTTGCCGGTATCGCCGGTATGCCAAGGACCAGCAGCGGAATCATCGCGCTGCCCGTGGTGGCGTTGTTGGCGGTTTCCGGCCCGGCCACGCCCTCGATCTTGCCCGTGCCGAATTTCTCGGGCTCGTTCGATAGGCGCTTCTCCACGGCGTAGGAGACGAAGGTGGATACGACGTGGGAGATGCCGGGAATGAAACCGAACACGAAGCCGATCACCGTGCCGCGCCCAATGGCGGGGGCTGAATCCTTGAGGTCCTTCCAGCGCGGGGTCAGGCTGCGCAGGGTCGGGCGGATGACGTGGACCTTGGTGATCTCTTCGAGATTGAGCAGGATTTCGCTGACGCCGAACAGGCCGAGCGCCATGGCGACGAAGTTGATCCCGTCGGCTAGGCGGACCGAGCCGAAGGTGAATCTGGGATAGGCGGTCAAGGGGTCGAGGCCGATGGTGGCGATGGCCAGCCCGATCAGCACCATCACGGCCGTTTTCACCGGCGATCCCTGGCTGACGAAGCTGAGGATCAACAGGGCAAGCAGCATCAAGCCGAATTCCGCCGACGGCCCGACCTGTAGCATCAGGTCGGCAAGCGGCGGCGCGAACAGCATCAGGCCTATGACCGAGGCGGTGCCGCCGACAAAACTGCCAATAGCGGCGATCATCAGGGCGGGGCCGGCGCGGCCGTCGCGTGCCATCGCGTAGCCGTCCATGCAGGTGATGATCGAGGCGGCCTCGCCCGGAATGCGAACCAGGATCGAGGTGGTCGACCCGCCATACATCGCGCCGTAGAAAATCCCGGACAGCATGATGATCGCGGTGGTCGGATCGAGCTTGAAGGTGAGCGGGAGCAGGAGGGTCAATCCGGTCAGCGGCCCCAGCCCGGGAATGACGCCGACGATCGTGCCCCAGAGGCAACCGACGAAGCCAAAGAGAAGGTTTTCCGGACGCAATGCAACGGCAAAGCCCTGCATCACGAAGTCAATGGTTTCCATCTTCGACCTCAGAAAGGCAGCGGCGTGCGCGGCAGGTTGAGGCCGAGCACGACGCCAAAAAACACATAGCTGACGGCCACGGCCGCGGCCGCGCTGAGGGCCGCGCGCCACCAATTGAGCGGGGACAGGGCGACGAGCAGAACGAACATGAACAGGAAGATCGAGATGGGAAAGCCGACCCGCTCGAACAGCCAGGCAACCCCGAGCAAAGCGGCAAACGTGACGACGATGAACCGGTGTCCCAGAAGTGTCGGTTCTTCCGCAGGCCCCGCCGCCATCGCGCATCGCGCGGCAACGGTCAGCGAGGTTGCCGTCAGGAGAATGCCGATGGCGAGCGGCAGAAAACCGGGGCCGGGCAGGGACGTCGTTCCCATGGGCATATGCCACGCCGACCCCGCCATGAGCGCGCCCAGGGCGAAGATGATCGCCGCGATCGTGAGCTCAAGTCGGCGGGGGCGGACGTTCATGTCAGGCAGCCTACTTCCTTTGCAAGCCCAGGGCTGCGACAACCTCTTTCATGGCGGCCGATTCCTGGTCGAGCAGCTTCCGGAAGTCGGCGGCGGAGCTGCCTTCGGCCCTTGTGCCCAGCTTCTCCATCGCTTCCTTGTAGCGCGGCGTACGCGCCGCGTCGCCAAAGGCCTTCTCCAGAATCGCGATGCGGTCCGCGGGCGTTCCCTTCGGTGCGATCAGCCCGGCCCAGACGGTGGTGCCGGCATTGGGCAGGCCGAGATCCTTGGTCCCCATCACGTCGGGCGCGATGAAGTGACGGTCGGCCGAAGTTACCAGCAGGCACTTCATCCGGCCTTCTCTTAGATGGGCGAGAATTGGGGGAAACGAACCGCCATAGATTTCGACGTGACCGCCGAGGAAGTTCTGGAGCGTCTCGCCCGCGCTCTGGAACGGAATCAGCCTAGCTTTGGCGCCGAGCACGGAGAAGATGCGCTCACCCGACAGGTGAACCGTGCCGCCGACTCCATCGCCGCCATAGGTGACCTTACCCGGATTTTTCTTAAGGTGTTCAATGAACTCCTTGGCGTCCTTGGCCGGATAGTCGGGCTTGGCGCAGAACACGAGCGGCGCGCTGTTGGACAAGGAGACCGGAATATAGGCGTCGGACGCGTAGGGGACGGCCTGGATGTGGGGCAGCATGGTCAGCGGCGCGTTGTAAACGGCGCCGAGCATGTAGCCGTCCGGCTTGGCCTCGGTCACCGCGGCGACCCCGACCGTGCCGGCACCGCCGGGTTTGTTGATGACGACGACCTTCTGGCCAAGCCCGGTCTCGGCGATTTCCGCCAGCAGGCGCATCGTGATGTCAGTGCCGCCACCGGCCGGGGTGGGCACCACGAGTTCGACCGGGCGCGAGGGGAATTTCTCTTGGGCGCTCGCGGGCAAGATCAGGGTTGCGATGCCAAGTGCCAGCGCGGCATGCAATGCAGTTCGTCGGTTCAATAGGTTAATCACGGCTTCCTCCCTCTCTTATGTGTGGGTTTACGGCGCGGTTTCGATGTCGCGGTTCCGGCCGATCGCTCCGACCAGATACGAAAGTCAAAATTGTTGGCGGGATAATCCCAGCGATCCTGGTCGCGGCGAATGCGCTCCACCATGTCGAAGCCGTGCCGCGCCTCGTCGCAGAGCTGAAACAGTTGTTTGTCCGTCAACTTCAACCCGGCGCGCGCGGCTAGCATCTCGACCTTCTGGCGCATTGCCGGTTCCGGCGTCGGCGGCTCATAGGGCCATTGCGTGACCGTGACCGGAGCGGCACCCTCCACCAGACTCGGTCGACGATCGCGCCAGGGCGTCGCCTTCTCATAGGCATGACCAACGCGTAAAACCGTGGCGTCATCGAAGGGACGTCCGATGATTTGCAGCGACAGCGGCAAGCCGTCGCGCGAAAATCCGTTGCACACGGTCATGGCCGGCCCGCCCAGCACGTTGAACGGGGTGGTGATGTTGGGCTTTTCCCAGAACGCCGTGATGCGGTGCTGGTCGAAGCGGATCGCGGCGTCGGGACCGGCGGTGATCAGCGCATCGTATTTACGATAGAGCGGCTTGATCTCCTCCAGCATGCGCCGGCGCTTGCGCTGGGCCTGGACGTAGTCGCCGGATTGGAACAGCGCGGCCAAGCTGATCTTGCCGATGAAATCGGCGCCGAAATCGGCGACGCGCTCAATCAAGTCCTTCTGGTGGATCGAAAAGATTTCCGACTCCGCGATGATAAACTTGACGTCGAAATACTCCTGGCGCGAGCGCAACCGGACATCCTCCAGCTTCGCGCCCAGTTTTTTCAGGACATCGAGCGAGGCGGCCATGGCGGCCTGGGTGTCGTCGCTCGACCGGAACTCTTCTTCCCAGAAATGCCGCACGACGCCGATGCGCATGCCTTTCAAATACGGTTTCAGTGCGGCACGATAGTTCGGCACGGCGCGATCCGCGCTGCCGGGGTCGGCGGGATCGAAGCCCGCCAAGACCTGTAGCATGATCGCGCAGTCCTCGACGGTCCAGGCGAGCGGTCCGCAATAGTCGAAGGTGAAGGAATTGGGAATGACGCCGGCTCTGCTGATCAACCCATAGGTCGGCTTCAGGCCGACCACGCCGTTCTGCGAAGAGGGCAGGCGGATCGACCCGCCCGTATCCGAGCCCATGGTGCCCGGCACCATGCCGGCGGCGACGGCCGCACCCGATCCGCTGCTCGACCCGCTGGCCGTGTGGTGGGGATTCCAGGGATTGCGCGCGGGCGGCCAGGGCAAGTCGAAAGACGGTCCGCCATGGGCAAATTCATCGGTCGAAAGTTTGCCCATCAGCACGCCGCCGGCGGCCAGCAACCGCGCGGTGGTCGCCGCATCCGTCTTGGGCACATCGGTCATGGATATCTTGGAGTGTCCGGTCGTGCGGATGCCGGCGGTGTTGTAGATATCCTTGAGGCCGAAGGGGATGCCGTGCATCGGGCCGCGATAGCTGCCGGCCGTAATCTCGCGCTCCGCCTTACGCGCCTGCTTGCGGGCGAGATCGAGCGTCGGCGTCACGAAGGCGTTGAGCTGGGGCTCCACGCCCTCGATCCGCCGGATCGATGCCTCCGCCAGTTCGACCGGCGACAGCTTGCGCGCCTTGATCAGCCGGGCCGCTTCCGCGATCGTCAGAAAGCAAATGTCTGGCGCCGAACCGGCCTGCGTTCGCGATCCCATGGGCGTGGTGCGGCTAGGGCCGCGGCTCACTTCTTCAAACCGATGGCAACCATCACCTTGCCCATGGCCGCGTTCTCCGTGTCGATCAATGTGCGCAGCTCTTCCGGCGAACTGCCGCGCGCTTCCTCGCCGCGCTTTTCCATGAACTCGCGGAACTTCGCGCTCTTGGCCGCCTCGACGAATGCCTTGTTCAATTGGGCCAAACGGTCGGCGGGAACGCCGTTGGGCGCGATGACGCCGCGCCACAGCACGGTCGCCTCCTCCGGGATGCCGAGATCGGCCAGGCCCGACGCATTGGGCAGGGCGGCGTTGCGTTCCGCCGAGGTCAGCAGCAGGCATTTGGCGCTGCCGTCCTTGACATAGGGTTGGATCGGCGCGATCGAGCCGGCATAGATGTCGATATGGCCGCCGAGAAACGCCTTCAGGGTTTCGCCCGCGCCGTTGAACGGAATCGGCCGCGCCTTGACGCCAAGCTTGTTGAACACCCGTTCGGATGCCAGGTGCAGCGTGCCGCCGATGCCGTCATTGCCATAGGTGTACTTGCCCGGATTCTTGCGCAGCTCCTCGATCAACTCCTTGCCGTCCTTGCTGGGAAACGCCGATTTCGTGCACAGCAGGGCCGGCGCCCAGGTCGTCAGGCTGATCGCGGTGTAGTCCTTGGGCGCGTAAGCCGCGGGCTGTTGCATGTGCGGGGTCATGGTCAGTGGCGCATTCCACAACCCGCCGATCGTGTAGCCGTCCGGCTTGGCCTGAATGATGGCGGCCATGCCGATGGCGCCGCCGCCGCCGATCTTGTTTACGGTGACAACCTTCTGGCCCAGGATCGGTTCGACGATTTCGGCCAGCATGCGAAAGGCGATGTCGGTGCCGCCGCCGGCGGCAGTCGGTATGACCATTTCAATCGAACGGGAGGGGAACTTTTCCTGCCCTTCGGAAACGGAGGCGGCGCAGCCCAAGGCCAGGGCCAAGCCCAGAATCCGCAGATTCTTTCCCATGTGCATCGTTTTCCTTTGTTATGATGTCATACGGCGTTCGCGGCGGCGCGTGGCGCCGGACTTTCGTTATCTGACCAAATAATAGGCCAAACTGATCCCATGTCTACTGCTGCGGCCAAGCTCATTTGTATTGATACGCACGCCCATGTGTTCCGGCGCGATCTGCCGCTGATGCCGGGTTTCCGCCATGCGCCCGAGCACGATGCCCTGCTGCCCGAGCTGCTCGACATCTTCAACGGGCATGGCATCACCCATGGGGTGCTGACCGCGCCCAGCTTCTATGGCACGGATAATTCATTCCTGCTCGCCGCCCTGGCAGCGGCGCCCGATCGGCTGCGCGGCACGGTCATCGTGGATTCGACGATTCCACGTGACCGGCTGGAGGCGCTGAGCGCCCAAGGCGTCATTGGCATACGACTGAACATGCTGCGCCGACCCGATCTGCCAGATTTACGGTCGGCGGCGTGGCGTCGAGTTCTGGAGGATGCGGCGGCGCTGGATTGGCATCTGGAAATCTATGTCGAAGGGCCGCGCTTGCCCGGTTTGCTTGCGCCCGCATTGGAAACCGGCATCAAGGTCGTCATCGACCATTTCGGCAGCCCTGATCCGGCGTTGCGGTTGGACTGTCCCGGGTTTCGAATTGTCCTCGACGCCGTTGGCACGGGCCGCATTTGGGTCAAGCTGTCCGCGCCTTATCGTCTGGGCGGCGTCGATCCCAAGCCTTATGCTGCCGCGTTGTTGCACGCGGGCGGGCCGGAGCGGTTGGTATGGGCGAGCGATTGGCCGTGGACGCAGAACAGTGCGGGGCATACCTACGCCAAGGTGTTGGGCTGGCTCGACCGCTGGGTGCCCGATCCCGCGCAGCGCCGGATCATTCTGGACGACACGCCGCGCGCGGTGTTCGGTTTTGCCGGCGGGTTTTGATAGACTTCGACCGGGTTTAAAACAAAGGAAATTCCCCATGCGCGCCACCACCAGACTTCGCAACATGCTGAAGACGGGCAAGACTGTCGTGGCTCCCGGCGTCTATGACGGCATGTCCGCGCGCCTGGTGGCGCAAGCCGGGTTCACCGCCGCATACGCCAGCGGCGGCGCTATCGCGCGCGGCAACGGCATTCCCGATCTCGGGCTGCTCTCGCTTGCCGAGATTGCCCAGCGGCTGGAGCAGATCGTGGATGTCGTCGACATTCCCGTGATCGCCGATGCCGATAACGGTTACGGCAATGCGCTAAACGCCCAGCGCGCCGCCCACGCCTTCGAACGCGCCGGCGTGGCGGCGTTCCACCTGGAAGATCAAACCTTTCCCAAGCGATGCGGCCACTATGCCGATAAAACCGTCGTGTCCGTGTCGGAAATGGTCGGCAAGCTCAAGGCCGTGCGCGACGCCTTGCACGATTCCGATTTCGTGGTCATCGCGCGCACCGACGCCATCGCGGTCGAGAGCTTCGAGGCGGCGATCGACCGTTGCCATGCCTATATGGCGGCCGGTGCCGACGTGGCGTTCCTCGACGCCCCCACCAGCGAGGCCCAGATTGCCGATATCGCGCGCCGCCTGCCCGGCTGGAAACTGATCAATATGTTCCACGGCGGCAAGACGCCGTTGTTGCCGGCGGCGCGGCTGCAGGAGTTGGGGTTTAACATCGTCATCATCCCCAGCGATCTCCAACGCGCCGCGATCAAGGCGATGAAGCGCACCCTCGCCGCCATTACCCGCGATGGCAGCAGCGCCAAGGTGCTGAGCGACCTCGCCGGATTCGACGAGCGCGAGGATTTGGTCGCCACCGACGAATTCCTGGAGCGCGGCCGGCGCTATGCATCCTGAACCGGAGGCGGCGAGGTGAGCGGCCTGTCGATCGAGCCGATTGCCGGCGCGCTCGGCGCGGAAATCGGCGGCGTTGACCTGGCCCAACCGCTGGGCGGCGATGTCGTCGCCGCCCTTCGCAAAGCCTTGCTCGACCACCTCGTCATATTCTTTCGCGACCAAAATCTTTCGCCCGACGGCCTCACGCGATTCGGCCGGTGTTTCGGTGTGCTCGGGCAGTATCCTTTCGTCCAAGGGTTGCCCGATCATCCCGAAGTGATCGAAGTGAAAAAATTGGAACACGAGAAGGCCAATTTCGGCGGCATCTGGCATTCCGACACGACCTATCTGGACGAGCCGCCGATGGGCTCGATCCTCCATGCCGTGGAAGTGCCCGCTTCCGGCGGCGACACCATGTTTGCCAATATGTACATGGCCCATGACGCGCTGTCTCCCGGCATGGAGCGGACCTTGGCCGGTCTGTCCGGCGTCAGCAGTTCGGCCAAGGCCGACGTATCGCGCACGCGCGAGGATCGTATCGCGTCGAGTCCGGGCCGGAAGGCGAAGGAGGTTTTCGAGGCAGTGCATCCCGCTGTCCGCACCCACCCGGAAACGGGGAGAAAAGCGCTGTATGTGAATGTCGCCCATACCGTGCGCTTCGACGGCATGACCGAGGAGGAGAGCGCACCGCTCCTGGGTTTCCTGTTCAACCACCAGATCAAGCCGGAGTTTACCTGCCGCTTTCGCTGGCGCGTGGGTTCCCTGGCGTTCTGGGACAACCGGGCGAGCCAGCACAATCCGATCAACGATTATCACGGCCAGCGCCGGATCATGCGGCGCATCACGATTGCCGGCGACCGGCCGCGCTAGCCCATGGCAACGACGTCGCAAGGCAACGGTTTGCTCGGTCATCTCGCGCGCTTCGCGGCCGAGGCCGAATTGCGAAACCTTTCGGTGGAGGTCGCGGCGAAGGCCGAGGCCTGCCTGCTCTATGCCGTCGCCGTCGGGATCGCCGGCATGGGCATGCCCCAGGCACGCCAAGCCGTCGATGCCATCGGCTGCGACAGCACCGGCAAATCCACGCGATTTTTCGACGATCGCGCCTGCGACGCCAGCCATGCCGCCTTTGCCAATGGCACGCTCTTCCATGTCCGCGTCCAGGACGATGCCCATCCCGCCGGCCATGTCGGCACCGTGGTCGTGCCGACGGCGTTGGCCATGGCCGAGGCGACCGGAGCCAGCGGGGCCGACCTGCTTGCCGCCATCGTGGCGGGCTATGAAGTGGCACTTCGGATCGGCCGCGACCATGCCGCCGATCTGAGCCGGCGCGGTTTTCGCACTACGCCGGCCTATGGCGTGATCGGTGCCGCTGCTGCTGCCGGTCGCCTGATTTGCCTCGATCAAAATCAGATGGCGAACGCGCTGTCCCTGGCCGCCAATATGGCGGCGGGCTTGCGCGAATATGCCGAGGCCGGAACGAACGAGTACGCATTCCAGGCAGGGATTGCGGCCAGCAACGGCATTCTCGCCGCACGGCTGGCGGCGACGGGTGCTACCTCGGCACCCACCGCGCTAGAGGGGGCCGCCGGGTTTTTCCGCGCCTATGGCGAGGCCGGGCGCGCCTATGGCGTCGCGCTGCTGGAAAACCTTGGCATGTCCTTTGAGATGATGGCTATTACCTTCAAGCCCTATCCAGTTTGCCAATTCCATCGCGGCATCATCCGCGGTAGCGCGGCCTTGAGCGTACAAGCAGCTAAATCGAGCTTAGTTGGGCTGACCGTGCGAATGAATCCCTTTGAAGCCGATTTTTTCGGCGTCCGCTTTGCCGGGCCGTTCGTAACTTTTCCCCAAACCTTCATGAGCGCGCCGTTCTGCGCCGCGCTCGCCTGGGCGCGCGGCAATGTCACGCTGGCCGGCCTGACCGATTTCGGCGCGACCGACGTGTTGGCCTTGGTGCCTCGAGTGGAAATCGTGGCCGATCCAAATTGTCAGCGCTATGGCCCGGCGATTACGGCGCGCTTGTCCGACGGCACGGAATTGACGTGGCGCGAGAGCGAACGTGCCGATGCTTATACTCTGACCGAGCAAGCCGCCCTGGACGTGACTCGAGCGCTGGCCGCGGAGAGCGGCGTTGAGCCGGCGTTAGCTCAGGTCTTGATCGATGCGGTGTCCGGATTGCACCAAGCCGCGGGAATCGAGGCCGTGATCGCGGCTGCCCGAGCCGCATGCAGCGCGACGCGGCGCCGCTAAAGATAAATACTGCGAACGATCTCTTCCTCGTTCACCGCGCCGGACCGGACATCGTGATGTTGCGATACCCGGCCTTCGCGCAAGATCAGAAAGCGGTCGGCGACCGAGAGCGCGAGCTTGATGTTCTGTTCGATAATCATCATGGCGATGCCGGTCTTCTTCAACGCCTTGATGATCGCGGCGATTTCGTTGACGAAGATCGGCGCTAGCCCGCCCGACGGTTCGTCCAGCAGCAGGATTTTCGGGTTTCCCATGAGCGCGCGACCGATCGCCACCATCTGCTGCTCGCCGCCCGACATCAGGCGGACCACCTGCTGCCGTCGCTCGGCGAGCCGCGGGAAAGACTGGAACACGCCGTCGAGCAGATCGGCGACCTGGCCGCCGCGCACCCAGGCGCCGAGCCGCAGATTGTCCTCGACCGACATGTCCATGAACAAATCGCGGGCCTGGGAAACTTGAATGACGCCGCGGCGAAAAATCTGATGGGGCGGCTTGCCCGCGATCTCCGCGCCCTCGAATTGGATCGAGCCGGCCAGCGGGCGGACGAAGCCGCTGATCGTGTTGAGCGCGGTGGATTTTCCGCTGCCATTGGCGCCAAGCAGGGCCACGACCTCGGATTTGGCCACGGCGAAATCGACCCCAAACAGAATCTGTTTCTTGCCATAGCCGGCCTCGACGCCGCGTGCGACTAGGATATCGTCAGGCGTGGCCAAGATACGCCTCCAAGACAGCCTTGTCGGCGCGCACCTGAGCCGGCGGCGCATCTGCAACCTTCTTGCCGTAGTTCAGCACGATGACGCGATCGGCCACCGACATGACCAGTTCGATCGCATGCTCGATCAGCAAGATGCCGATGCCCCGCTCGGAGGCGAGCCGGCGAATGATCGCCACGAGCTGGCTGCGCATGTGCGGGGCCAAGCCAACGGCGGGCTCGTCGAGCAGCAGCAAGGGCGGCTCGGTCGCCAGCGCGCGCACGATCTCCAGGATGCGCTGCTGGCCGCCCGACAGGTCGGAGGCGAGATGGTCGGCGACATGGCCGATATCCATCAGGTCCAACAATTCGCGCGCCCGCGCCGTGGCCGCCGATTCCGCCCGCTTGGCCGCCGAGGTGCCCAGCAGCAAGCCCAGGATATCGCTATCCACCCGGGCGTGCAGTCCGACCAGCACATTCTCCAGCGCGGTCAGATGGGGGAACAGGCCGCCATTCTGGAAGGTCCGGCGCACGCCCTTGGTGGATATCTGGTGGGGCGTCAGGCCGTGGATTTCCTCGCCCTGAAACAGGATCCGTCCGCCATTGATCGCGACATTGCCGGACACGGCGTTAAACAGCGTGGTCTTACCCGCGCCGTTCGGGCCGATCACCGCGCAGATCTCGCCGGCGCTCACCGTGAGCGACACGCCATCGACCGCGACTAGGCCGCCGAACCGCACGGTGACATCGGTGAGTTCGAGCAAGGCGGCCATGTCAGTCCCTGTAATACCGATCGATGAAGATCGGATGCACGCGCGCCAACAGGCTGGCGACGCCGCGCGGCAGGAACAGAATGACCAGAACGATAAGCACGCCGAATAGCATTTCCTGAAAGCCTGGCCATTCCCGGAAGAATTCGGGCGCGGCGGTGATGATAGCGGCGCCCAGCACGGAGCCGACCAAGCTGCCCAGCCCGCCGACCATGACGACGGCGAACTCCAGGATCAACTCGGCGAGGTCGAAGGCGATCGGCGTGACATGGCCGACGAGGGCGGCATACATCGACCCGCCCACGCCGACGACGAACCCGCCCCAGGCGAAGGCGAGGAGGATGTAGCGGTCGGTTGGGATGCCCATGGCGGCGGCGGCTTGCTCGTTGCCCTTGATCGCCATGAATGCGCGCCCGAATCGCGAGCGCAGGAGGCGGTCGGTCAAGACGACCATCAACACGGCCAGAAACAGGAACGCGTAGAATTTGTCGCCCTCCGTCGGGAGCGGCCAGCCGAACACATTGATGCTGGCTTTCGGCACCGACATGCCGAAGGAGCCGCCGGTCACCGGAACCCACCGGATATAGACCCAACGCAACAGCTCGCCGAATGCCAGCGTCATGATGGCGAGGTAGAACAGCCGCACGCCGCGCAAAGCGGGCACCCCGGCAATGCAACCGACCAATCCGCCCATCAGCCCCGCCGGCAGGATCGTGGCCCACCACGGCCACCCCAGTTTTAGCGCCAGCACGCCCGAGGTATAGGCGCCGATGCCGAAGAAGGCGACATTGGAAAACGCGAGCAGTCCCAGATTGCCGACGACGATGTTGAAGCCGACGCCGACCGGCACATAGACCAGGATGAGATTGACGACGTATTGCTTGTACTGACCGAGATAGAAGGGCAAGGGCAGCAACAGCAGCGGGATCAGCCAGAACAAATAGCGGCGTTGCCGCCAGGCCGGTGGGGCCTTCGTCGCGGGCGCGGCACTTTTGGGGGCGTCCGCCATCGCCGCCCTCAGATGCGCACGGTGGCGCGCTGTCCGAACAGGCCGCTCGGCCGGATCAGCAGCACCAGAATGGTCACGAGGTAGGCAGTGATATCGATGAACACGGTGGAGACGTAGAATCCCAACAGTTTCTCCATCATGCCCAACACGATACCGCCGACGACCGCGCCAAAGGGCGAGCCGAATCCCCCCAACGTCATGGCTGCGAAACCGCGTATCAAGGTGTACACGCCCAGGTCGGGCGATAACGGCACGAGCAGTCCCAGGAGCACGCCGCCGGCCGCGCCCAGCGCCGCGCCGGCGCCCCACATCATGCCGTGGAAGGCATGGACGTTAAGCCCGACTAGGGCGGCGCCGCGCTGGGATTGGAACACCGCCTGGATCAATCGGCCGATCGGCGTGATGTGAAAGACGATGGCCAGGGTGAGCAGCAGTGCCACCACGAAGCCGGAAATCACCAGATCGTCCATCGTCAGCACCACGGAGCCGACCATGAAGGCGCCCTGGTCGTAGGGGCGGCCCAAGATCACGACCTCGCTGCCCCATTCCAGCCGCGCGCCGCCACGCACGGCATAGCCGATCGCCAACGCCATCATCGCCAGCGACAAATGGGGCCCGTTGATGATGGGTTGCATGAACACGCGCTGGGTCAGCACGCCGAACAGGAACAGCGAGGCCAGCGCGAGGATCAGGGCCGGCGCGAAGGGCAGGCCGGAGCCGACGAACACGAAGGTCGCATAGGCGCCGGCCATGACCAGGTCGCCATGGCCGAAATTGACGACCGTCGTGGCGCGATAGCCGACGGTCACGGACAGCGCGATCAAGGCGTAGAGCATGCCTGTCGCGATACCACTGACGATCAATTGCGGAAGCACGGCTAGCACGGAACCGGCACCTTTAGGAGAGTTTGTGGCGGATGCGCATCCGAGGGCGGAGCGAAACGACCGATCCCTGCGTAAGGCCACCAGGCGGCGGCCCGCGCAGGGATCGTGTCACTCCGGACGCTCGATCGAAACGCCCGATCCGAATGTGTCGCTGCTTATTCCGGCAGCGGCTTGCCCCAGGCGGTATAGACCGTCTGCTTGCCGTCCTTGTCCAGGCCGACGGCGTACATGCGCGATACGCCGACATGCTTGTCCTTGGAGAAGGTGACCGTGTCGGCCAATACGCCGGTATCGAAATCCTTGATGGATTCGATGGCGGCGATCCACTTCTCGCGCGATGGGCTTGGCCCGGCGCGGCGGAAGCCTTCGACCGTCACGATGCCGACGGGCACGCCAAAGTAGTAGAAATTGGTCGGTGGGCCGGCCTTGGGCAGTTCGTCCTTCTTCAAGTACTTGACGAACATGTCCTCAAACTCTTTGAGCGCGGGCGTGCCGATCTTCGCCTTGAACTGGTAGGGTTGGAAGAACTTGTCGCGCACGGCGGCGGGGCTGTTGACCTGCTGAACCGTCTGGTCGAAATCGGCGCCCAACGCGCCGACAACGGTTGCTGCAACGCCGAATTTCTGCAAGTCGCGCAGCAGGATGATCAATTCCGGCTGATAGAGGCAACCGAGCACCGCCTGGGCGCCCAAGGTCTTGACCTGGAGCGCCTGGGTGGTCCCGTCGGTGGAGCCGCGCTCCATGGCGATCCGCGTCAGAACTTCGCCGCCGTTCTTCTTGATGAAATCGGAGGCGGGATTGCAATAGCCATGGGCCCAGTCGTTGCTGTGCTCGACGATGGCGATTTTCTTGATCGCCGGATTGCTGAGCGCGAAGCCCGCCATGGCTTCGCCGGATTCGATCCCGGTATAGGTTGTGTGGAACATGGCCGGAGAGGTCGGGCGCGTTAGCTTGGGATTGGCCGCCGGCCCCATCCACGGAATGCCTTCCTGCTCCAGCATCGGCTTGATCGCCATGGCAACGCCGCTGCACGGATTGCCCATGATCATGAAGACCTTGTCTTCATAGATCAGCTTTTTCGCCGCCGCGATGCCCTTGGCTTCGTTGCACGCGCTGTCGGCGAACACGGTCTCGAATTTGCGGCCGTGGATGCCGCCCTTGTCGTTGATATAGCGCAGATAGGCTTCGGGGCCGAAGTTCAGCGGATTGAACACAGCGGCGTCGCCCGAGAACGGGCCGAGATTGCCGATCTTGATCGTCGTCGCCGTGATGCCTTGCATGTTGTCTGCGGCGAGCGCAGGCGACGCCAACGCGGCGACCGCTGCGAGTGCATAGAATGTCTTGCTAAGCTGCATGGCTGTACCCTCCCTTGAAGCTATTTCGTTGTTTATCGGCCTGCGATATCACCCCACCCATGGGGTATTCCACCACATGTTAGCCAAAAGCGCGGGCATGGCAAGCTTGCTTGCGCCAGCCTCAAACCTCGGAATCGACGCCGCGTACGCGCCGGGCGATCGCCATGGTCGAGACCAGGGCAAAAACGCAAGCGGTGACGATCAGGCCGAGCGAAATCGGCCGGGTGAACAGGATCGTGAAATCGCCGCGCGAGATTTCGAGCGACTGGCGCAGC
>SHVW01000030.1 GCA_009694085.1 Alphaproteobacteria bacterium
CGTGGCTCGAGGTCACCGCCGCAGCTTGAGATGAACGTCGCTGACGGCTTTGTTGCGATATCGATTCCTCAATGTGACAATGCCGGGCAGATCACAAGCTGGCGGGCGAGAGCGAGACGGAAATCAGGAGGCTGCTCGACCTGTCGCACAATTCTCGGATCGCCTATGTCGAGGCCGCGCTCGCGGTGCTCGGCCGGGAGCTGGTGGTGGAGACGCGGGAACGCGCCGCCTAACCTGGGCCGGGCAAACCTCAATCCGGCATGCGCGGGTTCGAGTCCCGACGGGCTCACCATCCCTCACGGCCGTCCCGGGATCGATCGCGCCCCATGGCGGCGATCCCACTCGTCCTGCACCTGCTGGAGCACGCGTATCGCCGGCAGAACCGACGGTCCCGCGGCGAGCGGTGGCCGGCCGGTCCGGACCGCGTCGAGAAAATCGGTGACGACGTGCGCGCAATTGTCCTGCTCGGCCTCGATCGGCGCCGTTCCGGCCTCGGTGCGCTGCGTGCCGGCCAGGATGTCGTAATTGTAGGTCTCGCGATCGGTCACGATCAACTTGTCGTAGAACCGGTAGGTCGCGTGATAGGAGCCGTGGACGAGCAGGGTTTGGTCCGCCTCGGTCTCGACCAGAACCGTGCATTCCATGGGGATGCCCGTTGTGGCGTGGCACGGGCCGAGATGGCTTTGGATGCGCCGGATCGGCGTGCCGTCGAACAAAAACATGCCGAGATCGACGAAGTGGCAGAAATGATGCCACAGGATGTTGTCGCTCCAGCTCCGCCGGTAGCCGGTCGCGCCGATATTGACCAGGCGATTGATGAAGAACCGGCCGGCGATGTGGCGGATGCGCTCCTCACCCGCCGCGACCCGCCGGCGTAGCGCCGCGCGCTCGCGCCGGAAGCGCATGGGATGGCAGAGGCCATAGACCCGTCCGCTTTTTTCGCCGGCCGCCACCACGCGCTCGGCGCCGGCCAGGCTCATGGCAATGGGAATCTCGATCAACACGTGCTTGCCGGCTTCCAGACAGCGAATGGCCTGTTCCTCGTGCGCCTCGCTTGGGCTGCCGACGATCGCGATGTCGATCGCCGGATCGGCAAGCGCGTCGTCGAGCGCTGTCGTCCATTTGCGATAGCCGTGACGCTCGGCGAATTCGCGCGCGGCTTCCGGGCGCCGCCCGACCACGGTATGCAGCACCGCGCCGGTTTTCTTCAGCGCTTCCGAATGCCAGGTGCCCATCATGCCATAGCCGACCATGCAGATATTCATGACTGCCCCTCCCCGCTTCGTTGGTGTCGATCGCGATCGACCGCGTATTGCTGCATGGCGCTAACGGCGCCCGATTTTGCCGTCCGCGCCAGAGCGCACTGCTCAAGGAAATCCGGGTGATAGGGATCGAAAGATCCGAAGCGGTCCGGCCGATAGGGCTCGCGGTCGACCGTCGACGGCCGGCCGGCAATCAGATCGGCGACGATCTTAGCGATGCCTGCCGAGGTGGCGATACCCATGCCGCAGCAGCCGGTCGCGACGGTGAGCCCGGCGATGCCCGGTGCCGGCCCGACGATCTGCCGGCCATCGGCCGTATAGGCGGATAGGCCGGCGATGAAGTGCACCATGTCGAGCGCGTCGAGCCGCGGCAGGAATGCGCCGAGCGCGTCGCGGCGCTCGATCAGGCCGTTCCAGCGCTCTTCCTCGCTGCCCATGGATAGGCTGCCCATATCCGCAGGCAGGGTGCGCGCATCGTAGCTCGGCGAGCGGGCCTCGCGCGCGCCGATGACCAGTCGATTCTGCTCTGGCCTTGTGTAGCTCGCGGCATCGGGCAGTAGGGCCACGGGCTGATCGGCGGCGAAGGCCGGATCGGGCCCGGTGATCCAGTAATGGCTGCGCACCGGCGCCATGCCAAGCGGCAAGCCGAGCTGAGAGGCGAGCGGCCCCGACCAAGAGCCGGCCGCAAGCACCACAGCGCGGCAGGCGATGCGCCCTTGGTCGGTCTGGACGGCGCAGGCTCGCCCATCGTCGATGACGATACGCTCGACCGCGATGCGGCTGCGGATGCGGGCGCCGGCCGCGCGGGCGGCGCGCGCATAGGCCTGGGTCAGCAAATAGGGATCGATGAACCCGCCACTCGGCACCCAGGCGATCCGGCAGGCGCCGGCGGCAGATAGCCATGGCAGGCGCCGTTCGGCTTCCTTGCGGTCGATCCACTCATAGGCCGTGCCGCTGCTATCCGCTGCCGCGGTCATCGCAGTCAACCGGGTCTCGGACTCCGGCGAGGCCGCGATGAGGATCGTGCCGACCTGCCGGAACCCGACCGGTTCGCCCAGGCTGGCGGTCAGCTCCGCAAAGGCCGCGAGGGTCTGGGCCACGAACCAATTATCCGCTGCACTCGGCCGCAGCGGCGTAATCAACCCGGCGGCGCGCGAACTGGCCGCGCCACCGATGTCGTTGCGCTCGACCACCAGGACCGAACGGCGCTCCCGGTCTGCCAGTTGCCAGGCCACGGCACAGCCGATGACGCCGCCGCCGATGACGACGATCTCGGCCTCGTCGATCCGGTTCATCGAGAATCCCCGCGTTTGCCGAGTGCGGGATGGAGAAAGCCGTCGGAGAACCGCGTGTTGCGGTGTTCGATTTCCAGGAACCAGCGGTTCGGTTCCGCCGGCTTGAAGACGTTGAAGTGGCGAATGAGGCCCAGACTTGCCGCGCTTTCCAGTGGGCCGATGAAACTGCAATCCCGGTCGAGGAAACGCGGCGACGCCATCCAATGGTCGAGCTGCGGGCGCGTGATGCAAAAACAGCCGGCATGGGGATTGCGCGCCCGTTCGAAGGTGAGTTCGGCGCCGAATGGCGATGCCGACAGGATTGCCTGTCCGGCGTCGCGCAAGGTCGGATCGGCGACAGCGCGCTCCGGTAGGGCGCCATCGACATAGAATTTGGCGGCGATGCCGCGGCCGGGTTGCTCGAAGCGGTTGGGCTGGAGCACGCGATCGACGCCGAAGGTGGCGGTGAACCATGCAATTTTGGCGAAGTACATGGGGTCGTGGATGACCAGATCGTCCTCGCAATAGAAAAACAGATCGAAGGCGTTCCGGTTGTCGCGCATCAGCCGGTGGCATTCGAATCCGAGCAGCCGGGGATCGATGGTCGATCGGGCCATTTGGAAACGCCGAGACTTTCTATCGACCGCATCGAGCAAGTGGGACTGGCCGACCACGAACACGATCTCCAATCCGGTTACCGCTGGCGGCCGGTGGGCGATCGCTCGGCCGTCGAAGTCGAGCTCAAAGGCTTGGGCCTGAAATTGCGCGATCAAGGCATCGAGCATGGTTTCCAACGCCAGCCGGCGCGATGCCTCCGTACCCGCGTCCTCGCTGCCGTGGACGGCATCCGCGCGTGGGCGAAAATAATGCGGGATCGTAACCAGAATTTTCACGATGCCGCCCCCACCCACCTCGGGCTCATTGGCCGCTGCCGAAGATCTGGCAGGCATAATCCGCGCCCTCGGGTACCGTGCGACCGAACTCGGCGTAACGGTCGCCGATCAGGCGCTGCTCGACGCTGGTAAAGGGTAGCAGCAATTCCGGCCCCTTGCCCGCCATGTCCAATTTCGGTCGCTGCGCCGCGAACCCGCTGGCCGCCGGCAGGCTATCGCGGTGAATGACCTGGATCGACGGTTCGGGCACCCGGTAGCTCGGGCACCAAAGGGCGACCCAGCCTTTCGCAGCTTGGCTTAGAGCACGCGCGAGGCGATCGCTCAGCACGCGCGCATCGGACTCCACATGGATCAACCGCGTCGCGTCATAGCGCTGGGCAAGCCCGATCCCGGCCTCAAAACTCCGCCACCAGCCGGGAAAATCGAATTGCCCCCGCCGGCCGAGCCGATCGGCGAAGCGTAGGAGATAGATGCGATCGCGCTCCGGTGCATCCGGCGGGACGGACACGACGGAGACGTCGCTATCATCGGGCATATGTGTGCCGCCATCATCGATGATGAAGATCGTATCGGAGTCGATGCGGTTGCGATGATGCTCGGCCCATGGTCGATAACGCTCGCGCCAAGCTTCGGTGCTGTTCACGAGGCCGGTGCAGAACAGCAAATTCACTTCCGCCCCTCCAGATCCGCAGCGGATAGCGCACGACCGACCGCGTCCACGGCGCTGCCCCAATCGCCCGAGCGCTGCTGGGAAAAGATCCGCATGGTCGGATACCATGGACTATCGGTACGGCCACGCAACCAACGCCAATCGCTTTCGAATCGATTGAGCAGCCAAACCGGGCGGGCCATGGCGCCGGCCAAATGGGCGACCGCCGTATCGATCGAAATGACGAGATCGAGGCACGCGATGAGCGCCGCCGTATCGGCGAAATCGCGGCATGAATCCATGGGGTCGACCATACCAAGCCGCACGGCTGCCGCCCTCTCCTCGGGTGAGGCCGCTTTGCTCAGGCTAACCCAGGAAAAATCGCGACGCGCCAACAACGGATGAAGCGCCGCCAGGAACATGCTGCGCAGCGTCAGAGCCGTGCCACCGACCCAGGCGATCCCGATGCGCGGTCGGGCCAGGCCGGCCAAGCGTTCCCGCCACAGCGCGACGTCCGTTGGCAAGGGTGTCAGATACGGCACCTGCGCCGGTACGTCATTAAGGGCGGTGTTAAATGCACGCGGGAGGCTGAGCAGCGGCACGGCATGGCTGAAGCGCGGTTCGCGCAAAAACTGCCGATCCGACGACAGCGTAGCGTCCGATCCAAAGCTGCGCGCGAACAGGCGCTCTAACGGCACCGGGCAATAATAGGCAATTTCGGCGACGCGATTTTTCAGCAGGGGTACATACCGCGCGAACATGATGTTGTCGCCCCAACCCTGCTCCTTATAGACCAGCAGGCGTGCTTCCTGCGCGACGGTTTCGCCCTGCCATTCCGGGAGATGATGCACGCGCTTGTTGGCGCGCCCGGCCAAAGCGTCGCCGGAACCGCGCCATCGACTTTCGTAAGCCCTCCATCCCTCCGGTAGCCGGCCGGACATGAGGAGAGAGAGGGACAGGCTGAACTCGCCCTGGGCGAACCCGGGCTTCAGGGACACCGCATGCGCCAAGCTGGTAATGGCACCGATGAGGTCGCCCCGATCGCGCCGTAAATTGCCCAGGTGGAAGTGAGGCCAGATCGAGTGGGGCTCGATCGCAAGCGCGCTGTCGAAACAACGAGCCGCTTCGACGAACCTTTCAAGGTGCGCCGATGCAACGCCCAAGCGCAACCAGGCCGTGGAGTCCGATGGATCGAGCGCGACGGCGCGCGCCAACGCGGCACGCGCCCTCGTCGAATCCCCCTCCTTCAGCAGCGCCCCCCCGAGATTGCGCAAGGCTTCGAGAAAATCGGGTTGCAGCGCAAGGGCAGATATTAGGCCTGCGATCGCATCTTCGACGCGCCCAGTCGCGAGCAGCAGAGCGGCGCGGTTGCTGTGGGTTTCCGGCCGCCCCGGCGCCATCGCGAGGGCTCGTGCTAGCCAGAGCAAGCCATCCGCGGCTTGGCCGCGTCGATGGGCGATCAGGCCCATGAGTTCGAGTGCCGCTGCCGTGTCGACGGTCGCGGCAAGCGCCGCTCGACACGCCGCTTCGGCATGGTCGAACCGACCTTTGTGAAAATGCCCGAGCGCTTTTGTCAGCACGATTGCCGTGCCCCATCGCACCAGCGCCGCCACATCCAGCGATAGGCCGCTTCCAAATTGCGAGCGAAACGCCGGGCGTCGAGGAGAGGCGACTGTTTTATCTGCTCGCGCTGGCCGGCGCGCAGGGCGGCGAGCGAATTTGGGTCACGGGCAAGCGATACCGCAATGTCGCGATATTCGCGCGGATCGCTTGCCACCCATTCCGGCCGACCCGCGGCGGTCAGGATGCTGGCGGATTGGCGCGCAATCATGCGCCGGCCGTGGAGCGCGACGAGCGGGACGCCCATCCACAAGGCCTCGCAAGTGCTTCGACCGCCGTTATAGGGAAACGGATCGAGCGCGATATCGACATTGCCGTATTCGGCCAGCATGTCCGGGTGGGGCGAGCTGCTGCGAAAATGAAGTCGCTCCAACCCGATGCCGGCTGCCGCAAAGCGCGCCGCATAGGCGTCCCTAATTTCGGGAAACGCCATGGTGCTCCGCTTCAGAAGCAGGCGCGAGCCGGGTGTGGCGTTAAGGATGTCCGCCCATAATGCGATCACCTCAGGCGTCAGCTTGTTGAGCGCGTTGAAACTACCGAAGGTGACGGTGCCGGATTTCAGACAGGGCGGCGGTGCTGTTTCCGGCGCGAAACGGGGCGGCGCGTAGCAAAACCGGCAGCCGGGCAGGCGCACCGGCGTTTCCACGATCGGCAACGTTTCGTTCTCCGGCGCATGGATGGCATCGGTTAGGAGATAGCCCATAGCGGTCATGCCGGTCGTATAGAACGCTTCGATCCAGGTAACTTGGACGGGGGCCGGGCGGCGCGCGAAGACCGCCAGACGATGACCCGGGCGGGCGCCGTCCATATCGACCAGGATATCGACCCCGGCGTCCCGAATGCGCAGAGCGAGCGCGTCATCGTCGAGATGGCAAACCTCTTCAATGCGCGAGAGGCCGAATGCGCGCGGGTCGAAATCCGGCTCGGCCGGCATGGCGGCAAACGCGATTTGCTCGATACGAGCGGGATCGTAGGCGCTCAGGGCTGAGGTGGTCAAATCGTTGATGATGCTGAGAAAGGATCGGCCGACATAGCCGACAATCAAGCGGCGCTCGGCTTCGATGGGATTGCGATGAGGCGCTGGCGCGGGCAAGCCGGCTTCAAGACGAGCGGCCCGGCGGCGTTGAAGATCGAGAATGACTTCCGGCGCCGTGGCGGTATCGGCCGTCAAGGCGAGCAGAAGTTCCCACCAAGCCTCGGGAAAATCCGGCGACAGCGCAAGTGTGCGCCGAAAACCGTCGATGGCTGTTGCCGCCTCTCCCATCCGGTCGGATAGTTTGGCCAGGTTAAAATGGGTTTGGTCGATATCCGGACGTAGGGCAAGCGCACGTATGAAACAATCGCGCGCATGAATCAGGCGGCCGCGATCGATGGATGTCAGGCCGAGCAGGGTGAGCGTGCGTGCCGAATAAGGATCGAGCGCGACCGCCAACGTCAGCGTGGTTGCGGCATCGTCCAGCCGCTCCCCGCGGGCGAAGGCGACGCCGCGCTGATGCATGGCAAGCGCATTGTCGGGCCCGAGCGCCAGCGCCCGGCTCAGGGCCACCCCCGCCGCCTCCGGCGAGCTGTGGCGCAAGCAGGAGTCGCCAAGGGCATGATGGCCTTCCATCAGTGTTGGGTCCTGCCGGCAAGCGATCTCAAGGGCGGCCACTGCTTCGCCATGACGCCCCAGCGCTCGCAAGACCAGCCCGAGATTGAGATGGATGTGGGCATAGTCGGGATCAAGCATCGCGGTCGTGCCGAGTCCGGTCAGCGCTGCGATAGCATCGCCTTCCGAGAAACGGGCTATGGCGAGTTCATAGTGGTTGTCCGCGCGCTCCGGTTCCAGGGCGCAAGCCCGTTCGAAGCGCCTGGCGGCTTCGGCAACCGCACCGGCATGCCGCGCAATCCGGCCAAGATTGTAATGGGCTCGTCCATGCTCGGGCCAGCGCTCGACCAGGCGCAGGAACCAGGCCTTCGCCCGGTCGCGCCGGTCTGCATTATAGAGCGCCACCGCCAGACGATACCAGGCATCTAGGGCGCGCGGTTCAAGCGCGATCGCCTGGCCGAAGGATCGGATGGCGTCGTCGGCATCGTGCCGCGCCTGCCAAATCCGACCGCGCAGGATGTGGCCTGGGGCATATGCCGGTTTGAGGGCTAAGGCATGGCTGGCGCGATGCATCGCCAGGACGTTCCGGCCTTGATCGAAGGCAGCGACACCGTGAAGGTAGCGCGCGACGGCCTGACCGGGATGCAGCGCGAGGATCGCCGCGGCCTGGGATTCGGCCTCAACCGGACGTCCGGCGCGGAGCGCGGCGATCGTCTGGCGCAGCGCGGCCGGATGGAGCGCAATCGGCGGTGGGATCATAACGGGGCTACAGGCATGGTGGCGCGAGTTTAACCTTAGTGCCCTGTCGTTGCGACCGCATCTGCATGGCTGCCGCGCACGGAATTCGTTTGCGCCGAAGCCCTGGGATTGTCACATTGCCGCGCCCTGCCCTCAATCGGAATTGTCCAGAACCCCATGTCCTCGGCCCCCGCCACCTCGATGCACAAACCGGCCCGCCCCGGCGATGCCTATGCCGCGCCGGTGCGCGACCTTGTCGCCACCATGCCGCTGACCCAGATCGGCGAAGTCGCCAATCTCGGCCGGGGCGATCCCGACGTGATCAAGCTCTGGTTCGGCGAATCCGATCTGAAGACGCCGGAATTCATCGGCCGTGCCGCCAATAAGGCCTTGGCCGAGGGGTACACATTCTACACTTGGCAGCGCGGCATCCCGCCGCTGCGCGAGGCGATCGCGCGCTATACCGAGCGCGTCTACGGCATCGACTGCAAGTCCGATCGCATCACCGTCATGGGCTCGGGCATGCAGGTGATCGCGCTGGCGTGTCAGGCGATCATCGATCCCGGCGACAATGTGGTCGTGGTCAGCCCGGCCTGGCCGAATGTGATCAACGCCGTCCAGGTCATGGGCGGCCTGCCCCGCGAGGTCACACTGGATTTCAAGGACGGCCGCTGGAGTCTCGACCTCGACCGGCTTTTCGCCGCCGTCGATGACCGAACCCGCGCTTTGTTCGTCAATTCGCCCAGCAATCCCACGGGCTGGGTGATGTCGTCGGCCGATCAGAAGACGGCACTCGATTTCTGCCGCAGCCGACGCATTTGGCTGGTTGCCGACGAGGTCTATGCCCGCCTTGTCTATGACCGGCCCGTCGCCCCCTCCTTTCTACAGCACGCGGGGCCGGACGATCCGCTGATCGTGGTCCAGAGCTTCTCCAAGCCCTGGGCCATGACGGGCTGGCGGCTGGGCTGGATGACCTCGCCGGCCAATTTCGGCGACATGCTGGCCAAGCCGATCCAGTTCAACACCAGTGGCTCCCCGGCGTTTCTCCAATACGGCGCGCTCGCCGCCATCGAAGAGGGCGAGGAATTCCTGAAACACATGGTCGAGCGCTGCCGGGCCGGCGGCGAGATCGTGTTCCAACGCCTGGCCGCCCTGCCCCGCGTCCGCGTGGCGCGGCCGGACGCGACCTTTTACACCTTCTTCGCCGTGGACGGCATGACCAGCAGCCTGGAATTGGCCAAGCGTTTTGTGCTGGAAACTAAGGTCGGGCTGGCCCCGGGCAGCGCCTTCGGGGCGGGTGGCGAGGGCTATCTCCGGCTCTGTTTCGCGCAGAGCCCGGAGCGCCTCGCCACCGCCATGGACCGGATAGAACCGCTGTTGCGTTAGCCGATCGACCCTAACAAGAGATTCCCACTGCACTTCAATTGGCGGCCGTCGCCGGCGATGTGGAGCGCCGGGGTAGAACGACCTGATTGCCGGCCGCGTAGAGCAAGCAAGGGCCCGATTGGCCGCCACGCTGCGGGTCCGCATTGCACGCGGCCAGTGCCTGCTCTTCGGCGGTATGCTGGCTGGCCGCACCCGTGACGAGAAACATTCGCCCCAAAGGGTGGAAAGCCGCCGCCTTGGGGCCCTGCACGTCGGCATAGGCGGCTACGTCAGGCCGCTGACGCAGCGTCTCGTTGACCGCTGGAATTTGCCGCGGATCGAAAAGCCCGTCATAGGCGACGCGCGCCATCGGCCGGCGCGGCCAGTTGCCGTCCGTGGGTGGAGGTTGCAGCGTGTCGTTCACGGCAACGAGAACGCAGGGCGCGCTGTAACGCACCTGGCACCCTTCGAGCGAGCGTTCCTCGGCAATGGCCGCGCTCGCCCAATTTTGGCTGCGCCAGCTTCCGGAGGTCGGCGATGCCGCGATGGCCTTGTGTGCGCTCGCATTCAGGTGGCCGGTGGCCTGATCCTCGCGCGCCGCTGGCGTCTGCGTCGGCATGATCTTCGCCATGGCGTCGAGAAGGGCGGTCCGGATCGCGGTGCCTGCCGGCACGACGGGCGATGCGGCGGCGGTTGGTGGGATTTGCGCCGCCGCGGTCAGCGGCGCGGTCGAGCGTAGAGGCAACACCACCCGGTTATCGACTGCGTAGAGATAGCAGGGCCCGGTTGAAGACCTGCGCAACGGATCGTTGTTGCAGGCGCGCAAAGCTTGCTCTTCCGCCGCGCGTTGGCTGGCCGCGCCGGTGACCGCCTGGAACACGCCGATGGCATGGAGGGCGGCGGCCTTCGGCCCGGACGCCGTGGCATAGGCCGTGACATCGGGGCGCTGCATATCCCTTTGGCTTAGCGCTGGAATCCGCTCGACGTTGAATAGTCCAGCATAGCGCACGCGCGGTGCGTCGCGCACGGTCCAGGTTCCGTCGGCGTTGGAGGGCACCACGGTATCGTTGACCGCGATCACGGCGCACGGTTCGTCGAAAACTTGCTGACATTTCTCCAGCGCCTTCTCCTCGGCTAGTTCGCGGCTCGACCAACTGCCCACGCGCCAGCTGCCTCCCGCGCGCGGCGCAACGGCTAACGCACGAAACGTCTCCAGCTTCACGAAGCCGGCCGTCGTATCCTCGCGGTATTTGGCGGAGGTCGCGGGAAGACTTCGAGCCAGAGCCGTCACAAGTCGCGGTTCGAAATTCTGCGGCAATTCGGCGGGCCCGACCTGAGTCAACCACCAGACGCCGCCGCCTGCGAGAACGGGCGCGCGCTCCGATTGAGTTGGATAGATCGGTATCTCGGGCAGCGTCGCGATGTCCTTGGCCGCAAGGCCGAATACGCCGACGGCGCGCGCGATGTTCTTCACCGTGTGTTCGCCGAGATCGGCGAAGGACAGCGACAGTTTGTCCCTCACCTGCTCGTTGGCCGAGCGCGAGATGTAGACGCCGCCCGGCTCGCACAACGCCTCAAGCCGCGCGGCCACGTTTACGCCGTCGCCGTAGATGTCGCCGCCATCGATGATGATGTCGCCGATATTGACGCCGATCCGGAAGACAATTCGCCTGTCCTCCGCAATTTCCGCGTTCCGCGACAGCATACCGCGCTGAACGGCGACCGCGCATTCGATCGCATTGACGACGCTGGCGAATTCAAGCAGTAATCCATCGCCTGTCGTCTTCACGAGTCGGCCATGGTGCGCCGCGACCGCGGGGTCGATCAACTCCGCCCTGTGGCCTTGAGTGCGGTGAGGGTCCCGACCTCGTCGACGCCCATCAAGCGGCTATAGGACACCACATCCATCGCGATGATGGCGGCGAGCCGGCGTTCGGTGGCCGAAGTCTCCATGTCTTGCTCCCGAGGCGACAATCACGATGAAGAAAGGCAGCGCAGCCGCCATGACGCGCGACGAAAAGCGTCACGTCACGACGGCGCTGCTCTCGATAAAGTCACCGGGGCGGCAAGTGTTCGGGTTGTTGCGCCAGCGGCTTATCAATTCCACTTGGTCAGCCAGAATCGCGGCATCTCGTCGGGAAAGGTCTTGAAGGCGAGCGACTTGGACAGTCCGTAGGTCGTCACATAGGTATGCAGCGGCACCCAATAGGCCTGCTCGGTCGCCCGCTTGATCAGCTTGCTGTAGTCGGCTTGGCGCTTCGCCGCGTCCATGGTCGTGCCCGCCGATTCGACCAGTTTGATCAGCTCGGCGTCGCGCGCATAGTCGTCGGCCCCGCCGCCGTAATAAACCGGGATGATCGCGGATACGTCGTTGATGGAATAGGAACCCCAGCTTCCCATGTCCATCGGGCATTCGCCGCGGCTGCAACGCTGCACCAAGGCCTGCACCTGAACCTGGCTGATCTTAGCCTTGATGCCGACGGCGTTGAGGTAGCCTTGGACCGAGGATGCCCATTGCGGCAGCACATAGGTCACGAGTTCGGTTTCGAAGCCGTTGGGGTAGCCGGCCTCGGCCAAGAGTGCCTTGGCCTTGGCGGGGTCGTAGGGATACAGGACCGCGGCCTTGGCGTCGCAGCCGAATTGCGAGGGATAACAGGGCGCCGGCGGCACGCGCGAGCCGCCCTGGACGAGTTGCTTGGCGATCTGCTCGCGATCGATGGCATGGAAGATCGCCTGGCGCACCTTGACGTTGGTGATCGGATTGCCCGGCGCGGACCGGCCGGCCGCATCGAGCCGGAGGAAACCGACGCGCATGGATTCCTGCCGCAGCGCCTGGAGCGCCGGCATGCGGTTGACCGCGTCGAACTGGTCGGCGTTGAAGTTCCAGATGAAATCGGCGCGTCCGGCGAGCAGTTCGGTCATCTCCGTTGCCGCATCCGGCACGAAGCGGACCTGGAGCTTACCGATCGTCGCCTTGCCCCGGGAGCTATCGGCGTAATAATCGGCGAAACGCTCGAAATCGACCTGTCCCGCCTCGACCTTGACAATCTTGTACGGCCCCGTGCCAACCGGCGCTTTGGCATAACCTTCCGGACCGACCTTCTCGCGATAGGCCTTGGGATAGATCGGGATCACCATGGCGAAATACTCAAGCGCAGCCGGCGTCGGCTTCTTAAGTTTCACGCGCACGTTGAAATCGTCGACCTTTTCCGCCTTGTCGATCCAGTTGACGTTGCTCGGCGTCGAAACTTTCGAATCCGCCGCGCTAACCAGATTGAGCGTGTAGACCACGTCGTCGGCGGTGAAGGCATCGCCGTTGTGGAATTTGACGCCGCGCCGCAGCGCGAAATCGATGGTGGTGTCGTCGACGATCTTCCACGACGTCGCCAGGAGCGGTTTGGCCGCGAAGGTGTCGGGATCGCGATAGACCAGGCCGTCCCACGCCTGATGGGAAAGCACCAGGCCGGTGCGGAGTTGGTTGTAATAGGGGTCCACATTGGTGACCGCGTCGCGCAGGACGATGCGCAAGGTATCGGCTGATTTCTGCGCCGCTGCCGGCATGGAGATGAGCGCAACGCCCATCGCGAGACCGGCGAGAAGGGTCTTGGTTTTCATGATGGTCCCTCACTGTTCGGTGAATTCTTGAAGGCTTGTCCCGTGACGATAGGGCGGGCTTGCCCGTGCGGTCAAGGCGATACCAGTGGTGGATGCTGTCCTAATTCGCCTCGAAGTAGGACACTCGTGACCTGAAAATAGGACATCGGTTAGCCGCGCTTGCTTGTCCAGCGTTCCTGCCTCGCCACGTCCGGCCATGCCGAGCCGGCGGCGAGTAGCGTGAGCCAAGTTTCCGCGAGCTTGCCTTCCTCGATCCGATAGACCTGCATGCCCGCGCACGTGCGTTTCTCGCCGGTCATCGCGTCATTCCACATGAGCGTAAAGCGGAACCAGGCGCGGTCGCTACCCAACGTATGATCGTACACGACGATGCGCGTGTTTGGCCGCTGCCGCCGATTGGCGGCGAGTTCGGCCGCGTATTCCTCCGACGTCACCCGCCGCGTGCCCGATTCGTCGTGCCGGATGTAGAGGGCGCCACGCATCCCGCGACCAGGTCGTACTGTTCCTCATGCCAGACCCGTTCCCAACGGTCGAATAGGTCGCACACCGACTCCTCAGACATCGACGAACTCCTTCCTGCTGGCTTTTTTACTTCGAATATACCACCACCACCCTATCGACGGTCGCCGACAATTGCTGTGAATCGGCCGCTGCATGGTTCTCCAGCTTCTTGCAGAATGCGTTTGTGAGCCGGGTCAAACGGCGCCGCTCCGTCCGAAGCGTTAGGTTCTGGCGCTCGATATAAGACGTACTGATCTGCTTGGGGCGGCCGACGACCTCATGCTTGGTTACGCCGACCGCGACGCTGGGAGAGTAGCGGCGCGGTGGACGCTTGCCCCCAGCCGAAACCGCGCGTTAAGCTCGCCCGATGCTGGGATTTCTCGCGCGCCGCTTGCTCGTCGCCATTCTCGTCTGCCTGACGGTTCTGACCTTTGCCTTCGCGTTGACGCGGCTGGCCGGCGATCTCGCCATCTCCATCGCCGGTGCCCAGGCGACCGCCGCCGATGTGGAAATCATCCGCAAAGCCTATGGGCTCGATCGCCCCATCGTCGAACAGTTCTTCGATTGGGTCCGGCGCGCGGCGGTCGGCGATCTCGGCCAATCCTATTTCTTCAAGGAGAAGGTTTCCAAGCTGATCGCCGACCGGTTGCCCATCACCCTGACCCTCGGTCTGGTCGGCCTGACGATTGCCCTGACCGTGGCCCTGCCGCTCGGCATCGTCGCCGCGTTGAACGAAAGCCGCGTCGTCGACCGACTGGTTTCCCTGGTTGCCCTGCTGGGGCAAGCCATGCCGTCCTTCTGGCTCGGCCTGATCCTAATGATCACCTTCGGCCTCCATCTGGGTTGGCTGCCGATTTCCGGCACCGGCACATGGCAGCATTTCGTTATGCCCGGCATCGTGCTCGCCTTCTCGGCCATTCCCGCCCTGCTGCGGCTCACGCGCAGCGGCATGATCGACGCGTTGGCGTCGGATTACATCCGCACGGCACGGGCCAAGGGTTTGTCGCGCGCCTCGATCATCCTCAAGCACGCGGCGCGCAACGCGGCCATGCCCGTGGTGTCCATTGCCGCCGTGCAGCTTGGCTTCATGCTGGGCGGCTCGATCGTGATCGAAACCGTGTTCGCGCTCCACGGCGTCGGCTTCCTGGCCTGGGAATCCATCAGCAAGAACGATTTTCCCACGGTTCAGGGCGTGGTGCTGCTGCTGGCCATCATCTACACCCTGCTGACCCTGATCGCCGATATGTTCAACGCCGTCCTCGACCCCCGCTTGCGCGCATCATGACGGGTTGGCGCAACTGGGGCCTGTGGCTCGGCGCGCTCATCGTCGGCACGACCCTGCTGGTCGGCATGTTCGCGCCGCTGCTGGCGCCCCACGATGCCTTTGCCTTTAACCTGTCGAACCGTCTGGTGCCGCCGTTCTGGATGGAAGGCAGCAAGCCCGAACATTTTCTCGGCACCGACCAGCTCGGCCGCGACTATCTCTCGCGGCTGATTTACGGCGCGCGTATTTCCATGCTGATCGGCGTGACCACGGTCATCACCTCGGCGATTATCGGCGTGACCCTCGGCGTAATCGGTGGCTTTTTCGGCGGGCGGATCGACGATGTCGTGTTGTTCGCGATCACGGCGCGGCTTTCGATCCCCTTGATCCTGGTGGCGCTGGCGGTCGTTTCGCTGGTCGGCAGTTCGCTGACGGTGGTTGTGATGACGCTCGGCCTGCTGCTGTGGGAGCGATTTGCCGTCGTCGCCCGGGTCACCACCATGCAGGTGCGCACGCTCGACTATGTGGCAGCCGCCTGGTCTGCCGGGTGCTCGCGCAGCCACATCCTGTTTCGCGAGGTCCTGCCCAATATTCTGTCGCCGCTGGCGGTGGTGGCGACGTTGGAAATGGCGCTCGCCATTTTGCTTGAGGCCGCGCTCTCTTTCCTCGGCCTGGGCGTGCCGCCGCCGCTGCCGTCCTGGGGGCTGATGATCGCGGAGGGCAAGGAGTACATGTTCTTCAGCCCGTGGGTCATCATGGTGCCCGGTCTGTCGCTGTTCGTCCTGGTCTTCGGCATCAATCTGCTCGGCGACGGGCTGCGCGATCTATTGCGAACGGGGCGCACGGCGTGACGGCTCTGCTCGAGGTGCGCGACCTGGAAATTTCCTTCAGCGGCCTCAGCGCCGTGCGCGGCGCATCCCTAACCGTGGCCAAGGGCGAAACCCATTGCCTGGTCGGCGAATCCGGTTGCGGCAAATCGGTCACGGCGCTGGCCGTGATGGGATTGCTCGCGCGAAACGGAGCGCGCAAGGCGACGGCGCTGCGTTTCGACGGCACCGATTTGCTCGGGTTGGACGAACGAGCGATGTCGCGGCTGCGCGGCAACCGCATGGCCATGATCTTCCAGGAGCCCATGACTAGCCTCAACCCGGCCTATACGGTCGGTTCGCAGATGGCCGAAGTTCTGCGGCGCCATCGCGGCACGACGCGGACGGCGGCGCTGGATCGCGCGGTCGAGCTTTTGACGCTGGTGCGCGTCACCTCGCCCGGTCTGCGCATCGGCCAGTATCCGCACCAGCTCTCCGGCGGGCTGCGCCAGCGTGTCATGATCGCCATGGCGCTGATGTGCGATCCCGAACTGCTCATCGCCGACGAGCCGACCACGGCGCTCGACGTGACCGTTCAAGCCCAGATCCTGCGCTTGCTGGCCGATTTGCAGAAAGATCTCGGCCTGGCCGTGCTGTTGATCACCCATGATCTCGGCGTGGTCGCGCGCATGGCCCATCGGGTGTCCGTCATGTATGCCGGCGAGGTCGTGGAAAGCGCCACGGCGGCCAATTTATTCGCCCGGCCCATGCACCCCTATACGCGCGGGCTGCTGGCCTGCGTGCCCGTTCCGGGCAAGATCAAGCCGGATCAGCCGCTCGGCTCGATCCCCGGCATGGTGCCCCAGATCGGCCGGGATTTCCTGGGGTGCGGTTTCCGCGAACGTTGCGGCCACGCGCGCCCGGATTGCGCCGGCACCATCCCTCGGCGTGCGCTCGGGCCCGACCATGACTATCTGTGCCAACTCGAACCGGACGCGACGGCGCCGTGACCGCGCCGCTGATCGAAGTTCGCAATCTCACCCGCCATTTCCGCGTGCGCGCCGGAATGTTCAGCGACGCGCGGCCGGTGATCGCCGTGGACGGCGTGTCCTTCGCCGTGCCGGCGGGCGACGTGCTCGGCGTGGTCGGCGAGTCCGGCTGCGGCAAATCAACCCTGGCGCGCATCATTCTAGGGCTGCTAGAGCCAACCAGCGGCGACGTGCTGATCGACGGCAAGAGCCTGGCCGGCCTCGACCGGCGCGAACGCGCCCGGTTGATCCAGCCCGTGTTCCAAGACCCCTATTCCTCGCTCAATCCGCGCCGGCGCGTGCGCGATGTCGTTGGCATGCCGTTGATGGCGCAGGACGGCATGTCGGCCGCGGCCGCGCGCAAGCGGGTGGACGAGATGCTGGCGCGCGTTGGGCTCGATCCCGTCATGGCCGAACGCCTGCCGGCCGAGCTGTCCGGCGGCCAGCGCCAGCGCGTGGCCATTGCGCGGGCGCTCGTGCTGCATCCGCGCATCGTGGTGTGCGACGAGCCGACCAGCGCGCTCGACGTCTCGGTTCAGGCCCAAATCCTGAATCTACTGTCGGAACTCCGGCGCTCCTTCGGCCTGACCTATCTGTTCATCAGCCACAATCTGGCCGTGGTCGAGCATGTCGCGAGCGAGGTCGCGGTCATGTATCTCGGCCGCATCGTCGAGCAGAGCGCGACGCAAACCCTGTTCCACGCGCCGCGCCACCCCTATACCAAGGCCCTGCTGGCCTCGGTGCTGACGCCCGAACCCGGGCTCGGCATTCCCGAGACCGGCCTGGGCGACGCCATGCCAGACCCGGCAAACATTCCGCCGGGCTGCCGCTTCCATCCGCGCTGCCCCGTGGCGATCGACCGCTGTTCGCGCGAAGCGCCGACCCCGATGCATGACCGCCGCGGCCTGGTGGAATGCCACCTGGAAGGCGCCGCCTCTTAACCCGCATCGCCAGATCAGGAGGAAAATTTATCTGGTCTCGAGGCGTCTTTCTATTATATGGCAACCAAGACGACGTGAACGACGCCGAGCGGCTGCGCGCGGCTGATCGCTGGCCGGGAGTGTCGGCTGAAAACGTTTCACGACCGCCTATCCGTCTGCTACAGTTTACGCTGGGTTTAGCCGCAGTCCCGAGAGGAAGCACCGCGATGGCCATGCGCATCTGGCACCAGAGTTTCACGGTTCTCGAGGATCTGCCAGCTTACGCCGATACCCTGCGCAAGCACATGAAGAAGATCGCCCGGCCGGACACGGAGATCGTGATGCACGGCCAGAAGCGCGGCACCTACCCAGCCGACTACCCGGGCGACGACCTCGCTTACAGCTACCTCTACTGGGTTCACGGCAACCAGTGGACCGCATATGCGGTCAAAGCCCAGCAGGATGGCTTCGACGCCTACGCCATGTGCACCATGCCGAACCCAATGATCCGGGAGATCCGCACGCTGGTCGACATCCCCGTCACCGGCTACGGCGAATCCTCGGCGCTCATGGCGTGCCAGCTCGGCCAGCGCTTCGGCGTTATGACCTTCATTCCCGAGCTCGTGCCGCTTTATGCCGAGCGCATCCGCAGCTACGGGCTTGAGAGTCGCTGCGCCGGCGTGCGCTGGACCGGCTTCGGCTTCCGCGACGTGTTGACCGGCTACAGCAATCCCGCCCCGCTGATCGAGCGCTTCCAGGAAGCGGTGCGCGCCATGAGCCGCGATACCGGCGCCGACGTCATCATCGGCGGTTCGATGCCGCTCAGCGTGCTGCTGGCGACCAACGGCATCTCCCGGGTCGACGACATCCCGATCGTGGACGGCCTGGCCGCAACCATCAAGACCGCGGAGATGATGGTCGACATGAAACGCAACAGCGGCCTCACGGTCAGCCGGCACGGCTGGTTCAACGCCGCGCCCAAGCTCGAGCGCGTCAAGCAGGTCATGGAGTTTTACGGCTTCGATAGCCTGATGAAATAGCGAGCCCGAACCAAACGCGAGGTCGATCAATTCCAAGCGACGTTGGCCAATCTCGCCACGAAGCAGATAACCAGGAGAGAATGAATCATTCGGCCGACACAGTCACCCGCGCGAACATAACGGACCTAAAGGGAGGATGGACATGCGCTCACTGGCATTGCTTGCGGCACTGATGGTCGGTATCGCCGCGGCGCCGGCTGCGCGGGCCCAGGGGCAGATGGTCATGGTGACCGGCCCGCTCGGCGGCGTGTGGTACCCGCTCGGCACGGGAATGGCCGAGATCCTACAGAAGGTCGACCTGCGATTCACCCAGCAGCCCGGTGGCGGCGTGTCCAACGCCTTCAACGTCAATGCGGGCAAGGCCCATGTCGGTTTCTCGACCGCCAACGTCGCGGCCAGCGCGGTCAAAGGCACGGCCGATTTCGAGAACCGGGCGCAGACAGACCTGCGGCTGCTGGCCGTGCTGCTGCCCCAGGAATTCGCCATCGCCGTGTGGGCCGACAGCAACATCAGGTCGGTGTCCGACCTCAAGAGCCGCTCGGTCAACACCTCGCCGCGCGGCGCCTCCAACGAGCTGATCCTGCGCCGCGTGCTCGGCATCCATGGCATGACCTTCAACGACATCAAGGCGAGCCACACCAGCACAACCGATGGCGTCGACCAGATGAAGTCGAAGCAGGCCGAGGCGATCGGATTGTTGCTGACCAACCCGGCCAGCGCGCTGCTCGACATGGCGTCGTCGGCGCCGATCCGCCTGCTGTCGATCGAGGCGCCGCTCATGGACAAGCTCAAGGCCGACTACCCCGGCTATACCACCGAGGTCATCAAGGCCGGCACCTATGCCGGCCAGACGACCGACACGGTGACCGTCGGCGACCCGGTCGTGCTGGTCACCCGCGCGCAGATCGACGACGCCACGGTTTACAAGATGGTCAAGGCGCTGCTGGAGAACCGCGACCGGTTGATCGCAATTCAGAAGACCATGCAACTGTTCACGGCCAAGGCAGCCGCCGCCAATATCGGCGTTCCGTTCCACCCGGGAGCACTCCGCTACTTCCGGGAGGTGGGGGTTGCCAACTGAACCGATTGCGGCGGCGATCGACGAGGAGCGCGGCGCGCGCGAAGCCGAGCGTCTGGAGACGCCGCGCTTCGCGCCGCCCGCGGGCTGGTGCCGACGGCTAGTGACCGCCGTCGCCGTCGCATTCTCCGGATTCCAACTCTACACGGCGGTTTTCGGCACCCTCGAGCCGCTGGTGCAGCGGCCCATCCACCTCGCCTTCGCCGTCGCGCTGATCGCGCTGACCTACCGGCTGCACTGGCCTGGCCAGGACTCCTCGCGTGTCGGCCTGCTCGATTGGCTGTTCCTGCTGGTCGGCGTCTGGTCGGTCTTGCACGTGGTGATCGAGGGCGCCCGGCTGCGCGACCGCATCTTCTTCGTCGACCCCCTGACGCCGATGGACATGGCGGCCGCCACGACGCTCGTTTTGGTCACGCTTGAAATCTGTCGACGCACGGTCGGCGGCGGCCTGTCGCTCGTTACCATCGGCTTCCTCGCCTATGCCCTGCTCGGCCACTGGATGCCCGGATCGTCAGCTCACCCGTCGATGTCGATCAGCGACCTGCTCGAGACGGTCTACCTGTCGAACGAGAGCATTTTCGGCATCCCGCTCGGTGTCTCGGCAACCTATGTGTTCGTCTTCATCCTGTTCGGCGCCTTCATCATGCGCCTCGGCCTGATGGGCCTGTTCGTCGACCTCGCCATGGCCGCCGCCGGCGCGACCGCTGGCGGGCCGGCCAAGGTGGCGATCTTCTGTAGCGCGCTGTTCGGCACCATCAGCGGCAGCGGCATCGCCAACGCGATCACCTGCGGCAGCTTCACGATTCCGCTGATGAAGCGGGTCGGCTACCGCCCTCAATTCGCGGCCGGGGTCGAGGCGGCCGCCTCGATGGGCGGCAACATTATGCCGCCGATCATGGGGGCCGCCGCCTTCATCATGGCCGACCTGCTCGGCGTCGCCTATGTCGAGGTCGCCATCGCTGCGATCATCCCGGCGATATTCTACTTCCTCGGCATCGGCACGATGGTTCACATGGAGGCGCTCAAGACCGGCCTCGCCCGCCTGCCCAAGGACGGTCTGCCCAGAGCCGGCCAGGTTCTGCTCCGGCGCGGCCATCTGCTGCTCCCTGTCGTCGGCCTGGTCTACATGTTGATGACAGGGTGGAACGTGATGACCGCGGGCGTGGTCGGCATCGCTCTGACCGTCGCGGTTAGCCTGTTGCGGCCGGACACGCGCATGACACCGGGCCGGCTGATCGAGATTCTCGAGTGGAGCGCCATGACCGCGCTGCCGGTGGTGGCCGCCTGCGCCGTGGTCGGCATCGTCATCGGCGTGATCGCCCAGACCGGGGTCGGCGTGAAGCTGGCGAGCGCCATCCTCGGCTTGGCCGGCGGCAGCATGCTGTTGACCCTGGTGTTCGCCATGCTGGCCTCCCTCCTGCTCGGACTTGGCCTGCCGACCACGCCGACCTACATCATCACCGCCGCGCTGACAGCCCCGGCGCTGGTCCAGTTCGGCATTCCCGCGATCGCCGCGCACATGTTCGTGTTCTACTTCGGCATCCTCGCCGACATCACGCCGCCGACCGCGATCGCGCCCTACGCGGTCGCCGGCATCGCCGGCGCGGACCCCAACAAGACCTGCTACACCGCCTGCATGCTGGCCGCCTCCGGCTTCATCGTGCCCTTTGTGTTCGCCCACGACCCGGTCATGCTCGATCCGCTGCTGCACAAGCCCGGATCGACCCTGGTCGATCTCGTCCTGGTGATCGCCGAGACCGGCCTCGGCATCGTGCTGTTGAGCGGCGCCTTCATCGGCTGGTTGCGCATCAATGCGACCGTCGTGGAGCGCTGCCTGATGTTCGCCGGCGGCGCCTGCCTGATGGCCCCCAGCCCGCCAGCCGCCTTCGCCGGCCTGGCGCTGGGCATCGCGGTCTGGTTGCTACAAACGGTCCGGCTGGCTCGAATTCGCGGCTGACCCCGACTTAAATCTGAATCGAAAACCCGCCGTCCACCGGGATCGCCGTGCCGGTGACAAAGTCGGAAGCGGCGCTGGCCAGGAATACCGCGATGCCGGCATGATCGTCGGGCACGCCCCAGCGGCCGGCGGGCGTGCGCGCCAGCACCTTCTCGTGCAGCCCGGCAATTTCCTGGCGCCCGCGCCGCGTTAGCTCCGTGTCGATCCAGCCGGGCAGCACGGCGTTGACCTGGATGCGATCAGGCGCCCAGGCCGTGGCAAGCGAGCGCGTCATCTGCACCATGCCGCCCTTGCTGGCGCCATAGGCGGCGGAAAAGGGCCCGCCGAAGATCGAAAACATGGAGCCGATATTGACGATCTTGCCGCCGCCGGCGCGCTTGAGCGCGGGATAGACGGCCTGGCAACACATGAAGGCGCTGGTCAGGTTGGTATCCAGGACGTGATGCCATTCCGCCAGCGAATAGTCCTGCGGCTGTTTGCGGACATTCGTGCCGGCGTTGTTGATCAGGATATCGATCTGGCCGAAGCGCTGAACCGCCGTTTCAACCATCGCGCGACAAGCTGCCTCGTCGGTCACATCGACCCTGACGGGGATGACGGCGGCGCCCAGCGCTTCCAGGCTTTGCACCGCGGCCTCGTTCTTGGCACGGTCCCGCCCGGCAACCACGATGGAGGCGCCGGCCTGGGCCAACCCCTTCGCCATGCCCAGTCCGATGCCGCCATTGCCGCCGGTGACGATGGCGACGCGGCCCTTGAGATCGAACAGTTTCATGCGTGAGTTCCTTCGGTCATGTCGGGGCGCCCCATTGCTATCGGATTTCAGGCGCGCACGCCATGGCCCGCGCGGACATCAAAACCAGCGGCGAACCCTGGCCTTGTAGTCGAGGTAAGCCGCGCCGAAACGGCGCTCTAGATATCGCTCCTCCCGGAAGATGACGCCGGTATGCATGACCGCGAGGGCCGGGGCGAGCATGGCAAACGCCCACGGGCTGCCGGTCGCCAGGGCAATGCCGAGATAGAAAATGGTCAAGCCGACATAGATCGGGTTGCGCGAAAAGCGATAGATCCCATCGGTGACGATCGCCAGGGTCGGTTTACCCGTGGATAAATTGGTGCCGGCGCGGACGAATTGCCGGAACGCCCACAGGGCTAGCCCCGCGCCGATCGCAATCATGGCAAGTCCCAAAACCTTGCGGAGATCGGAAGCCGGCATGGGCAATTCGATCGGCCAGACGCGATCCAAGACCAGACCGAGCACCAGAAATCCGGCGTAAATCACAGGCGGTTTGGCGATCACCCTCGCGGTCTCGGTTGGCTCTTGTGTCGGGCTGCTCTCGCTGCTCATGCCAGCTCTCCTTTCGGTTCCGCCTCAGTGCCGGTGGCGGCGACCGCGATGCTCGTCCAGCATACGCCGCTGTTCGTCGGTCAGCACGGCATAGAACGCCTCGAAGGCCGGCCGCACCTGGCGCACCGCTTCGAGGCCGAGGGTCAGCATGGTTTCGGCGCGTGCCATGGTTGCGTCCGTCGCCGGCACATCCGCGCAAGCCTGTTCCAGGCTGGGCCGGGTGGATTGGATCGCCGCGCGCAGCCGGGTCCAGGCCGTGCTTTGCTCGTCGGTCAGCGACAGGGCACGGACGACGTAGCCGTCCCATGCCTCCAGCCCGGCCCAATCGGCGCCGCACCAACCGGCACCAGCGTGCCCTCGCCCCTCGCCGCGCTGGCGCAGCGATGGCCCATACCGGTCCAATACCGGCCATCGGCTTGCACCACCGCAGTCTCGGCCGCCTGGGCCGGTTTTCCCCACCAGCGTTCAGCCACGCGATCCGCGCCGACCACCAATGCGGCGGTCAGCACGGAGCCCAGGATAATTTGCGTCCACATGATGTGCTCTCCTCTCAGGTTCATGTTGCAACAACTAGACAACTAAGTTGTCAATGCGGTCATGCGCAGTCCGAAAACCAGCGCCCCTCACATGAAAAGCAGATCAGCTCTCACATGCCCGCGCGGGGTTCGAGATAGCCATGGCAACCATCAGGCGCCGTCCAACCTGTCGCTCAGCCGCGCCAAGATCCCGGCGGCACTTTTCAAGTCCTTCAAGGGCAGATCGCGCGCCAGGGCGTCGGCGGCGTCCTGGATGCGCTCGGTCATCTCGCGCTGCTTCGCCTCGCCGCGCGCCGTCAGCCGCAGCAGTTTCGAGCGCTTGTGCCCGGGATTGTCGACGAACTCCACCAACCCCGCCGCCGCCAGCTCGTCCGCGATCTTCTGAATGCGCTGGCGCGCCACCGGCCGCGCACGGGCAAGCTGAGGCACGGTCTGCGGCCCCTCAAGAGCCAGGCTTCGCATCAAGCCCCAATTGCCGCCGCCCCAGGACGAAACGGTTCCCATGCGCTGATCCGCGGCACGCAATTTAAAGAACGTACCCAAGACCAGGACGATCACCTGGAACAGGGCCTCGCCCTCCGGGGAGTGTCGCGGTTTCGATGTCATGGTGTTCCTGTCATGTCGACAATAAAATTGCCATAATGACAATTATATTGTCAATACGTTTGTGCCGCCCTATCCCATCGCATCGTTGACAGGGCGCCGGGCAGGTCGAATTCTATCGATCCATCCCGGAGGGTCGCCATGATCATCGCTGTCGTCGAAATCCAGATGCCGCCCCAGATGCGCCGCGCCGACATTGTCGCCGTGTTCCGCGATTACGGCCCGAAATGGCACAAGGTGCCGGGCCTGATCCGCAAATACTATACGTTGGGCGATCATCACGACACCGGCGGCGTGTTCCTATGGCAAAGCCGTGCCGCCGCCGAGGCCGCCTATGCCGATCCGGCCTGGCACAAGCTGATCCAGGAGCGCTACGGTGCCAGCCCGCGCGTCACCTATTACGATATCCCCGTGATCGTGGACAACGAGGCCGGCCGCCTGGAATGTCAGGACGTGCCCCAGGACGAGCCGATAGCAGCGGAATAAGGAAACACTTGGAATGACCGACCATCAGATACTCGACCTCGGCAATGTCGTCCTGCAATCCGGCCTGACCTTTCGCGGCGCCAAGCTGGCCTACAAGACCTACGGCAAGCTCAACGCCGGCAAATCCAACGCCATCGTCTTCAACACGCCGTTCGGCGCCAGCCATCTCGACATCGAATTCTGGGTCAAGCCGGGTTGCGCGCTGGATCCCGAGAAATACTTCATCGTCATTCCCAGCATGTTCGGCAACGGCTTGAGTTCGTCGCCGTCGAACACCCCTGCCCCGTTCGATCGCGGCCGCTATCCCCATTTCACCGTGTACGACAATGTGGTGCTGCAACATCGCCTGATCGCCGATACGCTCGGCATCGAGAAGCTCAAGCTGGCCACGGGCTGGTCCATGGGCGCCCAGCAGGCCTATCACTGGGCGACGATCTATCCCGACATGGTCGAGCACCTGGCGCCGGTCTGCGGGTCGGCCCGGACCTCGCCCCATAATTTCGTGTTCCTGGAGGGCGTCAAGGCGGCGCTGACCGCCGATGCCGCCTATCGCGACGGCTGGTTTCACGAACAGCCCGTGCGCGGCTTGCGCGCCATGGGGCGGGTCTATGCGGGTTGGGCGCTCTCCCAATCCTTCTATCGCGAGGAACTCTGGCGCCAGGCCGGCGCCTCGTCGCTGGAGGATTTCCTGGTGGTGGGCTGGGAGGGCAATTTCCTGCGCCGCGACGCCAACAATCTGCTCGCCCATATCTGGACCTGGCAACACGCCGATATCAGCGCCAACAACCTCTACAACAAGGACTTCAAGAAGGCGCTGGGATCGATCAAGGCGCGCGCCATCGTCATGCCCGGCGCGACCGATCTTTATTTCCAGGTCGCCGATAGCGAGATCGAGGTGAAGCACATGGTACGGGCCGAGCTGCGTCCGATCCCCTCGATCTGGGGCCACCGCGCCGGCAACAACAACATCCACGCCGCCGATTTCAAGTTTGTCGACGATGCGCTGAAAGAACTACTCGCCCATGCTTGAGTTGGTCGACATTACGGAAGAAATTCGCCGGCGCAAGGGCGAGCATAGCTGCGAGGAAAAGCTGCTCAAGAGTGAACCGGCCGTGAAGGCGCTGGCTTTCCTGTTCGGCGTGGCGGAGGGCGCACCGCTATACCATTCCATCATGCTTCATCGCGAGAACGGTTTGCCCATCCAGTACGAAGAGCGCTGGGACAGTCCCGATCTGGTACCGGATTACCTGAGTCAAGATTTCATGAAAATAACGCCCGGCGACTATCTCCGGACCATCTTCAAGAATCCCCATATCGAACACATCGTGGAGGCGCGCATGCCCCTGCCGACCGTGCGCAAGTTCCTGGATATGCGCGATGGCGAGCCCTGCCTGCTGCTCCACCGCCGAGCGCTCCTCGGCAAGCGAACCATCGCGCGCAGCTGGTTCTGGTATCCGGGCAGCCGCCATCGCCTGGGCACCGAATTCGACGCCCACGAATAGCCGCTTCGTTACCCGCGTACTATGGATTCCAGCCGGACGCCGATCGCCATCAAGCGCTCGTCGGCGCCGCGCGGGCAGATGATCTGCACCCCGACGGGCAGCCCCTGCGGCCCGGTCAGGCCCGGCAGGGTTAGCGACGGCACATAGAGCAGCGTCCACATCCGGCTGAATAGAGGATCGCCGGTGGCGTTCAACCCGGCCGGCGCCTCGCCCATGGCGCTGGGTGCCAGCAAGCAATCGAAGCCGTCGAACACCTGGCGCAGCTTGTGACGCGCGGCCCCGGCTTGCGCGCAGGCGGCGACATAGCTGGCATGGGTCATGGCAAGGCCGCCATCGAGAATCTGGAGCAGGCCGGCGCTGATCTTGTCGCGATGACGGCTATGCTCATCAGCAAGCGCCCGGGCCGCTTCGAATCCCATAATCGCCTTGTGCGCGTCGACGAGAGCGGCGAATTCCGGAGGCAACTTCGCATCGCGGACGCGATGGCCGGCTTTGGCGAAGCGATCGGCGGCCGTCTCCACGGCTTGGCGGGTCGACGGATCGGCCGCGTCCCACCAAGGCGTGCGACAAACCCCGATACGCAAGGCGCCGGCTGCCGGTGCCGCCTCGCACAGCACGTCCGGCGAACCCAGGAGAACCGAGCGCATCAGGGCCGCATCGCCGACCGATCGTGCGATCACGCCCAGCGTGTCGAAGGATGGCGATAGGGATTTGATGCCGGCCAGGCTGTAGCTGCCGGTCGTTGCCTTATAGCCGACGGCGCCGCAGAACGAGGACGGCCGCGTCACCGAGGCTGCAGTTTGGGTGCCGAACGCCAGCGGCACCATATGGTCCCCGACTGCGGCGGCCGAGCCGCTGGACGAGCCGCCCGGCGTGTGGCGCGGATTGTGCGGGTTCGCCGTTTTGCCAGGCGTGAAGGTGGCGAACTCGGTGGTCACGGTCTTGCCCAACACGATGCCACCGGCCCGCCTGACCTGGGTGACGCAGGCCGCATCCCAAGCTGGACGGTGGCCGGCATAGATGGGCGAACCGTAGCCGGTGGGCATGTCCGCCGTGTCGATCAGATCCTTGATGCCGACGGGCACGCCGGCCAACAGGCCCTTCACCTCGCCCCGATCGACCCGCCTGGCCGCTGCGATGGCGCCTGTTTCGTCCAGATGGGTCCAGGCGCCGACGATGGATTCGCGCGCCGCGATGCGGTCCAGGCAGGCGCGCACGAGCGCCTCGGCCTTGAGCACGCCGGAAGCGATGGCGCGAGCGGCCGCGACGGCGGTCAGCGTGTTGGGGGCGCTCACGGTGCCGGCTTCAGCCAGGTCTCGGAAAAGGCGAGGAAAGCCGTGGGAAAGCGGCGCCCCATGAAGTCGCGCGGCGTTGCCTTGCCCGCGAGCTTTTTGCCGTTGACGGCGATGGTGCCGCGTTGCGCGCCCTGGAACACGCTGTACATCTGATGTCCGCCGGTCGCCGATTGCAGCACCTGCACATCGGCCGCGATGGGATCGGTCAACTCTTCCCAGCGCAGTTCCACATCGGTGCCGGCACCGGTCATAATCTCGGCGTAGTAGTCCTTGCCTCGCGCATGGGTTTCGCATTTGGCCATCGGCAGATAGCTCATGGCGCCGAGCCCGGCCATGCCGCGGAACGACCCGAATTTCGACACGAAATCATTGACGAGATAGCGCATGAGCGGCTCGTTGTCCGACATGCAGAGATTGTTGCCGGCGAG
>SHVW01000031.1 GCA_009694085.1 Alphaproteobacteria bacterium
CGGGGCGACCACCCACAGGCTCTTGTCCGATCCGGCGCTGCTGCTGGGCCAGTGCTGCGGCTACGACCTGGTCTATGGTTTCTCTAGCACGCTGCGGCTTCTGGGCACGCCGCGCTACACGACGCCGGGCTGCGCGGGAACCGATTATCGCAGCTTCGTTCTCGCGCGCGCTGATGCGCCCGCGCGCGACCTCGCCGATTTGCGCGGCGGCGTGTGCGTCGTCAACGGCTTTGCCTCCCATTCCGGCACCAATGCGCCGCGCCATCTGGTGGCGCCGCTCAGCCGCGACGGCCGGTTCTTTCGCCAGGTCGTCGCCAGCGGCAGCCATCTCGCCAGCCTCGATTTGTTGCGCGCGGGCCGGGCCGATGTGATGGCGATGGACGGCGTGCTTCACGCCCTGCTCGCGCGCGATCGCCCGGAGGCCTTGGCCGGCACGCGCATCCTCTGCCAAACCGAGCTCGTGCCCACCCCGCCCTTCGTCACGGCGGCGAATTCCGATCCCGACGCGGTCGATAGCCTGCGCGCGGCGCTGGCGGATGGCTTCGACGATCCCGATGCCGCCGATGCCAAGGCGGAGTTGAGGCTCGACGGCGTGAGTTTATTGCCGATGCAGGATTATGCCCGGATCGTGGAGCTCGAGGCCGCCGCGCTAGGCCATGGCTATCTGGAGATGCATGCGACGACGCGGGCGACGTAGTCCCCGGATCGCACGGTTGCCCTAACCCCCAATCCAATCACCCTCTGCCGCCAGCACCCGCTGCACCGCTGGGCGGGCCAGCATGCGCTGGTGGTGATCCCACACCTTGGCAAATTTCTTGATGTCGACGCCGTCGTGGCCGATCCACTGGGCGATCGTGAATAGATAGGAATCGGCGACCGTGTAGTCGGCGCCCATCACCCAGGGTCCCGCCAGCATGTCGCGCTCGATCAGGTCGAAGCAGGCGCCGACCGTTTCCGGCACCTTCTTCTTCATCGCCTCCAAGGCGGCGGGGTCGTCGGCCCAACGGTTGCCGCGCATGCGATGGGCGTGGGCGACGTGGACGGTGGCGCAGAGATAGCTGTTGAACGCCTGCACCCGCGCGAAGGCGAAGGCGTCGTCGAGCGGCGCCAGCTTGGCCTTGGGATGGGTCTGGGCGATGAAGGCGAGGATCGCCGGTGTCTCCGTCAGAATGCCGCGATCGGTTGCCAGCGCCGGCACCCGTCCCTTGGGATTGAGCTTGAGGTAATCGGGGCTGCGCTGCTCGGTTTTGGAGAAATCGACCAGATGCCGCTCATAGGCGGCGCCCGCCTCCTCCAGCGCGATATGAGAGGCGCGGGAACAAGCGCCGGGGGCATAGAATAGTTTCAGCATGGGGCCTCGCAGATGGTTGTGTCGGCATCATAAGATCGGGGAGTACGGCTGGGAAGTGCGGCGGGAGACCTATGGAGTTACCGTATTCATGATCTCCATGGAAAAAGCGACATTCCAAATTTTTCCTCTGCGTTGCCGGACAAGTATAAGAGCATCCTCTCCCCTTTCCTGTCATTTCATGTCCTCTTTTCCTTTCATGGCGCGAGAGGTTACTGACAGGATGACAGGATGGGATAGGCCGTCGGCTCATGCCCGAGACGGTGTGCGGGAAACGCTTCGAGAAACCTTGTCATTGCCCTCTCGTTCGGGACACGCGCAAGCGGTAGAAGATATCAGGACCGGCTTTGCTCGGCACGATTTTCGCGCCCCTCCTTGCCTCCGCCCCCTCCGCTCGCTACGCTTCGCTCATCGCAGCTTGAGGGAGGTCAATCATGGGCCTGTTGAGCGACGACGAAATGGCGAAGCTGGTACGCGCGAGCGCGGCCGTGGAGCCCACGCCGATTCCGACCCAGGTCATCTCCAGCGACGAATTTTTCCCCATTCCCCAGACCGCGAAGCAAAAACAGGTGGCGGCGCGGCTGAACGAGCTGGGCGACGAGTTCGGTGCCAGGAACGGATTATCGCGCCGCCGCTTCTTCCAGACCGCGGCCGGCATGGCGACCGCCTTCGTCGCCATGAACGACGTGTACGGGCCGATCTACGGTGCCAGCCGGGCCGAGGCGTCGAGCGTCGATCTCGCGGCCCAGATGGCCCAGGCGATGTCGGGCCAGTTCGTCATGGATGTGCACACCCATTTCTTGCGCGACGACACGCGGCTGAAGAATTTCATCCAGGCGCGCGAGACCGTGGGCAAGGCCGGCTGGAACCCGGCGCTGGCGGGCAAGCCGCAGACGCTCGACGATCTGAAATATCCCAGCTGGTTCAAGGAAGTTTATCTCGACAGCGACACCAAGGTGGCGCTGATCAGCGGCTCGGCCTCGGAGGACCCGCAGGATTGGTTCCTGACCAACGAGATGAAATTCGACGCCCGCGCCAAGATCAACGCGGCCTCGGGCACAAGGCGCTGCCTGTCTCATTCGATCTTCACCCCGGGCCAGCCGGGCTGGATGGAGCGGGTCGAGCGCGAGATCGTCGAACTCAAGCCCGATTCCTGGAAGGGCTACACGGTCGGCGACAACACCAACAAACATCTCAGCCGCCACCCCTGGCGGCTCGACGACGAGAAGCTGCTCTATCCCTTCTACGAAAAAATCTCGAAGGCCGGGCAGAACATCGTCTGCGTCCACAAGGGGCTCTACCCGCCCTCGACCGAGCAGCAATTCCCCCATCTGACACCTTATGCCAACGTCGACGATCTTGGCCGCGCGGCCAAGGATTGGCCGGGGATCAACTTCGTCGTCTATCACTCGGCCTATCGCTGGACGCCGGGGTCCAACGCCCATCTCGGCCTCAAGCAATTCGACGCCACGGGCCGGGTGGAATGGACCAGCGACCTCTCCGAAATTCCCGAGAAGTTCGGCGTCAGCAATGTGTATGCCGATCTCGGCCAGATCTTCGCCCAGACCACGGTGATCGAGCCGCGGCTGTGCGCGGCCCTCATGGGCATGCTGGTCAAGGGCCTTGGTTCCGATCATGTGGTCTGGGGCACGGACGCCGTGTGGACCGGCGCGCCGCAATGGCAGATCGAGGCGCTGCGGCGGCTGGAAATCCCCGAGGACATGCAGCGCAAATATGGCTTCAAGCCGTTGGGGGCCGCCGACGGTCCGATCAAAACCGCGATCTTCGGCGGCAATTCGGCCAAGATGTACAAATACGACATCAAGAAAGCCGGGCTGGAAACCGACCGCTTATCCACCACCAAGGCGGCCTACCTCAAAGACGGCGCCGACCCCAGCCATCTGCCCTATGGCTATGTGCTCAGGGGGTAGTGTGGGCTCGCGGCTTATCGCTTGCCGTTTCGCAGGACCCGCGCCAACTGGCTTCCCAGTTCGGGCAGCTTCGCCTGGATCACGTCCCAAACGATGTCCCAGTTGACGCCAGTATAGTGGTGGACGAGGCGGTCGCGCATGCCGGCGATCTCTCGCCACGCCACGGCTCTGTGTATCTTTCGGAATTCCGGCGACAGGCCCTTCGTGGCCTCGCCGATGATTTCCAGGTTCCGCACGACGGCGTCCTGCACCATCGTGTCCTCGAGAAACTGCTCGTAGCCGAGCCGCTGGTGTAGCGCTGGATTCGATCGATGGCTTGGCGAATGTCCTGGACGAGTTGTTCGTCCTGGCGCCTAGCCATAGACGAGCGCCTCGCGGATGCCGTCGGCGATGGCTTTGACTCGGATGGTCTTCAACCCGTCCGGCGTTAGGATTTCCACGTTCTTGCCAAACAGCCGCCCCAGGTCGCGCGACAGGCCCAGGAAGTTGTCGTAGGTCGGACGTTCGAATTCCACGAGAAAATCGATATCGCTCTCGGTCGTCGGCCTGCCCTTGGCATAGGAGCCGAACAGCGCGATTCGACGCACGGCCCGCTTGGCCAGAACCTCTTGGTTCTGCCGCAGCATGCGAAAAATCCCCTATCGGGTCAGCCCACGTCTCGTTTGCGTCGTCATGGCCGGATGCCGTTCCACTGGAACGGCAATCATAGCGCAGATCGCCAGGCCGATTAAGCTTTTACCGATTAAGCCTTTGATGGGCGCTTAGACGAGAGGGTTAGGCCCAATCTGCGTTCCTCCCTTCCTTGACGCCCCCCCAGCTTCGCGGCAGCATGCGCCATGAGGCCGCGCGGGACGGTGGGTTGCCGCCGCGCGGCGCCACAAATACAGGGGGTTTTCATGGATCGGCATGTGACGGCGGCGCTCGGCGCCGCTCTGGCGCTCGGGCTGTCGGGCGCGGCGGTGGCGCAGGTTAAGTGGGACCTGCCGGCGGGCTATCCGCCCGCCAATTTCCATTCCAAGAATCTGGTCGAGTTTGCCGACGACGTGAAGGCGGCCTCGGGCGGCAAGTTGGTCATCACGGTCCATGCCGGCGCTTCCCTGTTCAAGGTGCCCGAGATCAAGCGCGCGGTGCAGACCGGCCAGGCGCAGATCGGCGAGCTGCTGATGTCGAACATGGAGAACGAGATCGCGATCGCCGGCATCGACACCGTGCCGTTCCTGGCGACCTCCTATGCCGACGCCAAGAAGTTGTGGGCAGCGGCGCGCGCGCCGATCGCCAAGGTGCTCGATGGCCAGGGCATGACCGTGCTCTACGCCGTGCCATGGCCGCCCCAGGGCATCTACGCCAAGAAAGATCTGAATTCGGTCGAGGACATGAAGGGCCTGAAGTTCCGCGCCTACAATCCGGCGACCTCGCGGATCGCCGAGCTGGTCGGCGCCCAGCCCGTCACCATCCAGGCGGCCGAACTGGCCCAGGCCTTGTCCACCGGCGTGGTCAATTCCTTCATCTCGTCGGGCTCCACCGGCTATGACAGCAAGGTTTGGGAATCGCTCACCCATTTCTACGACACCCAGGCCTGGCTGCCGAACAATGTGATCTTCGCCAACAACGCCGCCCTCAAGGCGTTGGACGAGCCGACGCGCAAGGCGGTGATGGACGCGGCCGCCCGCGCCGAAGAGCGCGGCCGCAAGGCCAGCGAGGACGCCACCGGCTTCTATTACAAAGAACTCGCCGCCAAGGGCATGAAGATCCAGCCGCCCAGCCCAGCACTCGCCACCGGCTTCAAGAAGATCGGCGATCAGCTGACCGAGGAGTGGATCAAAAAGGCCGGCGCCGACGGCAAGGCCATCGTGGACGCCTATAAGAAGATGTAGCTTCGCCACAGCAAGCGGGGCGCGGACCCGGGCCTGGGTTCCGCGCCCCGTCGCGTTTTCCGGGGGGCAGCCATCATGAAATCACCGCTCTATCGGCTCTACTGGTTGTGCGGCGTGCTCGGCGGCGCCTTCATGGTTATGCTGCTCGGCTTCGTCGTGCTCGGCATCGTCATGCGCTTTATCCCCGCGCTCTACCTGCGCGGCACCGACAGCTATGCCGGCTATTGCATGGCGGCTTCGGCATTCCTGGCGCTGGCCTACACCTTTGGCCATGGCGAGCATATCCGTGTCACTCTGCTGATCCAGCGCTTTACCGGCGGTGCGCGTCGGGCGCTGGAGATCTGGTGCCTGATCCTGGCAGTGCTGCTCTCGGGCTTCTTCGCCTTCTATAGCTGCAAGATGGCGTGGTGGTCGTGGAAGTTCCACGACATATCCCAGGCGCATGACGCGACGCCATTATGGATTCCCCAGCTTGGCATGGCAGTGGGCACGGCCGTGCTGTTCGTCGCCGTGGTCGAGGAATTCTTCATGGTGCTGCGCGGCCAGTCGGGCATCGCCGAGGGCCCGGCCGCCGGCGAACAGCGGATGGAATAGGGGCGGCAATTATGGATCAGGCCACGTTCACCCTCGTCTTCCTCGCCGTTCTGTTTTTTCTCCTAGCATCTGGCCTTTGGATCGGCTTGGCCTTGATCGGCGTCGCTTATATCGCCATGGCCTTCTTCACCACGCGGCCGATCGGCGACGCCATGGTCACCACCATCTGGGGCTCGAGTTCGAGCTGGACGCTCACCGCCTTGCCGCTGTTCGTGTGGATGGGCGAAATCCTGTTCCGCACGCGATTGTCGGAGGACATGTTCAAGGGCTTGGCGCCATGGATGATGCGGGTGCCCGGCCGACTGCTCCACACCAATGTGATCGGCTGCGCCATCTTCGCCGCCATCTCCGGTTCCTCGGCCGCGACCTGCGCCACCATCGGCAAGATGACGCTGCCGGAGTTGCAACGGCGCGGCTATCCCGAGGATATGGCGATCGGCTCGCTTGCCGGCTCGGGCACGCTCGGCCTGCTCATCCCGCCCTCGATCATCATGATAGTCTACGGCATCACGGCCGACCAATCGATCGGCCAGCTCTTCACCGCCGGCATCCTGCCCGGAATCATGCTGGCGCTGCTATTCAGCGGCTATGTCGCGATCTGGTCGCTGCTCAATCCGGGCCAGGTACCCCAGGCGACAGAGCAATACAGCTTCGCCGACAAGATCTTCATGTCGCGCCATCTGATCCCGGTGGTGATGTTGATCATCGCGGTGCTGGGCTCGATTTATTCCGGCGTGGCCACCGCGACCGAGGCGGCGGCCGTCGGCGTGGTCGGTGCCTTCGCGCTGTCGGCACTTCAGGGCACGCTGACGCGCGCGACGTTTTTCGACAGCCTGATGGGGGCGACCCGGCTGTCCTGTATGATTTTCTTCATCCTGGCGGGCGCGGCCTTTCTGACACTCGCCATGGGCTTCACCGGCCTGCCGCGCCAGCTTGCCCAATGGATCGACGGCATGGGGCTGGCGCCTTGGATGCTGATCGCGGCGCTCACCGTATTCTACATCATCCTGGGTTGCTTCCTCGACGGCATCTCCATGGTGGTGCTGACCATGGCGGTGGTGTTGCCGACCATCCAGAGCGCCGGCATCGATTTGATCTGGTTCGGCATTTTCATCGTACTCGTGGTCGAGATGGCGCAGATCACGCCGCCCGTCGGTTTCAACTTGTTCGTCATCCAAGGCATGACGGGTAAGTCGATCTTCTATACCGGCCGCGTCACCTTCCCCTTCTTCCTGCTCATGGTGGTAGCGGTCGTGCTGGTCTATGCGTTTCCCCAGATCGTCACCTTCCTTCCCAGTCGCATGATCCCCAACGCGTGATATAACGTTTTCTTTTCCTTCCGGGCCATCCCATCATGGCGGGCATCCGAGGTCGAGTTGGTCGGGTTTGGGGCGCGTTGGCAGCAGCGGTTTTGGTTGCCGCCGCAACCCTCTCTGTTGCTCAGGAAACCCGCTATTTCCGCATCGGCACGGCGGCCACCAGCGGCACCTATTACCCCGTGGGCGGGTTGATCGCGGGGGCCATCAGCAACCCGCCGGGCTCGCGCCCCTGCGACAAGGGCGGCAGTTGCGGCGTGCCCGGGTTGATCGCGGTCGCCCAATCGACCCAGGGCTCGGTGCAAAATGTGGAACTGATCGGCCGGGGCCAGCTTGAGGCGGGGCTAAGCCAGTCCGATATTGCCTATTGGGCGCAGACCGGTACCAGTACCTTCGTCCAGCGCGGCCGGGTCGAGGAGCTGCGCGCGGTCGCCAACCTCTATGCCGAGCATATCCACCTGGTCGTGCCCTGGGATTCGCCGATCACCAAGGTGGCCGAACTTCGGGGCAAGCGGGTATCCCTCGGCGAACTCAGCTCGGGCACGCTGGTGGATGCCAAGCTGATCCTGGCTGCCTATGGCCTCGGTGAAGCCGATCTCGATCCGGTCTATGCCTCGCCCGATCTGGCGAGCGACGATTTGATCGCGGGCAAGCTTGACGCCTATTTCCTGATCGCGGGCGCGCCGGCCCCGGCGATCGCCGAGCTGGCGAGCCAGCGCGACATCCGGCTCATCCCGATCGAAGGGCCCGAGGCCGACAAGCTGCTGGCCGATACCAAATTCTTTTCCCGCGCGACGATCCCGGCCAATGTCTATGCCGGGGTCGAGGCGACCGCGACCCTGGCGGTCAGCGCGCAGCTCGTGGTTTCGGCCCGCCTGCCCGAGGAGCTGGTGCACAGCATGGCGCGCGCGATCTGGCATCCCGCCACCCGTGCCTTGCTCGATTCCGGCCATCCCCAGGGCCGCAACATCCGGATCGAGACCGCGCTCGACGGCCTCGCCATCCCACTGCACCCGGGGGCCGAGCGCTTCTATAAGGAAAGCGGCCGGATCAAATAGCCGGAGATCAATCCGGTTCGTATTTGCTGTGGATCCAGGGTTCGTTCCGCGCCGCCTCGGCCCATTCCTGCATGGCGGGCCAGGCGCGCATCGCTTTCACATAATCGGCAGCACCTTCGGTCAGGCCGATCTGATAGGTGTGGAAGCGCGTGACGACCGGCGCATACATGGCGTCGGCATTGGTGAAGCTGCCGAACAGGAACGGCCCGCCCGCGCCGAAATGCTTGCGGCAATCCTGCCAGATCGCCTGCATGCGGTTGACGTTCTCCTGCACATCGGCGGGCAATTCGCGCGGCGGGTATTGCCGGCGCACGATCACGGGCAAATGTTGGCGGAGCGGCGCGAAGCCGCCATGCATCTCGCTGGCGACCGCCCGGGCATGGGCGCGTGCGGTCCGGTCGGCCGGCCACAGCCCGGCGGCCGGATAGAGTTCGGCCAGGTATTCGCAGATGGCCAGAGATTCCCACACGGTGCGGCCGTCATGGATCAACGCCGGCACCTTGCCCGAGGGCGAATGACGCAGAATCGATTCGCGCGTCTGGGACTGATCCAGCGGGATCACGATTTCCTTGAAGGCGGCGCCGGTCTGCTTGAGCGCGAGCCAGGGTCTGAGCGACCAGGAGGAATAATTCTTGTTGCCGAGCACGATGGTGAGGTCGGTCATGGATCACCGATGGTTAATAAAGGGTTGATGGCCTTCTTACGCGACGAGTCCGGCGATAGCAACCCCGCCGCGTGCTCTGGCTTGGTCTGTGGGACGTCGAAGCGGGCGTTATAGTCGAGGATAAAGCACTCCTCGAGGTGGCGATTGGCGGCGGTGAGGGAAGTGATGCCGGCCAACACTAGCTCGGCCGATCTGGGTTAGCCGCGGAGTGTCGACCCTGGCGCCGGCCCTGGGGGTGTAGAAGTAATGGGATCCATGATCGGCATAGAGGGCGCCGAGCAGGTCATACGCCGCGATCGTCTCGTGAGAGCCGAGCAGTTCGCCGGCCTCGTCTGCCGTCTGCCGGCGCGCGCGAAACCGCCGAAACGCACCCTCAAACCAGATCGCGAAAACCTCGCATAGCACTGTCGCTCGCCGCGCCTCGACCCCCTTGGGACGGGTCGAGAACTCGACGGACCACTCACGCGCTACAAAAGGCGGACAGATGATGCGCGACGAAAACACCGGAAAATAGATTCTTGCCGCTCCGGCCGAAACCACGCATCATCGCCGCGCGTCGTTGATCAGCACCACGGATCATTGCCGAACGGCCCGGGGAGGATATTATGACAATATTCGATTCGACTGGATCGCGGCCTAGCATGACAGGCGTGGGCATGACAGCCGCGGGCGCAACCCTCCCAGGGGACACGGTCATTCGCGTTGACCTCGCCGCGCCGGTGCTCACGCGCCGCCGCTTCGTGCAGCTCGCCGTGCCGGCTGCCGCCATGGCCGCCGCGACAACCGCCTTGTCGGGCCGGATGGCGGCGGCGCAAGCGCCGATTGCCAATGTCGTGTTCGGGCTGGCCGCCGGCGTGTCGCGGCTCGACCCCTATCTGACCACCGACCTGGTCGAGCAGATGGTGTTCTTCAATCTGTTCGACACGCCGGCCCATGCCATGCCGGATTCCTCATTGGCGCCGAGCTTGGCGTTGAGCTGGAACTCGGTCAACCCCACCACCTGGATATTCAAGCTGCGCGATGGCGTGACTTGGCACAATGGTGACCCCTTCACCGCCGAGGACATCGTGTTCAGCCTGGCCCGCGTGGTCGATCCCGCGGCCAAGTCGCTGTTTGCCGGCAATTTCGCGGCGATCGACAAGGCGAGCGCCGACGACCGGCTGACCTTGCGCATCACCACCAAGAACCCCGATCCCTTCATGCCGATGCGGCTCGCCAATTACGGTGCGCATGTGCTGCCGCACAAGCATTTCCAAGCGGTTGGCGCGGCCAAGTTCTTCGAAGCGCCGATCGGCACCGGCCCCTATAAGTTCAAGGAATTTGTGCCGGGCCAATCGATCGTACTCGAGCGCAACGACCGTTACTGGACCCGGCCGGAATTTCCGACGATCACCTTTAGGAAGCTGCCGGAGCTGTCGGCGCGCACCGCGGCGGTCAGGACCGGCGAGGTCCATGTCATCAACGGGGTGTCGCCCGACGCGGTCGCTCAGGTCAACACCGCCAGCACCCAGGCGGTGACCAGCCTGTCCGGCTCAGCGTTCTTCCTAGTGGTCAACATGCGTACCGCGCCGCTCGGCAATCGCGATGTGCGCCACGCGCTCAGCCTCGCGCTCGATCGCAACTCGATCAACCGCAACCTATTCGGCGGCCAGGCGCAATTGCTCAAGGAACCAATTCTGGCTGGCTCGATCGGCACCGATCCGGCGCGCCCCGATCTGCGCTACGACCCCGATCAGGCGCGCGACCTGCTCAGGAAGGCCGGCTACAACAAAGAGGAAATCCTGTTCGAGACCATGGCCAACGCCTATTTTGGCGTCGACCGCGAGATCGGCGAGGCCATGACCGCGATGTGGAGCGCGGTCGGACTCAACGTCAAGATGAGCGTGATCGAGCCGGCGGTGCGCGCCCAGAAGAATGCGGCGCGGGCGTTCAACGGCTTGTTCGCCGCCTATTTTGCCTCCCAGTACAGCGACGCCGCCGGGCTGCTCTGGCGCTCCATGAACCCGCAAGGAATCTTGTCTCATTACTGGAACGTGCCGGGTGCCAACGATCCCGCGCCCTTCAACCAGCTCGGCGCCAAGGCCGTGACCAGCTTCGACGAGAAGGAGCGCGCCCAGCTCTACAAGCAGATGTCCGACATCATGCTCGAGGCCATGCCCTGGATTCTGCTGTTCCAGCCGCCCATCATCTTTGCCACGTCGAAGCGAGTGAAGCTCGTGCCCGGCCCGAACATTCTGGTCAATTTCCGCAAGGAGACCTTATCGGCAATCTGACCGGCGCCGGCGCCAAGTGATCGCAAGGCTACCGATGGGGCGTTTGTCCGTGGTGGCGCTCGGCCGGATCGGCCGCATCCTGTTCGTGATGTGGGGCGTCGTCACTGTAGTATTTCTGCTGCTGCGCCTATCTGGCGATCCGATCTCGGCGGTGGCGCCGGCCGATGCGACGGCCGCCGACATCGCCAATCTGCGCCGCGCCTACGGTTTCGATCGGCCGCTCCATATCCAATACCTGACCTTCCTGGGCGAGGTGGCGCGCGGCGAGTTCGGCATGTCGTTTCAATACGGCCGCCCCGCGCTCGCGATCGTGCTGTCCCGGGTCGGCGCGACCATGACGCTCGCCTGCCTCGCCATGGCGGTCGCAATCCTGGCGGCGATCCCGATCGGCTTCGTGTGCGCGCGCTATCGGGACCGCCCGCTCGACCATGCGCTGGTCGGGCTTGCGGTGGTAGGCGCCACGGCGCCGACTTTTTTTGTCGGAATCGTGCTGATCCTGGTCTTCTCGGTTTGGCTCGGCCTGGCGCCGACGGGCGGCTCGGGCACGCCCGCCCATCTGGTTCTGCCGGTCGTCACGCTCGCCGTCGCCTCGACCGCCAGCCTGGCGCGCATGACTCGCTCGGAAGTTCTGGAGGTGCTCTCGAAGCCGTTCGTGCGCACGGCGCGTGCGAAGCGCCTGCCGCGCCGGCGTTTCATCCTTGCCTATGTGCTCAAGAACGCCGCGATTCCGATCGTCACTCTGGCCGGGCTTCAGTTCGGCGTGCTCTTGAGCGGCGCGATCGTGACCGAAACCGTGTTCGGCTGGCCCGGCCTGGGCACGCTCGCGCTGGAGGCGATCGGCCGGCGCGACTACGCTGTGGTCCAGGCGGTCGTTTGCGTCACCGCCTTCATCTTCGTCACCCTGAACGCTCTGATCGATATCGTCTATCGGATGCTCGACCCGCGGATCTCGGTGGAATGACCGGCAACCCGCACCCATGACCGGGATCGACGCGGCCGCCCCGCCCGACGATGCTGCGGCCTCGGGCGCCTCGCCCTGGCGCCGCTTCGGCATCCTCAACGCGCTGTTCGCGTTGTGGCTGATCGCGATGCTGATCGCAGCCTTGTTCGGCCCGGCCTTCCTCGCCGAACAGGCCATGCTGCCCCGCCTCGATTTCCGGCTGAAGCCGCCGGACGCGGCCAATTGGCTCGGCACCGATGCGGTCGGGCGCGACATCCTGGCGCGCGTCGTGGTTGCCGCACGGCCGACCCTGACGATCGCGCTTGGCGGCGTTGCGGTTGGGCTGGTGATCGGCACCTTGATCGGCACGCTCGCCGGCTATTGCGGCGGCTGGGTCAACCTGGTGTGCATGGCGCTGGTCGACATCAAACTCGGATTCCCGACCATCTTATTCGCGATCGGCGTGATCGCGGTGTTTGGCTCGGACACCGCCAATCTGGTCATCGTGATCGGCGTGACCGGCTTCGTCACCTATGCCCGCGTCCAGCGCGGCGTTGTGCTCAAGATCAAGGCGCAGCCCTATATCGAGGCGGCGCGCGCGGTCGGTTCCTCTCACGCGCGCATTCTGGCGCTCCATGTCGTGCCGAACGCGCTATCACCGCTGCTGATCGTCGCCAGCATCGATCTGGTTCGCGTGATTCTGCTGGAAGCCTCGCTCAGCTTCATCGGCCTGGGCATACAGCCGCCGACCCCGAGCTGGGGCGGCATGATCAACGCTGGCCGAGACTATCTGCAGACAGCCTGGTGGATTTGCGTCGGCCCTGGCTTAGTCATCATGCTAACCGCGCTCGGCATCTCGCGGCTCGGTGATTGGCTGCGCGACGAACTCGATCCGAGCCTGGTCACGTGACCGCCGCCTCGGACACGGCGCGGGACGAAGCGGCGCTCAGCGTCGGCGATCTGCGCGTGCGTCTGCGCGCGCGCGCCGGAATTGTGCACGCGGTCAACGGCATCTCGTTCGCCGTGCGCGCGGGCGAGATCGTCGGCATTGTCGGCGAATCCGGTAGTGGCAAATCGGTCGCCATGATGGCGACGCTGGGCCTACTCGACGCCCAGATCGTCGAGCAGGCGAGCGGTCTGGTGACGGTGGGCGCGCGGACGTGGCGCGACATCGTCGTGCCCGACCCGTGGACGTCGCGCTCGCCCGAGCTGGCCATCGTGTTCCAGGACGCGATCGCCGCGCTCAACCCCGTGCTCACCGTCGGCGCCCAGATGACCGACGCGCTCGCGGCCCGCCATGGCCTGGCGACCGGCCCGGCGCGCGCCCGCGCGCGCGAGTTGCTGGACGCCGTGCGAATCGCCGATGCCGCGCGGGTGCTCGACTCCTATCCCCATCAACTGTCCGGCGGCATGTGTCAGCGCGTCATGATCGCGATCGCGATCAGCGCCGAGCCCAAGGTGCTGGTCGCCGACGAACCGACCACCGCGCTCGACGTCACGGTGCAGGCCCAGATTCTCGATCTGCTCCGGCGCATCCGCGACCGCACCGGCATGGCGATCGTTATCATCTCGCACGATCTGGGCGTGATCGCGCGCATGGCGAGCCAGGTTTACGTCATGTATGCCGGGCGCATCGTCGAATCGGCGCCAGCCGGCGCGCTGTTCGCCGATCCGCGCCATCCCTATAGCCGCGCTCTGCTGCAATGCAGTCCGCGTATCGACCGGGACGACCGGGCGTCCGGCGCCATTCCCGGCGCGCCCCCCGATATGCGCCGGCGCCGGCCGGGCTGCGCGTTCGCGCCGCGCTGCACCCAGGCGACCGCGCGCTGCGGGGCCGAGGAACCCGCCTTGATCCCGGCGGGCGTGCGTTCCGTGGCCTGCTGGCATCCGGTCGGCGGCGGTCGCCATGATTGACGCGACATCGCCTCTCTCCACCGAGATTCTGCTGGAGGCGGATTCGGTCTGCGTCCATTTCCAGGCGGCAAGCCGGTTTGGGTTGACGCGACCGCCGCCGGTCCGCGCGGTCGATGGCGTGTCGCTGCGGCTGGTTGCCGGCGACAGCCTGGCCGTGGTCGGCGAATCCGGTTGCGGCAAAAGCACCCTGGCGCGGGCGCTGGCAGCCCTGATCGCGCCGACCGCGGGCCAAGTGCGCTATCGCCGCCGCGACGTGGCAACCAGCGGATGCCATGAGCGCCGCCTGATGCGCCGCGCGGTCCAGATGGTGTTCCAGAATCCGTCCGGCGCACTCGACCCGCGCTTGCGTGTCGAGACCATTGTGCGCGAGGGACTCGATGCCGGCGCGATCGGCATGCGCGCGGAGCGGGTGGCACGGGTAGCGCACGCCCTCGACATGGTTGGCCTCGGCGCGCAGCACGCGCGCGCTTATCCGGGGCAACTCTCCGGTGGCCAGCAGCAGCGGGTTGGCATCGCCCGCGCCATCGTCATGGCGCCGGAGGTTCTGATCTGCGACGAGGTCACCAGTGCGCTCGATGTCAGCATCAAGGTGCAGATCGTCGAGCTGCTGATGTCGCTGCGCGACTCTCTCGGCCTCGCTTACCTGTTTATCTCCCACGATCTCGGCATCGTGCGTCAGATCGCGACCCGCGTCGCAGTCATGTATCTCGGCCAAATCGTGGAGACTGCCAGCACCGCGTCCTTTTACCGTGCGCCCGCGCACCCTTATTCGGTAGCGCTGCTGTCGGCGGTGCCGATCCCCGATCCGGCGATCGAAGCGACGCGGCACCACATCGAACTCTTGGGCGAGGTGCCGAGTCCGTCGAATATGCCGACCGGCTGCCGGTTCCGGACCCGCTGCGCTCAGGCCCAGCCGCGCTGCGCGGCCGAGGCGCCGGAATTGCGCGATTTCGGTCCGGGCCGCGCGGTCGCGTGTCACTATCCAATTTCGGCCAGCGCGGATTGATCGCCCCCGGCGCAAAATATCCTTGATCTCGCTCCATGCGCCTCTAAGCTGCTGGCATTCCGCGAACAAGGAGAATGGCGATGCGCATTGAGCCCATGTATGGCTGGCGGTGCCGGATCGGGCGGCTGACGCCCGCGACCGCGCTCGAGGGCATCGAGGAATGGCGGCGCTGGTCGCCCGACGGCGTGGCGATCATGCCGTCCCTGATCAACAACGGCCTGCTCAACCGTAAGGATTTGCGCGCCATGATGTCCCATGTCGACCGCGCCGCCGAGGATGTGGCGCTGGCGCAAATCGATGTGGTGATCCAATGCTGCGCGCCCGGCACCTTCGTCGAGGGCTATGGCGCCGACAATGCGGTGATCGCCCGCCTCAAGAAGATCACGGGCAAGCCCGCGACCACCATGCAGGTCGCCACCAACGAGGCCATGAAGGCGATGGGCATGCGCCGCGTCGCCATGGCGACTGCCTATCGCCCGGAACTCAACGACGCCTTGATCGCCTATTTGTCGCGCGCCGGCTTCAAGGTGCTGTCCTCGGTCGGGCTCGGCACCTACGACCCGAAAACCTTGCCCTTTGTCAGCCCCGAGCGGCCATACCGCGCCATGATCGAGGCGTTCCGCGCGGCCAAGAAGCCGGATGGGATTCTATTCTCCGGCGGCGGCATGCGCACCTTCGAGGTGATCAAGCAGGTCGAGCGGGAAACCGGCGTGCCGGTCGTCACCGGGGGCCAGGCCGGATTTTGGCACTGCCTGCGCCTAGCCGGCATCGATGATAATATTGAGGATCTGGGCCGGCTGTTCGCGGCGTGATGCCGAACAATACCGCCCTGGTCGATCGGGAAGGCCGCGTATAACTCGCCGGTGGCATCGTCGAGGGTGACGATGGGGTCGAGTTCACGGTCCAGCCCCGGTATCCAGCGATGGGACGAGCCATCCTGAAAGAGCGGCACGCCGGGTCACGGTGTAGCGCAGCTTGTAACCATGATGGGCTTCGAGCTGTTCGCGGAAGTGCTTGACGTTGACGCCGCGATAGCGCTCGCGGCACAGCGTGCGCATGCGCTTCAGTTCACCTTCCGGAGCCCGCCGCATCTCGCCCCTTCTTGGAAAGGGTCGAGAGTTCGGCGGACAACTCCCGCGCTACAAAAGGCGGACCGATGATGTGCGATTGACAGCCGCTCGCTCTAGCTCTTTCCATCGGCGCTAAACCCGCGCATTCTAGCAGCCCTTTCAGAACAGCCGGCGATGCCGATCATGCCCAGCCCGTTTCTCGCCAGCGCAGGTGCCGCCACCGTGCCGATCGAGCCGATCGAACGGAACAGGCTTGCGGCGTGGCTCGGCCGGCAATCGGCGGCCCTGAAAAGTTGGGTCGCCTCCACCGGCTTCAAGGCCGAGGCCGGATCGATCAGCCTGGTGCCCGGCGCCAATGGCAGGCTCGCGCGCGTGCTGGTCGGCACCGAGCCGGGCGAGGATCTCTGGGCCTTCGCCGGCTTGCCCACGACGCTGCCCGCCGCGAACAGCTACGCGATCATGGCCGATCTCAAACCCGAGGCGGCGACGCGCGCGGCGCTCGGTTGGGCGCTCGGCAGCTATGCCTTCACCCGCTACAAGAAAGCGACGGCCACGCCGGCCCGCCTGGTCTGGCCGGCGCGTGCCGACCGCGCGCGGGTCACGCGCGAGGCCGCCGCCATCGCCATGGCGCGCGATCTGATCAACACGCCCGCCGCCGATATGGGGCCGAGCCATCTGGCCGAAGCGGCCCGCGCGCTCGCCCGCCGGCGCGGCGCGCGCTTCAGCGTCATCGTCGGCGACGAGCTGTTGCGCCGCAACTACCCCTCGATCCACGCGGTCGGCCGCGCCGCCGCCAACAAACCCAGGCTGATCGATTTTACCTGGGGCAATCCGCGCGATCCCAAGGTGACGTTGGTGGGCAAGGGCGTGTGTTTCGATTCCGGCGGGCTCGACATCAAGCCGTCGTCCAACATGCTGCTGATGAAAAAGGACATGGGCGGCGGCGCCCATGTGCTGGGCCTGGCCGACATGATCATGGGCGCGCGCCTGCCCGTGCGGTTGCGCGTGATGGTGCCGGCGGTGGAGAACATGATCGCCGGCAACGCCTATCGCCCCATGGACATCATCCGCACGCGCAAGGGCATCACGGTGGAGATCGGCAACACCGATGCCGAGGGCCGCATCATCCTGTGCGACGCCCTGGCCGAGGCGGCAGGCGAGAAGCCGGAGATGATCGTCGATTTCGCCACGCTCACCGGTGCCGCCCGCGTGGCGCTGGGGCCCGATCTGCCCGTGCTGTTTTCCAACAGCGACAAGCTCGCTGGCGACCTCTTGCGCCATGGCGAGGCCGAGGGCGACCAGCTCTGGCGCCTGCCGCTATGGCAGCCCTATCGCAAGATGATGGAATCCAAGGCGGCCGACACCAGCAGCACCGGCAACTCGCCCCATGCCGGCTCGATCACGGCCGCGCTTTACCTGGAGCTGTTCGTGGAGAAGGACATTCCCTGGGCCCATTTCGACATCATGGCTTGGAACTCCCACGCCCGCCCCGGCCGGCCCGAGGGCGGCGAGGCCCAGGCCATTCGCGCCGTCTATGCCATGATCGCCGAGCGCTTCGGCGCCAAGCGGCGCCGGCGTTGAGGGGGCCACCATGTCCGTCGCGCTCACCACGGCCCAAGCCCTCGACCTCATGCGCCGCGTCACGGTCGCCGGGGTCAAGCGCCCGACCGCCGACCTAACCGCGCGCCAATTGGCGGTTCTGCTTACGGTCTACATGTCGCCGCCGCCCCACACCGTGCGCGGCCTGGCCAAGCTGCTCGGCCTATCGAAACCGGCGATCACCCGCGCGCTCGACCGCCTCGGCCGCCTCGACCTCGTCCGGCGCAAGCGCGAGGAAGCCGACCGCCGCAGCGTCCAGGTGCAGCGCACGGTCAAGGGCTCGGTCTATCTGAGCGAGCTGGCGGATGAGATCGTGGCGGTGGCGAAGGGGGTTTGAGGCTCGGTCTTTGCGTGCGCCCGCGGCCCCTCACCCTCCCCGTTGCTGAAGCAACGGGTCCCCTCCCTCTCTCCGCCTGCGCGGGGCGAGGGCGACGGCTTCCCCCTCGCCCCCAATGGGGGAGAGGAAGAGGCCCGCGAAGCGGGAAGGTGAGGGGCCGGTGGGCTGATCGCTTTTGCTTTCAAGGACCCGTTGCCTCACTGCAAGTTTGTCGAAGTGTGAGGCCGTCAATTCAGAAAGGCGGCGATAGCCTCGTCCTTCGACTTGCTTCCCCGCTCAACCTCCTAATACCCCACCTTCGGATCCACCGCGTCGCGCGGCGCCTCGCCCCGGCGCACCCTTCGCATGTTTTCCGCTACCACAAGGGCGCCCGTGCGCGGGTTGGTTTGGGAGGCGACGTGGGGGGTGATGAAGACGTTGGGGTGACGCCAGACCGGATTGTCCGGGGGTAGCGGCTCGGTCGGGAACACGTCGAGCGCGGCGGCGGCGAGGTGGCCGCTGTCCATCGCGGCGAGCAAGTCCGCTTCCACCGTGTGGGCGCCGCGGCCGCATTGAATGAGGAAGCTGCCGCGCGGCAATTGGGCGAAGTTTCGCGCGTTGAGGATGCCGGCGGTTTCCGGCGTGGCCGGCAGTAGGCAGACCAGGATGTCGGTGCGCTTGAGGAAGGGGGCGAGGCCGTCGGCACCGTGGAAGGATTTGATGCTGTCGATCGCCTTGGGCGAGCGGGTCCAGCCCGCGATGTCGAAGCCGAAGGGTTTCAGCTTGGCGGCGCAATCGCCGGCCATGAAGCCCATGCCGAGGAAGCCGACGCGCCGGCTGGCGGACTCCACGAAATCGAGCGATTTCCACTTTCCCGCCGCCTGGTGGCGTTGGTAATGGTGATCGTCCCTATGGAAGCGCAGCACATTGAGGGCGACATACTCGGCCATGGAATTGGCCATCCAGGGATCGACCAGGCGGATGACCGGCACGTCCTTGGGCAATTCGGGGTCGGCGAAGATGTGGTCCACCCCGGCGCCGAGCGAGAAGATCATCTTGAGGTTCGGGAACTGCCGCAGCATGCCGCGCTCGGGCTTCCACACGATGGCGGTGTCGACATCGGTCTTGTCGCCGGCAGCGGGCCAGATGCGGTAATCGAGACCGGGGAACTGCTTGGTCAGCTCCTGGCCCCAGCGCTCGGCGCTGTCGGCATGGGACTTAAACAATACGGCGGGCATTTCTAACTCCTGACGGCTCCGGGTTCGACGGTTTCCATGTTCAGCGCGGCGGCCAGCAGCGCGCGGGTATAGGGCTCGCGCGGCGCCCTGAACACCTGGGCCGCCGGGCCTTCCTCCACCACCTTGCCCTGGCGCAGCACGATGATGTGATGGCTCATGGCGCGCACCACTTTGAGATCGTGGCTGATAAAGAGATAGGCGAGCTTGTGCCGGCTTTGCAGGTCGCGCAGCAGATCGACGATCTGGGCCTGGACCGACATGTCGAGCGCAGAGGTCGGCTCGTCCAGCACCACCAGCTTGGGCTTCAGCACCATGGCGCGAGCAATCGCGATGCGCTGGCGCTGGCCGCCGGAGAATTCATGGGGGTAGCGGTCGCGCATGGCGGGGTCGAGGCCGACATCGATCAGCACGCCGTCGATCATGGCGTCGCGCTCCGCCTCGTCCCGGCCGAGGCCGTGAACGTCAAGCCCCTCGGCCACGATCTGGGCGACCGACATGCGCGGGCTCAAACTGCCATAGGGATCCTGGAACACGATCTGCATCTCGCGCCGGAGCGGGCGTAGCTCCTTCGACCGCAGCCCCTGCAAGTCGCGGCCGACATAGGCGATGGTGCCCCGGGAGCGTTCCAGGCGCAGCAGCGCGAGGCCCAGCGTGGTCTTGCCCGAACCGCTTTCGCCGACGATGCCGATGGTTTCGCCCGCGCGTACGGAAATGTCGACGCCGTCGACCGCCTTGATGTGGGCCACCGTGCGCCGGAGCACACCGCGCCGGATCGGAAACCAGACCTTTACATCGGTACCGGTCATGATCACGGGCGCGGCGGGATCGGGCACGGGCGGCTCGCCCTTGGGCTCGGCCGCCAGCAAGTGGCGGGTGTAGTCGTGGCGCGGGTTTCCGAACACGGCGGCGTTGGTGCCGGCTTCGACGACGCGGCCTTCCTTCATCACGCAGACCCGGTCGGCCATTTTGCGCACGATGCCGAGATCGTGGGTGATCAGCAGCATGGCCATGCCGAAACGCGCTTGCATGTCCTTCAGCAGTTTCAAAATCTGGGCCTGGATGGTGACATCGAGCGCGGTGGTTGGTTCGTCGGCGATCAGCATGTCGGGCTCGTTGGCCAGCGTGATCGCGATCATGACGCGCTGGCGCTGGCCGCCGGAGAGCTGGTGGGGATAGGACAGCAGCCTTTCCTCCGCCCGGTCCAGGCCGACCAGTTGGAGCAGTTCGAGCGCTCTGGCTCGGGCCGCCGCGCGATCCATGCTTTTGTGCAGTTCCAGAATTTCGACGATCTGGTGCTCGACCGTGTGCAACGGGTTGAGCGAGGTCATGGGCTCCTGGAAGATCATGGCGATGCGGTTGCCGCGGATGGTCTGCAATACAGCCTCGCCCGCCCCCACCAGCTCCCGGCTGCGGAAGCGGATGCTACCGGCGGGGTGGCGCGCGAGCGGATAGGGCAGGAGTTGCAGGATCGACAACGCCGTCACCGATTTTCCCGAGCCGCTTTCGCCCACGAGCGCCACGGTCTCGCCGCGCTCGATCTTGAAGCCGACACCGGCGACGGCGGTCACGCCGGGCTGGCCGCCGCGGCCCTCGAAGACCACGCCGAGGTCTTCGACGGTTAGGAGCGGTCCGGGCAGTTCGCTCATTTCAGGGTCTTGCGCGGGTCGAAGGCGTCGCGCACGGCCTCGCCGACGAAAATCAGCAGGCTCAGCATGAAGGCGAGCACGACGAAGCCGGTGATGCCGAGCCAGGGCGCTTGCAGGTTCGCCTTGCCCTGGGCCAGCAATTCACCCAGGGAGGGCGAGCCCGGGGGCAGGCCGAAGCCGAGGAAGTCGAGCGCGGTCAAGGCCGTGATCGAGCCGTTCAGGTTAAAGGGCAGGAAGGTCAGCGTCGCCACCATGGCGTTGGGCAGGACATGGCGCAGGATGATGCGGACATTGCCCAGGCCCAGCGCGCGGGCGGCGCGGACATAGTCGAAATTGCGTGCGCGCAGGAACTCCGCGCGCACGATGCCGACCAGCGACATCCAACTGAACAGCAGCATCAACCACAGCAGCCACCAGAAAGTCGGCTCGACGATCGAGGCCAGGATGATCAGCAGATAGAGCGTGGGCATGCCGCCCCAGATTTCCATGAAGCGCTGGAACAGCAGATCGGTCAGGCCGCCATAATAGCCCTGGAGCGCGCCGGCCGCGACGCCGATGATCGAACTGAATATGGTCAGCGTCAGGCCGAACAGGACGGAGATGCGGAAGCCGTAGATCACGCGCGCCATCACGTCGCGGCCCTGATCGTCGGTGCCGAGCCAATTATCGGCCGAGGGTGGTGAAGGGGCGGGGCGGTCGAGGTCGAGATTGATGGTGTCGTAGGCGTAGCGAATGGGCGGCCACACCATCCAGCCCTTCTCGGCGATCAGATCGGCGATCTCGCGATCGCGGTACTTGGTCAGGGTGGGCAAATCTCCGCCGAACACGGTCTCGGGGTAATCGACGAATACGGGCGTGTAGTAAGCGCCGTCATATTTGACCAGGATCGGCCGGTCGTTGGCGATGAACTCGGCGAACAGGCTGGCGACGAACAGCGCCAGAAACATCCACAGCGACCAGAAACCACGCTTGTTGGCGCGGAAATTGGCCAGCCGCCGGCGCGTCAGCGGGGTCAGCTTGAAGCGGCGGCGGTCGGCCATTGCGCGCCTAGACCTCGCGGCTTTCGAAATCGATACGGGGATCGATGATCATGTACATGAGGTCGCCGATCAGGCCCATGATCAGGCCGAGCATGGTGAAGAAGAACAGCGTGCCGAACATGATCGGATAATCGCGTCCTAACGCTGCCTCGAATCCCAGCAGGCCCAACCCGTCGAGCGAGAAGATCGTCTCGATCAAGAGCGAGCTGGTGAACAGGATACCGACGAAGGCGGCGGGGAACCCGGCCACCACCAGCAGCATGGCGTTGCGGAAGACATGGCCGTAGAGCACGCGCTGCCGGGGCAACCCCTTGGCGCGCGCGGTCACCACGTATTGCTTGTTGATCTCGTCGAGGAAGGAATTTTTGGTCAGCATGGTCAGGCTGGCGAAACCGCCGACGATCATGGCGGTCAGCGGCAACGCCAGATGCCAGAAATAATCGGCAATGCGTGCGGGCCAGGCGAGGTCGGACCAGCCGTCCGAAACCAGGCCGCGCAGCGGGAACCAAGAGAGATAGCTACCGCCGGCAAAAACCACGATCAACACGATGGCGAACATGAAGCCGGGGATGGCATAGCCGATAATCACGGCCGCACTGGTCCAGATATCGAAGGGCGTGCCGTCGCGCACCGCCTTGGCGACGCCGAGCGGAATCGAAATCAGGTAGGTCAGCAGCGTCGTCCACAATCCCAGCGAGATCGAGACCGGCATTTTCTCCAGCACCAGGTCGACCACGCGGCGGTCGCGGAAGAAGCTGTCGCCGAAATCGAAGGTGACGTATTGGCCGATCATCTGGGCGAAGCGCAGATGGATCGGCTTGTCGAAGCCGTAAAGCCGTTGAATTTCTTTGACCAGTTCGGGATCGAGCCCGCGCGCGCCGCGCGTCTTGCCCCCTTCGCCCACATTGCTGGCCGTGCCGGATTCCCGCGGCCCCGCGCTCTCGCCGCCTCCGGAGCCGGGAATGCGCTCGGCCGCGCCGATGGCGGTGCCCTTGATCTGGGCGATCATCTGCTCGACCGGCCCGCCCGGTGCCGCCTGCACGATGAAGAAGTTTAGCACCATGATGCCGAAGAGCGTCGGCACCATGAGTAGAACGCGGCGGGCGATGTAGGCGATCATGGATGGGGGGTGGGAGCGAATGATAGGGGCAGCCCCTCACCCTCCCCAGCACTGACGCGACGGGTCCCCTCCCTCTCCCCCTTTCGGGGGCGAGGGCTATTCGGTATCCCCTCGCCCCGCGAAGCGGGGAGAGGGTAGGGTGAGGGGTGGTGGGGACGAGTCACGGCCCTACAACGCCTTCTTCTTCAGCACCAACTGCGCCGCCTTGGCCGGGTCCACCCACCAGGTGTCGGTGAAGCCGAGGGCGTATTTCGGCGGCTTGGCGGGTTTGCCGAATTTGTCCCAATGGATCACGCGGTAGGTCGGCGCGTTGTATTGCGGCACCAGGTAGAAGCCCCAGAGCAGCACGCGGTCGAGCGCGCGGGTGCGCTGGATCAGGCTTTCGCGGTCGGGCGCGGCCACCACCAGTTCGACCAACTCGTCGATCGCCTTGTCCTTGATGCCGCCGATATTGTCGCTGCCGATCTTGTCGGCCTCGGCCGAGGTCCAATAGAGCCGCTGTTCGTTGCCCGGCGACAGCGATTGGCCGACGCCGCCGATCACCATGTCGAAATCGAAATTGTCCATGCGATTCTGGTACTGCGAGGTGTCGATCAGCCGCAATTTGCAGACGATGCCCAGTCGCTCCAGATTGCGGGCAAAGGGTTGGGCCATGCGTTCCAGTCCGGGTTGCTGGTAGAGGATTTCGAACTCGAACGGTTTGCCCTGGGCATTGACCAGCTTGCCCTCTTTGTTGACATTCCAGCCCGCTTCTTTCAGCAGCGCGAGTGCCTTGCGCAAGCCGTCGCGGATATTGCCGGAGCCGTCATAGACCGGGGGCTGATAGATCTTGGTGAAAACCTCGTCGGGCAGGCGGCCGCGGAACGGCTCCAGGATTTTCAACTCCTCCGGCCCGGGCAATCCGGTGGCAGCCAGTTCGGAATTGCTGAAATAGCTGCTGACCCGGACATACTGGCCGTAGAACAGGGTCTTGTTCGACCATTCGAAATCGAAGGCGAAGCCGAGCGCTTCGCGCACGCGCCGGTCCTTGAAGATGTCGCGGCGCTGATTGAACAAGAAACCCTGCATGCGCGCGGGGTTGTTGTTGGCTAGCTCCTCTTTTTTGACCAGCCCTTGACGTAGTGCAGGGAAATCGTAGCTGGTCGCCCAATCGCGCGCGGTATATTCCTGGCGGAAATCGAAGGCGCCCGATTTGAATGCCTCCACCTCGACCGTGGCGTCCCGGTAATACTCAAAACGGATGGTGCCGAAATTATAGCGCCCGACCATGGCCGGCACCTTGTCTGCCCAATGGTCCTTCACGCGCTCATAGGCGATAGCTCGGCCGGGATCGACATTGGTGATTTTGTAGGGACCGCTGCCGAGCGGCGGCTCCAGCGTCGTCTTGTCGAACTCGCGGCCTTCCCAATAGTTCTTGGGCAGCACGGTCATGCCGCCGGCGATTTGGGGCATCTCGCGGTTGTTGGCACCCTTGAAGGCGAATTTGACCTTGTGAGTACCCAGCTTTTCGACGCCCGCGATGTCGGCATAGATCGACTTGTACTGCGGGTGGCCCTTGGTGGTCAGGATCTGGTGGGTGAACACCACGTCGTCGGCGGTGATCGGCTTGCCGTCGTGGAAGCGCGCCTCGGGCCGGAGTTCGAAGATCGCCCAGGAACGGTCGGCCGGCGTCTCGATCGATTTGGCGATCAGCCCATAGACGGTGGAGGCCTCGTCGGCCGCGCCCACCATCAGCGATTCGTAGAGCAGGCCGAGCCCGGCTGCCGCCACGCCCTTGAGGATGAAGGGATGAAGACTGTCGAAGGTGCGCGGCGCCGACAATACAACCTCGCCGCCGCGCGGTGCGGCGGGATCGACATAGCTGAAATGCTTGAAATCGGCGGGATAGCCGGGCTGGCCGTGAATGGCAAAGCCGTGACTGACCGTGCCGTCCGCGGCGAGGGCGGGCAGGGCCAAACTGGATAAGACCAGGACGGCAGAGACGATCAGGGCGATCAGGTGGCGCATCGTTCCTCCTGGGCAAGAGGGCGGCTGGTATCGATTGATATTAGGTGAGGATGCGCGGGAAACGCCAGTGTGGCGAACCCGCGTCCGGTCACTTGCCCGCGAGCGCCTGGAGGGCCTCGCGATGGACGCGCGCGTCGCCCGCCATGCAGATGCGCCCGTCGCTGTCGGGGCCGAGCGGTTGACCCTGCCAATCCGTGGCGACGCCGCCGGCCGCCTCGATCACTGGCACCAGGGCGCAGTAGTCGAAATATTGCAGCCTGGCCTCGATGACGAGGTCGAGAGAGCCGAGCGCGATAAGGGCGACGGCGTAGCCATCGCCGCCAAAGGTCACCTGCTTGATCCGCGACCGGACGCGCGCGAAGGCCTCGCCATTGGCGCCCCGGAACATCTCGTGCGAGGTGGCGTTGAGCTTGGCCTGGGCCAGCCCGGCGCAGGGTGCGGTGCGGGTAGGCTTGCCGTTATGGGTGGTGGGATGGCCGGCACCGCCGATCCAGCGCTCGCGCGTAATGGGCTGGTCGACCACGCCCAGCACGGGCCGGCCCCGGCGGGCAAGCCCGATCAGCGTGACGAAGCTGGGCTGGCCGATCAGAAAGGACTTCGTGCCGTCGATCGGGTCGAGCACCCAGACATATTCGGCGTCGGCGCGCACCACGCCGTGCTCCTCGCCGTTAATGCCATGGTCGGGATAGCGCGCCTCGATCAATTTCCGCATGGCCGCCTCGGCCTCGCGGTCGGCGATCGTCACCGGGCTGGTGTCGGCCTTGTCCTCGACGGCAAGTCCGCTGCGGAAATAGGGCAGGATGACCGCGCGCGCGGCATCGGCCAGCGTGCCGGCAAAGGCGACGAGATCGGCGGGAACGGTCTCGCTCATGCCCGGCCCCTACAAGGACTGGCTGACAATGCCATATCTAGGGCAGCGGCTTCGGCGTGTCGGCGCGCGCGCGCAGATAAACGATGAGGTCGGCGCGATCCTGGGCTTTCGCCAGCCCGGCGAAGGTCATCTTGGTGCGGGCGACGAAGCCCTTGGGATTGGCCAGGAACAGATTGAGATCCTCGTAGGCCCATTCCCCGCCCTTTTCGACCATCCCCTTGGAATAGGCGAAACCGCCAACGCTGCCCTTCTTCTTGCCGATGGTGTCCCACAGATTGGGGCCGACGCGGTTGGCGCCGCCCTTGTCCACAGTATGGCAGGCGGCGCACGCCTTAAACTTCTTCTCGCCATCCTCGGCCTTGGCGGCGGCGAGCAGCGGCGCGATCGGCTCGGGCGCGGCGACCGGGCCCTTGGCGTCCTTCGCGCCGGCGGCGGGCACGCCCTCGACCTTGTAGACGTTCTCGGCCAGCGGCACCGGATGGACCAGGGTCTTGGCGATAAAGCCTGAGGCCATGGCGATCATGCCGGCGGTCAGTACTGCGCCGGCGATCTTGTTCATTTCCAAGGACGACATTCCCACCCTCACGCATGGTCAAAGGCTTGCTAGGGGCCGCAGATTAGCGGGTCGCGCGGCCGATGTCCATTTTCCCCGGGTTGGATTTGGCGGTTTCATCCGAGGCGTTGCGGGGGCTATAAGAGATCGCCGCGCGGCAGCCCCACGCGGCGAATTGTCGCAGCAACCCCGGACCGGCCCACCCATGAGCGCCCCGCGCAATCCGATCGTGCTCATCCCCTCCCGGCTCGCCGCGACAAGGCTGCCGAACAAGCCGCTGGCCGATATCCATGGCGAGCCCATGATCGTCTATGTCTGGCGCCGGGCGGTGGAGGCCGATATCGGCGCGGTCGTGGTTGCCTGCGGCGACCAAGTCATCGCCAATGCGATCGAGGCGGCGGGCGGCCGTGCCGTCATGACGCGGGCCGACCACGCCACTGGCTCCGACCGGATTCACGAGGCGATCGAGCGACTCGACCCGGATCGGCGCCACGACGCCATCATCAATGTCCAGGGCGACATGCCGACGCTCGCCCGCGATGCCATCCGCGCCGCCTTCGCCCCGCTTGCCGATGCGGCGGTCGATATCGCCACGCTCGCGACCGAGATCAAGGACGAGACCGAGCGTCACGACCCCAACGTGGTCAAGGCGGTGATCGCGCTGAAGCCGGGCGCGCGGATCGGGCGCGCGCTCTACTTCACGCGGCTGACCGCGCCGGGCGGTCCAGGCCCCCATTTCCACCATATCGGGCTCTATGGCTATCGCCGCGCCGCGCTCGACCGCTTCGTCAAACTGCCGCAGGCGCCGCTGGAGCAGCGCGAGCGGCTGGAGCAGTTGCGCGCGCTGGAGGACGGCATGCGCATCGACGTGGCACTCGTTGACACGGTTCCCCTCGGTGTCGATACTCCCGCCCACCTCGGGCGCGCGCGCGAACTGCTCAATCCCCACAAAAAAAGTTGACCCCTCCCATGCCGACTCAACGCACGGCCGACCCCAAGCGCTTGATCGCCTTCCAAGGCGCGCACGGCGCCTATTCCGACGTGGCGTGCCGCGCCGCCTTTCCACGCATGATCACGCTGCCCTGCAACACCTTCGAGGACGCCTTTCAGGCCGTGCAATCCGGCGGCGCCTTGCTCGGCATGATCCCGGTGGACAATTCGGTCGCCGGGCGGGTTGCCGATGTGCACCGCCTGATGCCCCGCTCCGGTCTGCATATCATCGGCGAGCATTACGAGCGGGTGAACCATCACCTCCTTGCGCCGCGCGGCGCCACGCTCCGGACGGTTCGCACGGTGCTGAGCCATATCCATGCCCTGCCCCAGTGCTCGAAATTCATCCGCCAGCGCGGGCTCAAGCCCGTGGTCTATCCCGACACCGCCGGGGCCGCGGCCGAGGTGGCGCGCCG
>SHVW01000032.1 GCA_009694085.1 Alphaproteobacteria bacterium
TGCCGGCGACGGCCAAGCGCTGCACATTGTCGACGGCGCGGATCACGCTGGTTTTCGCCATCTCGATTTGGCGGCGCTCGGCCTCGGCTTTGTCGTTTTTCCCGGAGTCGGGTTTTCTCTTCGGCAGGTGGGACATAGAAAGCCCCCAACCTCATTGCACATAAATATTACTATATCAGTTTCCGGTCAAAATTCCATTAACTATCTGATTGTAAAAGATATTTGGGCAACATTTTAGGGGCATTAAAACCGCATTGCAAAATCGACCCCGCCCTCGCCGAAGGGGCGCGTCGTTAAAAGCGAACGATTATCTCAGGGTGGTTTGTGCCGCTCTCGCCCAATTCTTCAGGTCGAGAGGCTCAGGCGTTCGCCGCCACCGCAACCCGGTTCCACGCCCCGGCGCTAGCGGCGGGCTCAAGCGTCGTCCAGCGCCATGCACTGTCGTCGGCGAAGAGTTGGTGCAACAGCTTGTTGTTGTGGTGATGGCCGCAGCGTGCGCCCGTGTAATGGCCGATCAGCGGTGCGCCGGCCAGGGCCAAATCGCCGACTGCATCGAGCAGCTTGTGGCGCACGAATTCGTCGGCGTAGCGCAGGCCGTCATCGTTGAGCACACGGTCGCCGCTGACCACCACGGCGTTGTCGAGCGAGCCGCCCTTGGCCAGGCCGGCGGCGCGGAGCGCCTCGATCTCGTGAATGAAGCCGAAGGTGCGCGCGCGTGCGATCTCGGCGCGGAAACTGTGGGGATCGAAGGCGACGGTGCATTCCTGGCGGCGGATGGCCTGGCTTTCGAAGTCGATCTCGAAGGCAAGCGAGAAACCGTCAGCCGGCTCCAGGGTGGCGTGGCGCCGGTCGTCGCCGAACGACACCGGCTTCAGCACCTCGATGGCGCGGCGCGTGGCGCTCTGCTCCATCGTACCGGCACATTCGATCAAGAACACGAAGGGAGCGGCGCTGCCGTCCATAACGGGGATTTCCGGCCCATCGATCTCGATTCGCAAATTGTCGACCTCGCAGCCGGCGAGCGCGGCCATGAGATGCTCGACCGTGGAGAGCCGCGTGCCCTGCTCGTTGGCAAGCACGGTGCACATGCGGGTGTCGGCCACGTGGCGCCAATTGGCCGCAATCTCGGCGCGCTCGGGCGCGCCGCCTTGAGCGAGTACGTCGGTACGCACGAACACGACGCCGGTATCGGCCTCTGCGGGCGCCAGCGTCATGCTGACCTTGGCGCCGCTGTGCAGGCCGATTCCGGTGCAGTGAATCGGATTCTTGAGCGTGCGCTGAAGGGTGGAGCGCCGGCGACTGGCGGTTGGGCGGAGAATGGGTTTGGCCCGGCCGGAGAGAAGGATTCGTGATGGGGGGGCCGATTCCAGCATGAACGAAACCTAAGCTGTGTCCAGAAAAACGGCCCCGGGGTAGGGTTTCTTCCCCGGGGCGGAGGGGCAATCTAAAGCTTCAGACGCAACGCCGAACTTCAAGTTAAGGGTAGCAAGAACCCCCGACCCGGCCAAGTCACAGTTTGTTACGCTGTGTTACGTCTCAATTTATTGATATCACAACTAATTTTCCTAGTTCGCTTGGCGACGCAGGAAGGCTGGAATGTCGAGCTGATCGTCATCGGACGGCGCGGTCGACCGTTCGATGTTGGTCAGTGTCGGCTGGACCGGGCGCGGTGCCGGCTGAGCCAGCCTGGGCTCGGACGGTTGGGTCGCGGCCGGGCGGCCCAATGCCAGCCCGGTGATGCGCCGGAGCAGGTTGGTCGCCGGCTTGGCCTTCGGCGCGGGCTGCTTGCCCGCATTCATCATATCCGCCTCCGCCATCGCATTGGCCGGCTTGGCCGGTTCAGTGCGTAGCAGCGGCTCGACCGGACGGGTCGGGATAAACGGACCCTCCGCCCGCGCCGGTGCCGCCGGGCGGGTCTGTAGGGTGGGTTCGATCGGCGCTGCCGCGATGGGCTCCGCCGGTGTCGCGATCGATTCCGGCATGGATTCGGCGACCGCGATCGGTGCGGCCGCCACGGCAGCAACCGGCGTTTCGATCGTCTGTGCCGCCGGTTCCAGATTCGCCTGAACGGCCAACGAGCCGGAGGCAACGATCGGTCCCAGCATGGATTGCTGGGCCGCCGCCGGGGTGCTCGGAACCGCGGGGGTCGGCCGCGCCGTGGGTGCGGCGGGGCTGGCCAAACGACTGGACACCACGTTGAGCATCGGACGCTTGACCGACGGTGTTTGGGTCGCGACCTCGGCCTCGATGCCGGTTGCCACGATGGAGACCCGCATGCGGCCCTCCAGCGCATCGTCGAAGGTCGAACCGAAGATAATGTTGGCGTCGGGATCGACTTCGCTGCGGATCCGCTCGGCCGCCTCGTCCACCTCGAACAGCGTCATGTCCATGCCGCCCGTGATGTTGATGAGCACGCCGCGCGCACCCTTCATGGTCACGTCGTCGAGTAGCGGGTTGGAGATCGCGGCTTCGGCGGCCAGCACGGCACGCTTGTCGCCATCGGCCTCGCCCGTGCCCATCATGGCCTTACCCATTTCGCCCATCACCGTGCGGATATCGGCGAAGTCGAGATTGATCAGGCCGGGCATGACCATCAGGTCGGTCACGCCGCGCACGCCGGAATGAAGCACGTCGTCGGCCATCTTGAAGGCGTCGGCGAAGGTCGTCTTCTCATTGGCCACCCGGAACAGGTTCTGGTTCGGGATGATGATGAGGGTGTCGACGAATTGCTGTAGCTCCAGGATACCGTTCTCGGCCATTCGCATGCGATGGGCACCCTCGAACTTGAAGGGCTTGGTGACCACGCCAACAGTCAGGATGCCTTGCTTGCGGCAGGCCTCGGCGATCACTGGCGCTGCACCGGTGCCGGTGCCGCCACCCATGCCGGCGGTGATGAACACCATGTTGGCGCCCTGGAGGTGCTCCAGGATTTCGTCGAGCACCTCCTCGGCGGCGGCGCGGCCGACTTCGGGGCGCGAGCCGGCACCCAAACCCTGGGTGATCGAGCGGCCGAGCTGGATGCGCCGGCTGCATTCCGATTGGGCGATCGCCTGAGCGTCGGTGTTGGCGATCAGGAATTCCACGCCTTCCAGATTGGCGCGGATCATGTTGTTGACCGCGTTGCCGCCGGCGCCGCCAACGCCGATGACGGTGATACGGGGTTTCAGTTCGGGTTCGACGTGGGGCAGGGTGAGATTGATGGTCATAATGATCTCCTAAGCTCCTCTCCAGGGTTCCATGCGCCGGTTCGCAGCCGGCGTTTTCGCTTTGGTGTCAGAAGTTCTCGCGCAACCAGCTACCGAACCGGCCGAACAGACCGGCTTGACCCGCCCCGCGCGCGCGGCGGGAGGAAATGGGTTTGTTGAAGAGTCCGTAGTGCAACAGGCCGGAACACACCGCGAAGGCTGGGCCGCCGGTCGATTCGGCAAGACCGGCCAAGCGCAGCGGACGGCCCGTGCGGACCTGCTTGTCCAGGATCAGGGCGGCCAGATCGCGCACGCCGGGAAGCTGGCTGGCGCCGCCGGTCAGCACGACGCGCCGGCCGGCGACCTTGTCGAAGCCGCTCGCCTCCAAGCGCGCGCGCACCATCTCGAAGGTCTCTTCCAACCGGGGCTGGATGATGTTGACCAGCATCGACTTGGGCACGGCGTTGACCTGGGCCTGAAGATCTTCGCCGACCAGCGGCACCTTGATGGTTTCCCGCTCGTCGAGGCCGGATTGCATGCAACTGCCATAGAGCGTCTTCATGCGCTCGGCATCGGCCACGGGGGTGGATAGGCCGCGCGCGATGTCGTTGGTGACGTGGGCGCCGCCGAGCGCCACGCCATCGGTATAGACAACGTTGCCGTCGAAGAAGACGGCGATGGTCGTCGTGCCGCCGCCCATGTCGATCACCGTGACGCCCAGATCCATCTCGTCCTCGACCAGTGCGGACAAGCCCGCGGCGAAGGGCGAGACGACCCAGGATTCGATGTCGAGATGGCAGCGTCCGATGCAGGTCTTGAGCGTGCGCACCGCGCCGGTTTGGGCGGTGATGACGTGGATGTTGGCAGCCAGCTTGTGGCCGTACATGCCGCGCGGATCGCGGATGCCGCGGCTGCCATCGATCATGTAGCCCACGGGAATGGAGTGGATAAGAACGCGCTGGTCCGGCTCACTCGTCTGTCGGCCCTGGTCGAGAATACGGCGCAGATCGGCCTCGCCGACTTCGTGACCGGCGATCGACACTTCGACGCCGATGGTGCGGCTGGCGGGATAACCGCCGGATACGTTGACGACGACCTCGCGGATGGTCTCCTTCGCCATCTTCTCCGCGGCGTGGACCGCGTTGAGGATCGAACCTTCGGCTTCGTCCATATCGACGATGGTGCCGCCCTTGACGCCGCGCGAGGCCTGATGGCCGATGCCCTCCACGCGCAGCCCGCCCTGTTGGTCGGCGCGCGCGATGAAGCAGGCGACCTTGGTGGTGCCGATATCGAGCGCGGCAAACACGTCGCCGCGCGGCTTGAACTCCTTTTTCTTCACCTCGTCGTCTCCCTCAGGTGCTCTTGTCAGGCTGCGCCACGCGCTTGACCGGTTTCGCGGCGTCGGCCTTGGGTGCTTCGGCCGTCGGGCGCACGATCAGCCGATCGGGCAGGCGCAAATCGATCGAGACGACGTCGCGCGCCAGCACGCGGTGTTCACGGTCCAGATTGGCCAACCAAGACCAGGCGCGTGCCTGATCGCTCTCGGGCAAGCGCAGTTCGACGCCGTTATCGAGTTGCAGGTTCCAGCGCCGATTGCCGATACGCACGGCGGCGCTGACGCGCTTCGCGATTTCGGGCTCGGCGGCGAGCATGGCGATCAGGCCGGGCGTGTGGGCGGGCGCGCCCGCGCCGACCACGATCAACAAGTGGCCGAAACGTTCGACATCGGCGGTTGCCACCACTTTGCCGTCGCGATCGATCGGTTGCAGTCGGCCGTCGCGCTGCCACAACGCGACCGGCTCGCGTTCGGTCAGGTGCACAAACACGGTGCCGGGCAGGCGGCGTTCCACGCTCGCCGCCTTGATCCAGGGAAGCTGTTCCAGCCGCGCTCTGGCGGCGGTGGGGTCGACCGCCAGGATCGGGACGCCGCGCGCCACGCCGATCGCGGCCAACACGTCGGCGCGCGGTGTCTCGACCCTGCCGACCACCAACACGTCGTCGACACTAAGGCCGATGGCAGCGGTAGCGGCGAGAGTCCGCTGGCTGACGGTCTCGGTTGCGATCTGCACCAGACCGGCACGCCATAGCCAACCCAGGCCGAATCCGACGCTGCCGAGCACGACGGCCACGGTGCCGGCCTTGAGCGCTGGCTTCAGCCAGCGCGGCGCCAGGCGACGGCGCGGCGCGCGGATATTGGCGCGGCGTTTCAGGAATCGCATCGGGCGTTCTCCACCATCCAGGCCACCAGTTCGGGAAATTCGATGCCGCAATGGCGCGCGATCTCGGGAACGAGGGAGAGCGGCGTCATGCCGGGCTGCGTGTTGACTTCGAGCATGTAGAGCTGGCCGGGCTCGCCCTTGGTGTCGTCGTAACGCAGATCGGCGCGCGACACGCCGCGACACCCCAGCGCCTGGTGGGCGCGCAGCGCGAAATCCATGGCCTGGTCGTAAATCGGCTTGGGCAGAGGCGCGGGGCAGAGATGGACGGCCTGGCCATCGGTGTATTTGGCGCGGTAGTCGTAGAACCCCTCGCGCGGCCGGATTTCGGTCACGGCGAGCGGCCGGTCGCCCATCACGGCGACTGTGATCTCGCGCCCCGGTATGTAGCGCTCGACCAGGACTTCCTCGCCATAGGGCCAGTTCTCTTCGCTGAAATTCGGCGTGCTGCCGTTCTTGACCACGCGCACGCCGACGCTGGAGCCTTCGTTGGTCGGCTTGATCACATAGGGCTTGGGCAGCGGGCTGCCCTCGGCCAGGAAGGCCGCACGCTTGACCACGCGGCCCTCGGGGCAGGGAATGCCGGCGGCGGCGAGGACGTGTTTGGCCTGGGGCTTGTCCATGGCGAGTGCCGAGGCGAGCACGCCGGAATGGGTGTAGGGCAGGCGCAGCATCTCAAGCACGCCCTGAATCGTGCCGTCTTCGCCGCCGCGCCCGTGCAGCGCATTGAACACCGCATCGGGGCGCGGGGTCAGGGCGGCGATCAGCTTGACTGGGTCGCGCTCTACGTCGACCAACGTGACCCGGTAACCCGCCGCCTCCAGTGCCTTGCCGCATTCGCGCCCGCTGACCAGCGAGACCTCGCGTTCGGCCGACCAGCCGCCCATCAGGACGGCTACGTTCTTACTCATGCGATCTCTCCCGTTTCGGCCGCGCGCGCGACCGGCCGCGCTGGCACGCCGATGCGTCGGATTTCCCAATCCAGCGTGACGCCGCTATGGGCGCGCACGCGCCGGCGCACTTCCTCGCCCAGCCCTTCGATATCGGCGGCGCTGGCGTTGCCCGTATTGATCAGGAAATTGCAGTGCTTCTCCGAAACTTGAGCGCCGCTCCGCGTTAGGCCGCGGCAACCGGCCTCGTCGATCAACTGCCAAGCTTTCTTGGGGGTCAGTGCCGGGTTCGGATTGGCGAAGGTGCTGCCGCCGGTTCGCGCACGCACGGGCTGCGCGGCCTCGCGCTGCTCGCGGATCGAACCCATGCGGTTGGCAATGGCCTGAGGGTCGCCCTGGCGCGCTTGCAGCGTGGCCGATACGAAGATCCAGCCTTCGGGCACGTCGGCATGGCGATAGGAGAAGCCAAGTTCCGCCGGCGTCAGGCAGTGGCGGCCGCCTTGGGGATCGATCGCAGTGACGGCGCGCACCACCATGCTCATATCGCTGCCATAGGCGCCGGCATTCATGCGGATCGCGCCGCCGATGGTGCCGGGAATGCCGCTGAGGAATTCCAAATCGGTCAAGCCGGCCTGCTCGGCAGTGAGCGCCACGTTGATGTCGAGCGCCCCGGCACCGGCGCGAACGCGCTCGCCATCGACATGGACGGCCGCGAAACCGCGTCCGAGCCGGATGACTACGCCGGGAATCCCGCCATCGCGCACCAGAAGATTCGAACCCACGCCGATTGCCATGACCGGCACATCGATCGGCCGGGCGGCCAGGAAATCGGCGAGATCGTCGACATCAGCCGGACGGAATAGAACTTCGGCGGCGCCACCGACCCGGAACCAGGTGGTGGGCGCCAGCGGCGCGTCGGCGGCATACCGGCCGCGCACCGGCGGCAGCCGGTCGATAAGGTGGGTGCTGGTGCGGCGTGCCGGCGTCATGATTTAGGAACCAACCTGTGGACATTGCCGTTGGCGGAAGCGGCCGGCGTCAGCAGCTGCTCCAACTCGCCGGGCAGGGCATGGGCCCAATTGGTGATCGAGCCGGCACCCAGACACACGACCAGATCGCCCGGTTTGACCAATGGGGCGACCAGACCGGCGAGCGAGGCCGGTGCGGATAGTGGAATGACGTTGCGATGGCCATGGGCGCGCAGGCCTTCGACCAGGCGGTCGCGGTTGGCGCCTTCGATTGGCTGCTCGCCTGCGGCATAGACCTCGGCGACAATCACGGCGTCGGCGTCGTTGAAGCAGGTGCAGAATTCCTCGAACAGATTGGATAGCCGCGTGTAACGGTGCGGCTGTACCACCGCGACCACATTGCTTGACGGGCAGGCAGCGCGCGCCGCCTTGAGCACAGCGGCGATCTCTACGGGATGGTGGCCGTAATCGTCGATCACGCCCACGCCATGGGCGGTGCCTGTGCGGGTGAAGCGGCGCTTGACCCCAGCGAAACTAGCAAGTCCGCGCTTGATCACGTCATCGTCGATACCCATCTCGTTTGCCACCGCGATGGCGGCCAGGGAATTTTGCACGTTATGCGCCCCCGTCATGGGCAGGCGCAGATCGGCAATGGTGCGGCTGGCACCGGTGCGATCGGTAATGACGACCGTGTATTGCGCACCGTTGGGCATGATCTTGACGTCGATCGCGCGCACGTCGGCCTGCGGGCTCATGCCATAGGTCACGATGCGCCGGTCGGAGACGCACGGGATCATGGCCTGCACGACGGGATGGTCGATGCACAGTGCGGCGAAGCCGTAGAACGGCACGTTCTCTACGAAAGTTTCGAAGGCGCGCTGCTCGGCCTCGAAGGTCACGTAGTAATCAAGATGCTCGGGGTCGATGTTGGTAACCACCGCGATGGTAGCGGGCAGGCGGGTGAACGAACCGTCGGATTCGTCGGATTCCACCACCATCCATTCGCCCGCGCCAAGCCGTGCGTTGGTGCCGTAAGCGTTGATGATGCCGCCATTGATCACGGTCGGGTCGAGCCCGGCGGTGTCGAGCACGGCGGCGACCATGGAGGTGGTCGTGGTCTTGCCATGGCTGCCGCCGATCGCGATCGACCATTTCAGGCGCATCAGCTCGGCCAACATCTCGGCGCGGCGAACGACCGGCAGCAGGCGCTGACGCGCGGCCTGGATTTCCGGATTATCGGCCTTGACCGCGGAGGAATAGACGATCACGGCGGCGTCGCCCAAATTCTCAGCAGCATGCCCGATGGCGACCTTGATGCCGCGCTCGCGCAAGCGCTTGACGTTGGCGCTTTCGGCAACGTCGCTGCCCTGCACGGCATAGCCCAGATTGTGCAGAATCTCGGCGATTCCGCTCATGCCGATGCCGCCGATGCCGATGAAATGGATGGTGCCAATGGTTAGCGGCATCGCCCTCATGCGGCGGCCTCCGTGGGCTGGGTTTTAGGAATGTGCGGGTCGGCGATCGTCGCCTCGACCAAATCGGCCAACCGATCGGCGGCGTTGGGGCGGCCCTGACCGTGGGCATACTCCGCTGCCTGAACCAGCATGCGCGGCGCGGCAATCAGCGATTTCAGGCGGTGAGCCAGCCGCTCGGGATCGCATTTGTCCTGGGGCATGATCCAAGCGCCGCCGGCCGCTTCCAACGCATGCGCGTTGGCGGTCTGGTGGTCGTCGGTGGCATAGGGATAGGGCACCAACACGGCCGGCCGGCCGGCGATCGTCAACTCGGCCACGGTCGAGGCGCCGGCGCGGCAGATCACGAGATGGGCGCGCGCCAGCCGCTCGGGCAGGTCGGTGAAGAACGGGGCGAGTTCGGCATTGACGCCGATCTCCCGGTAGCGTGCCTCTGCGATCGGCATGTCGTCGATCAGGCATTGCTGCTCGACGAAAAGGCGGCGGCGCATCGGTTCGGACATCAAGGCGATCGCTTCGGGCACGAGATCACCAAACACGCGTGCGCCTTGGCTGCCGCCGGTAACCAGAAGTCGAATGGTATCGACCGGTGCCGGTGCGGGGTAAGGGCGGTCGCGCAGCGCTGCGATGGCAGGGCGTACGGGGTTGCCCGTCAGATGCAGCTTGAGCCGATCGACCGCGCGCACGGCGGCGACGTGGGGGTACGATGTGGCAATTCGCTTTGCGCAGGGGGCCAGCAGGCGGTTGGCGCGACCGAGCACGGCGTTCTGTTCGTGCAGCATGGTGGGAATGCCGAGCCGGAGTGCGGCGGCCATGGCCGGCAACGAGGGATAGCCGCCGAAACCAACCACCAGCGAGGCGTTCATCTCGCGCAGAATGCGGCGGGCCTGGATGGTGCCGACCACCAGCTCGACCACGCCGCCGATCTTGGCGACAAGACCGCTGCCCAGGCGTTCGGCGCGCACGCGATGGACGGATACGCGGTTGCCCATCTCCTCGAAACCCTGGCCGCGCCGGTCGGTCACCAGGGCGACGCCATGGCCGCGCTCGATCAGAACTTCGGCCAGCGCGCGAGCGGGGAACATGTGGCCGCCGGTGCCCCCGGCGGCGAGTACGATCATGCGGCGCATGGTCATCGGAACTCTCCCGCCCGGCGACGGGTCAATGCCAGCGCCATGCCCATGCCGAGCGCGAGCGCCAGCAGCGAAGAGCCGCCGAAGCTGATGAACGGCAACGTCATTCCCTTGGTCGGCATCAGGTGGAGCGACGAGCCCATGTTGATGATCGCCTGAAGGCCGAACTGCACGAACAAGCCGGCCGCGGCGAGCAGCACGAACAAATTGCTTTCCTGCATGGCGTGGGCGAAACCGCGCAGCACCACGAAAGCGAACAGCATGACCACGATCAGGCAGGCGATCAGGCCGAACTCCTCGCCGGCCACGGCAAAGACGAAATCGGCATGCCCGTCGGGCAGCACCAGCTTGACCTTGCCCTCGCCGGGTCCCCGGCCGAACAAGCCACCATTCGTGAACGCCTCGAGCGAACGCTCGACCTGATAGCTGTCGCCGGAGGCAGGATCGAGGAAGCGATCGATCCGGCTGGCCACATGCGGAAAGCTGTAATAGGCGCCGACCAACCCGCCCAGACCTGCAAGGCCAAGCCCAACCACCCAAATCAGCGGCAAGCCGGCCAGGAAGAACTGGGTGAACCAGACGGCGGAGACCACGACCGCCATGCCGAGATCGGGTTGCATCAGCAACAGGCCGACGACCAGGCCGTAGAGGAGGATGGAAACGATATTGCCGGGGAAGCCCTCGCCGCGACGCTGTTCGGCGAACATCCAGGCGGCGACGACGGCGAAGGTCGGCTTAAGGAATTCCGACGGTTGTAGCGAGAAGCCGGCCAGGTTGATCCAGCGGCGCGCGCCCTTGATCTCGGCGCCGACCAGCAGCACGGCGGTGCTTAGAACCAGCGCCCCGATGAAGCAAAACACCGCGATCCGGCGCACGCGCAACGGCGATTGCAGGGACACTGCAATCAGGATCGCGAGGGCGGCCGGCAGCATCATGGCGTGCCGGCGCACGAAATAGAACTGGTCCAGCCCGATGCGTTGGGCGACTGGCGGGCTCGCCGCCAGCGCCATAACGGCACCAAAGGCGATGAGCAGTCCGATCGCCGCCAGTAGCCAGCGATCTACCGTCCACCACCAGCGGCCGAGTTGGCTGGTATCGGTACGCGCGACGGCAGTCATTGCAATCTCCCCGCGCCGACCATGGTGGCGTCGGCAAGGGCATCGTCATCGCGTTTGCCCGGCAAGGACTCGACCAACGACCTGAACGCGTCGCCGCGCGCCTCGAAATTGGCATATTGGTCGAAGCTGGCGCATGCGGGCGACAGAAGAACCACAGCGCCGGGGCGCCGATCGGCGCGCGCTTGCGCGGCAGCCTCAGCCAAGGCGTTGGTGAGATCGCCGCACATGGTGTAGGGGATTTTGCCGTCGAGCGAGCGCGCGAACTCCGCCGCGGCTTCGCCGATCAGATAGGCGTGGGCGATGCGCGGGAAATAGGGCGCCAGGGTCGATATGCCGCCTTCCTTGGCGCGGCCGCCGGCGATCCAGTAGATCGTGTCGTAGCAGACCAGGGCGCGCTGGGCGGCATCGGCATTGGTCGCCTTGCTATCGTTGACGAAGCGCACGCCTTCGATGGTGGCGACCGGCTCCTGGCGATGAGCGAGGCCGGGATAGGAATTGATACAGGCCGCGATCACCGGCGGCGCAACGCCGGCCATCTTGACCGCGCCATAGGCGGCGGCCGCATTTTGCCAATTGTGCCGGCCGGGTAGGGTGGCGACGGCGCCAAGATCGATCAGAGTGATGGCCTGACCGGCGGAATCGTCGATCAACCGGCCGGCATCGACATAGATACCGCCGGGCACCCGGCCTTCGCCCGAAATCGCCAGAACATTTTGCTCGTCTGCCGCCTTCAGCTCGCCATAGATGCTGCGCGCAACTGGGTCGTCGACGCCGACCACGGCGCTGCGCGGTTTGACCTGGCGATGAAAGATGCGCCGCTTGGCGGCGATGTAACCGTCCATGCCGCCATGGCGGTCGAGGTGATCGGCGCTGATATTGGTCAGCACCGCGACATCGAAAGTCAAAGAGGGCACGAGTTCGAGTTGATAGGACGACATCTCGAGCACATAGGTGCCGTCGCCTTCGAGCGCGTCCAACTCCAGGGCGGGCACGCCCAGATTGCCGCCAACCGCCACCTTGCGGCCGGCCAGCGCCATGATGTGGCCGATCAACACCGTGGTCGTGGACTTGCCGTTGGTGCCGGTGATGCCGATGAAGCTGGCGTTGCGCTGGGCGCGCGCGAGCAACTCGATGTCGCAAATGATTTCGCAATTGGCGGCGCGCGCTTGAGCGACCATGGGGTGAGGTTTGGGATGGGTGTGGGGAATGCCGGGGCTCAAGACCAGCGTTGTGTGAGCGGACCAATCGCAGCGAGCGAGATCGACGATCGGCACGCCGGCGGCGCGCGCTCGATCGCACCGCTCGGCGCTGTCGTCCCATGCCGCGACCTCGGCGCCGCTTTGGACGAGCGCGCGCGCGGTTGCCAGACCCGACTTGCCCAGGCCCATGACGGCTACGGGATATCCGGCGAAGGGATGAACTTCGATCATCGCCTCACCGCAACTTCAAGGTGGCGAGGCCGGCGAGCGCCAGCACGGCGGCGATAATCCAAAACCGAATGACGATGGTCGGTTCCTTCCAGCCCTTCTTTTCGAAATGATGGTGCAGCGGCGCCATGCGGAAGACGCGCTTGCCGGTCAGTTTAAACGAGGCAACCTGAACGATCACCGACACGGCTTCGAGCACGAACAGCCCGCCGACGATGGCAAGCACGAACTCATGCTTGGTGACCACGCTGATGGCGCCGAGCGCGCCGCCAACCGAGAGCGAGCCGGTATCGCCCATGAACACCATGGCGGGCGGGGCGTTGAACCATAAGAAACCAAGGCTGGCACCGACCAGCGCGCCGCAGAACACGGCGAGCTCGCCGGTGCCGGGGACGTGGTGGATCTGTAGATAGTTAGCGAACACCGCATTGCCCGCGAGATAGGCGATGAGCGCGAACACGCCCGCGGCGATCATGACGGGCACGATGGCGAGCCCGTCCAACCCGTCGGTCAGGTTGACCGCATTCGATGCGCCGACCATGACAAGCACGCCGAACGGTACGAAGAACCAACCAAGGTCGAGCATGAATGTCTTGAAGAAGGGGAAGGCGAGCTGCGTATCGAGCGGATCGCGCGTGATCGAGATGATCCATAACGTCGCCGCCACAGCGATCGCGATCTGTCCCAGCAGTTTGAGGCGCGCGGGCAGGCCCTTGCTGTTCATGCGGCTGAGCTTGAGGTAGTCGTCGGCGAAGCCGACGATTCCGAAGCCAACGGTGACGAACAGCACGCACCAGACATAGCGGTTGGCCAGATCGGCCCAGAGCAGCGTGCTCGCGGCGAGCGCCAACAAGATGAGAAAGCCGCCCATGGTGGGCGTACCGCGCTTGGCGAAGTGGCCCTCCGGCCCGTCCTCGCGGATGGGCTGGCCGTTCGACTGCTTGCTGCGCAGCCAATCGATGATGGTGGGCCCGAGCCAGAAGCTGATGATCATGGCGGTCGCCACCGCGCCACCCGTGCGGAAGGTGAGGTAGCGGAACAGATTGAAAAAGCTGAACTGCTCGGTCAGGGGGACGAGGAGGTTATAGAGCATGGCGTCTCAACCCCCGTTGGCGCGGCGGCGCGGCAGCGCGCCGAGTGCCGTCAACGCCTGGACCACCGGACCCATGCGACTGCCAAGCGAGCCCTTGACCAGCACGACGTCGTCAGCGCGCACGGCGTCAACGACGATCGGCGTGAGTGCCTCGGCATCGGTGGCGTGAGCGCCGCGCATGGCGGTGGGCAGCGCTTCCATCAGGAATGCCATGTTGGGGCCGCACGCGAAGACCAGGTCGATGCCGCGAATATCCAGCTCGGTGGCCAGCTCTGCGTGAAGAGCAGGCGCGTCCCGACCGAGTTCGCGCATATCGCCCAGCACGGCGATGCGCCGACCGCCGGTGGCGATCGGGCATTGGGCAAGGACGTCAAAGGCTGCGCGCATGGCAGGCGGGCTTGCGTTATAGCTATCGTCGATCAAATCGAATGCGCCGCTGGCTATGGCGACATTGATGCGTTGGCCGCGGCCTTTAGGTGCGGTCATGCCGGCCAGCGCTGCCGCGCCTGCTTTGACGTCGGCGCCGAGCGCGTCGGCAGCGGCAAGTACGGCCAGGCTGTTGAGTGCCCAGTGCCGACCTTCGACGCCAATGCGATAGCTCACGCGCCGCCCCGCTAGGTCGGCAACGACCTGGGTCTCGCCGTCGCTGAGCATGCACTCGACCAGGCGATAGCGCGCATCGATATGGCGACCGAAGGTAAGGACGGTCTCGATGCCGTGTCGCTTTGCGCGATCGGCCAGTCGGTCGAAATAGAGGTTGTCGCGATTCAGTACAACGACACCGGCACGATCGAGGCCGGCGAAGATTTCGGCTTTAGCATCGGCAATCCCTTCGATCCCGGCGAAGAACTCGAGGTGAACGGGTTCGACATTGGTGATGACCGCGACGTGGGGCCGTGCCATCCGAGACAATGGCTCGATCTCGCCTGCGTGATTCATGCCTATTTCGAAAACGGCATAGGCGGCCGTACGCGGCATACGCGCGAGGCTCAGGGGTAGGCCGAACTGATTGTTGAGGTTGCCCAGATTGGCGTGGGTCTCGCCTGAGACAGCGAGAGCGCGACGCAGCATTTCCTTAGTGCCGGTCTTGCCGACGCTGCCAGTAACGGCAGCGACGCGGGCGGTCGCGCGCGTGCGCGCGATGCGGCCGAGTTCGCCCAATGCCTCCAGCGTGTCCTTAACCACCAGCACGGGTGCATCGGATTTCAGGCCTAGGGGTGTACGGTGGATCATGATGGCGGCGGCGTCACGCTTCAGCGCGTCGAGGACGAAATCGTGAGCGTCGTGAGTCTCGCCCTTGATCGCCACGAACAGATCGCCCGGTTCGACCGCACGGCTGTCGATCGATATGCCGGTTGCAATCCACGAACCCGTCGCGCGGCCGCCGGTCGCGACCGCAGCCTGGGAGGCGGTCCACAGGGCGGGCCTGGTCATGGCACGCCTCCGCCGAGCGCGGCGATGGCGCGACGCGCCACATCGGCGTCGTCGAAGGGGCGCGTTTCCGTACCGACAATCTGCCCTTGCTCGTGACCCTTGCCGGCGATCACGAGCACATCGGTTTGGGCGAGGCCGGTGATCGCGGTTTCGATCGCGGCGGCGCGGTCGCCGATCTCCTCGGCGCGCTCGCATGCAGCTAAAATCTGGCCGCGGATGCGGGCCGGGATTTCGCTACGCGGATTGTCGTCGGTGACGATCACGCGGTTGGCTAGATCGCAGGCGATGGCGCCCATCTGCGGGCGCTTACCTCGATCGCGGTCGCCGCCGCAGCCGAATACAACCGCGAGATCGCCGGAGGTATGCGGACGCAGCGCACCCAGGACAGTTGCGAGCGCATCGGGCGTGTGGGCGTAGTCGACATAGACAGGTGCGCCGTTGGGGTGACGCGCCACCAGTTGCAGTCGGCCGGGCACGCCCGTGAGGCGCGCTAGCGCCGCAGTTGCCATCATCGGATCGGCGCCGCCGGCGATGGCAAGGCCGAGAGCGGCCAGCGCATTCATGGCCTGGAAAGCACCAGCGAGCGGCAACTCAACTTGAATCGGCTGGCCATCGATCTCAAGCGCCAAGCTTTGGCCGGCAGGCGTGGGGTTGCGGCGCATGAGCCGTAACGTCGCGCCCTCTGCGCTGCCATAACCGATGACCCGCTGTCCCCGGGCCCGCGCGGCGGCGGCCAATGCGCCGTATTCCGGTGCGTCGATGTTGAGCACGGCCGTACCGTCAGCGGCCAGAACGCGTTCGAACAGCAAACGTTTGGCGGCAAAATAGGCGTCCAGCGTGCCGTGATAGTCCAAGTGGTCGCGCGTCAAATTCGTAAAGGCAGCCGCCATGACTCGAACGCCGTCGAGGCGCGCTTGGTCGAGGCCATGGCTGGAGGCTTCCATGGCCAGGTTCTGGATATCGGCCCGGGCCAGTTGATCCAAGGTGCGGTGAAGCGCCACGGGGTCGGGCGTCGTCAGGCCGGGGCCGGCGGGAAGATCGGGGGCGTGGAGCCCAAGGGTGCCCAAGCTGGCGGCGCGTTTCCCGAGCAACGTCCATATCTGACGCGTGAACTCCGCGGTCGACGTCTTGCCGTTGGTGCCGGTGACCGCGACGATGGTGCGCGGCTGGCGCTCGTAAAACCGCGCGGCCATGCGCGCCAAACGGCGGCGCGGATTGCTGTCGGGAATGATGCGGATCGGTGCCTGCATGCCGCTGAGTTCCAGACCCGGCGGCGCCAATACGGCGACGGCACCGCGCCGGATTGCATCGGCCACGAAATCGCGACCGTCGAGTTTGCTGCCGGGGAGCGCGGCGAACAGATAGCCCGGCCGGACCTCGCGCGAATCCGCAGCCAACCCGGCAATGTCGATGTCGGCGAGCGTCGCGGGATCGACGCCGTGACCGTTACTGCCGATGATCAGGTCAGAAAGACGCAAGTTTGCGTTCTCCTGCCTTTGGGCCGCTGCGCGGCGCTACATCGGTGGCGACGGCCTGCCGGATTTCCGGCGCATCCTGATTGACCGGCGTCACGCCTAAGACGGGTCCGATACGTTGGACGATCCGGCTGACGGCGGGTGCAGCGACCCAGCCGGCGGTAGCGAAGCCGAAGGACTTCTTATTGCCCTTGGGCTCGTCGACCGACACCAGGACGACGTAGCGCGGTGCATGCATGGGGAAGGCGCCGACGAAGGAGGAGAGCAGCGCCTTGCGACGATAGCCGCCATTGCCGACCTTCTCGGCGGTACCGGTTTTGCCGCCAACCACGTAGCCCGGCGCTGCGGCCTTCTTGCCCGTGCCGCGCTCGACAACGAGGTTAAGCAGGCGGCGCATCTGATCCGAGGTCTTGTCAGAGATCACGCGCTCGCCGGGAATTGCCGGTTCCGGTCGCTTGAGCAGCGTGGGCTGGCGCAGGATCCCGCCATTGACGACGGTGGCCAACCCGTTGGCGAGGTGCAGCGGCGTTACCGCCATGCCGTGACCGAAGGCGATCGTCATGACGTTGATCGGCCGCCAGGGGCGGGGAATCAAGGGATGGCCGGATTCGGGCAATTCGACCGGCACAGGCTTGAGGAAGCCGAGCTTGCCGAAGAAGGCGCGCTGGCCTGCGGCGCCGACATCGAGCGCCATGCGCGCCGAGCCGATATTGGAGGAATGCATGAAGATTTCAGGCGTGGTCAGCCAGCGCTTTTGGGCGTGATCGTCCCGGATGGTGAAACGCCCAATTTTCAACGGTAGAGTTGCGTCATAGCCGCCTGTGAGCGTGGTCGAACCGGCGTCGAGCGCCATGGCGACGGTAAAAATCTTGAACGTCGAGCCCATCTCGTACACGCCCAACGTATTGCGATTGAAGCGCGTTTCGGCAGGCAGAGCGCTCGGCCGGTTGGGATCGAAATCGGGCAGCGAGACCATGCCGACGATCTCGGCGCTATGCACGTCGAGCACTACGGCGGTGCCGCCGATGGCGGCGAAATCCGCGATCGTCGCCTGAAGCTCCTCGCGCAGGATGTGTTGAACGCGGAGGTCGATCGACATGGCGATCGGCTCGCGTCCGCCGCGAAGAACGTCGTCGAGCGCTTGCTCGACGCCGGCGATGCCGCGATTGTCGATATTGGCGAAGCCGAGGGCGTGCGCGACCAGCGCGCCATGGGGATAGACCCGCCGGTCTTCGCGTTGAAAGTAGAGGCCGGGTATGCCGAGTCCGTTGACGGCCTGCTCCTGGCGCGGCGTCAGGCTGCGCCGCAGCCAGACGAAACTCTTTTCCGATTTCAGCTTGGCCAAAATCTCGGCCTCGTTGAGTTCGGGCAGGGCGCGGCTCAACTTGGTCGCGGCTTCGGCCGGATCGATCACGTCCTTGGTGTCGGCGTAGAGCGAGGCCGTCGGCAAGCTTGTGGCAAGCAGCAGGCCGTTGCGGTCGACGATGTCGGCGCGTTCGGCCACGGGCGGTTGGCGCAAACCTTGGGCGAAGCGTGGCTCGCCGCCGCGCTTGACTACGGTCACGTCTACCAATCGCCCGCCGATCAAGGCGAAGGCGAGTGCGAAGAGCGCGCCGGTCACGACCAAGCGCGTGCGGCCGGTTTCAAGCGCGTTCTGCGGCAGCCCCTCCAGGCTGACCTGGGCCACGGGCTGCGGCAGCACCGGAATTTCCGGCCGTGGCGCGAACAGGCGCAAGCGGCTCATGGCGCCGGCCTCGCGCTGACGGGAACGGCCGCAGGTTTGGGCTGCGGTGCCGGCTTCGCCGGTTTGGCTACCGCCGCGGTCTTAGGCGCGTCCGCATCCGGTGCCGCCGCGATGTCTGGCGCCGCCTCCGGTTTGCGCGCGGGCAGGTTCTTCAATTCGCCCATCTGTCCGGTCAGCAGCGGCTGTAGGTCCAGATGGCGCAGGGCCATCTCGGCGAGCTGATCCGGACGGTTGAGATAGCTCCACTCCGCGCGCAGGACGTGAATGGCATCTCGGTTGCGCTGGATCTCGCGGTTGAGACGGGCGAATTCCTCTTCGAGCGTCTTGACCTCGTATTTGACGACGAACAGCGCCACGCTGACCATGGCGGCCAATGCTACCCAGAGAATGAGCGAGCGGCGGATCATGCCGCCGCCTCGAACGGCCAAGGCGCTGCGCTTGTGCGTTCGGCCCAACGCAACCGAGCGGAACGTGCACGGGGATTGTTTGTTGTCTCGGTCGGCGAGGGGCGCACAGCCTGACGCTCGATCAGACGAAACGAAGGGGCGGGGCCAGCTACTTCATCGGGAAGGTGGCGCGAGGGGCGCGGGCCGCTGCCGCTGCGCCGGCGCAGGAACGCCTTGACCCGGCGGTCCTCCAGCGAGTGAAAAGAGACCACGGCGAGCCGGCCGCCCGGGGCCAGAATGGCTTCGGCAGCGCTCAAACCGTGGTCGAGTTCGCCCAGCTCGTCATTGACGTAAAGCCGCAAGGCTTGAAATGTCCGGGTCGCGGGATCGATGCCGTCGGCGGCGCGCGGCACCACGCTGCGGACCGCCTCGGCCAATTCGCCCGTGCGCGCGATCGGTTGCTCGGCACGTCTCTTGACGATCGCGCGCGCGATCCGGCGCGCCAGGCGTTCCTCGCCGAGATGGAAGATGATGTCGGCCAATTCCGCTTCGCCGGCGGCGTTCACCACATCGGCGGCGCTTGGACCGTCTCGCTCCATCCGCATGTCGAGCGGCCCGTCCTGGCGAAACGAAAAACCGCGGGCGGCATCGTCGATCTGCGGCGAGGACACGCCGAGGTCGAGCGTCACGCCATCGACGGTATCCAGGCCGGCCGCGTTGATCAGGCGATCCATCCGACCGAAACGGCCGTGGATCACCGTGAGGCGGCCGTCATGGCGGCGGGCGATCTCCCGGCCATGGGCGACGGCCTCGGGATCGCGATCGATGGCCCAGACCCGGCAGGATGCGGCCGTCAGTAGCGCCTCGGCATAACCGCCGCGCCCGAAGGTGCCATCGACGATGATGGCGCCGTCGCGCGGGGCGAGAGCGGCCACAACCTCGCGCACCATCACGGGGATATGCCCGGCGGCGCTCATGACTTGCCTCCGAGCAGACCGATGTCGCGCAAGCTAGGCCGATCGGCGCGGGCTTGGGTCTCGGCGGCATCGGTGTGGCGCTGGTGGCCGCCGGGTTCCCACAGTTCGAAAATCGGACCGAGGCCGACGAACAAAGCATCGCCTTGAATACTGGCAAATTCAGCGAGGTCGCGCGGCAGCATGATCCGGCCCTCCGTGTCGAAGGGCAGGGGCTGCACGCGGGACATCAGGAGTTCGGCGGTCGTGCGCTGGGCATCGGTCATGGCGCCCGGCGTTTGCATCGACTCGTTCATGCGCTCCAGCCGGTCATAGCCGCAGCCCTCGATGGTGGCGGCGCGGTAGGAGCGGATGACGACGATGCCGTTGAAACTGGTTTGCGCAAGGGCAGGGCGCCACATGGCGGGGACGGAAATCCGTCCCTTCTTGTCGATCCTGTTCAGGTGCGTCGACGTGAACAGCGCCATGAGTTTTCCAAAAATACCAAGGTTGCGCCAGTTTCCTAATCCCTTACTTTAGACCAACCCTTTGGAGGATCGGCGGTTCTGGGATAAAATGGGATAACATGGGAATTCATGGGCGTCAATCATTTGCGCAGATCAGTATCGGGATTTTTCAATGGTTTCAGGCACTCGGCGGTCGAAGCCACCGGGCATACCAATCAAGATCACGGCGATTACATCGCGAAATTGTGGCGATACTATGTTCTCTTAATGTTCTTTATTTGCCGCCCGCAAGAGGAGCGAAGTGCCAGACGGCCTGTAAGCCGGGTTCTGTCCCCGCTTTCGCAGGAGATGACCATTCCTCTGGGACGCCCGTTGCCGGACGCCTCGCGCGACCTACCCGGACGACGGCCCGAAAACCTACCCGGCCGGTTTTTAAGGCCGGCCTGTCGTCCCTATTCGGTCTTGCTCCCGGTGGGGTTTGCCGTGCCACCCCCGTTGCCGGGGGCGCGGTGCGCTCTTACCGCACCCTTTCACCCTTACCCACCTTCGCCCGTGGCTTGCGCCAGGGCTTCGGCAGGCGGTTTGCTTTCTGTTGCACTGTCCCTGGGGTTGCCCCCGCCGGGCGTTGCCCGGCACCGTGTTTCCGTGGAGCCCGGACTTTCCTCCCGGCCCGGCGGTGTCCCCCCGGGCCGCGCGGTCATCCAGCCGTCTGGCGGGATTGGGTGTAGGGCCGGGGGCGGTGCCCGTCAATCGCCATGGCGCCGCCCGTCTATTTCAAATCGAATAGCCAAGGATCGGAAATTGACGAAGAGATGGAAGCGCGTATAGTGACAGAAAAAAGCGTGCTCGACGTCGGCGGCCTAGCCGATGACGTGGGCAACCCCATGGAGGTTGCGATGGCGCGAGTCGAGGAGATTCTCGATATCACTGGGAAGATGGATGCAGCCGCGTTCCTGCGCTTCTTGATTGCGGAAAAGTTCCCGAAAAAGACGGCGGTCACCTGCTCGCTGAGGGGGCGTAGCGTCGTGGTGCTGAAGTTGATTTCGGAGATCGACCCGTCCACGCCCGTCGTGTTTTGCCACATGCCGAACCTCTATCCCGAAAGCCTGGACTATCGGGCCAAGCTGGTCGGCGCGCTTGGCTTGCGCGACATCCGCGAACCTGCCGAGGATGGCGGGCCGTTGCCCGGCGACTGCAATCACTGCGAAGGGCTGTGGTCGGAGAACCCGGTCGATCACACCAGGGCCTACGAGACGTTCCAGCTCAACCGAGCCCTTGCGAATTTCGATTGCTGGATTAGCGCGGTGTATCCCGGCCTGTACCCCGACACGCCGGGTCCGCGCGTTCGGGAGGAAGGACGGTTGATCCGGATCGATCCGTTGGCGTCCTGGACCCAGGATCAGGTGCGGCGATTCATGGCGGACCATGGCCTGTCCTATCATCCCCAAGCCATGTTGCGCCGTCCGGAACCGCCTGGGGAAGAATCTAAATCCGTGCCGCAGTATCATTATTGAATTGTTGCATTAACAGTGACGGCGGTTGCACCGGCCGCTGCGCTTGTCAATGCGCCATGCCGCCTGTTATACGCTGGGCGGCATGATCATCGCTCAAATCTCCGACACCCATATCGATCCCGACAGCCCGTACGGTGCCGAACGAGTCCGCAATCTCGAGCGATGCGTGGACGATATCAATCGACTCGATCCGCTGCCCGACGCGGTCATTCATACCGGCGACCTCGTCCACAACGGGAACGCGGCCAAGTACCGGGTGGCGGCGCGCATTCTCGGCGCCCTTAAATGTCCGCTCCATGTCGCGGCGGGCAACCGCGACGACCGGGCCGCGATCCGTTCGATCTTTGCCGCCGGCCGCGATCTTCTACCGGATACCCCCTTCGTGCAGTACAGCGTCGACGCCTATCCCGTGCGCCTCATTGCGCTGGATACGCTCAGCGAAACCACCAATATGGGCGATTTTTGCGATATTCGCGGGGACGGCCTGCGGGCAGCGTTAGCCGAGGACGGTGCCAAGCCGACGGCGCTCTTCATGCACCACCCGCCCTTCGAGATTCGGGAATCGCAATACCGGTGGCAATACGACTCGCAAGACGCAATCGACCGCATGCGCCGGGCGCTGGAGGGGCAAGGCCATGTGATCCGTGGGTTCTGCGGCCATGCCCATCGGATCGCCGCGGGCAAAATCGCCGAGGTGCCGGTGACCAGCACGCCGAGCGTCGCCATCGACCTGCGTCTCGGCGCCTTTCCGGACGAGGTGCAGTCGGCGCCCCTCTATCAGATCCACAGGTTCGACGCCCGCCGCGGCTTCGTCAGCGAGCTTCGCGCGGCGCCGTAGAGGCTTCCGGCGCCGGCCGGTTCGGCTGGGTCAGTCGATGATGTGGTAGACCGGCGCCTTTTCCAATTTCCACTCGCCGGTCTTCCGGTCGTAGCGGGACAAGGTGAAGCAATGCCAATTGGCATCGTCCAGCTTCATATGGTCGCCCCGGTAGTAATATCCCGGCCACCGCGTTTCCTCGCGGAACAGCGTGTGACGGGTCACGGATTCCGAGGCCAAAACCCGATGGTGCAGCTCCCAGGTGCGCTGAAGCTGGTGAAGGTCTTCGGCGCCCATGCTGTTCATGTCTTCCCTAAGCATGGCCAGCAACTCGAGCCCGCGGTTGAGCAACACGCCGTTCGTCATATAGAAGGTGCTGATACCGCCGACATACTCGTCCATGATCTTTTCGAGACGCTGAAGACCGTGAATCGGCAGAATGTAGTGCGGCGAAACGGTTCCGGCGGTGATCTCGTTGCGGCCGACCCGGTAGGTCTCCAACGGCTGGAAGATGGTCTGTTCGAGATCCCGATATTCCTGTTCGCTGACCTGAGGCGGGTCTTTCTCCATGTCTTTGACGTACTTGACCGCCGCCTTGCCGGCGATCCGGCCTTCCGTGAAGGAGCCTGACGAGAATTTGTGAGCGGTGCCGCCGATGGTGTCGCCGGCGCCGAAAAGTCCATCGACCGTCATCATGCGATTGTAGCCCCACTGGTATTCTGCGGGGGCGTAGTCTTCCGGTCCGCTTGCCCAGGCGCCGGAGCAGGTGGCGTGCGAGCCCATGACATAGGGCTCGGACGTGGTCAGCTCGGGATTGGTATGCTTGGGGTCGATATTCTGCGACGCCCAGACGACCGCTTGCCCGATCGTCATGCCCAGGAAATTCTCCCAGCCGATGGTCTCCTTGTGCGGGTCCTTGAAGGCCTCCTTGGTCACCATGCGGATGGGACCGCGGCCGGCCTTGACCTCTTCGAGAATGGCGTGGTTCCTGAGGCAAGTCGGTACCGGATGCCGGTCGATGTAGTTGCCCACCAATTCCTTGGTGTGGTTGTACCACTTGGACTCGTACTCCTCGCCATAGGCGTTTTCGGTGTGCGTCTTCAGGTGGAGGAAGTAAGCACCGACGGGGCCGTAGCCGTCCTTGAAACGGGTCAAGACGATGCGGTTTTCCATCTGCGTCATCTTGGCGCCGACCAGGATTGGCAAGGCGTAAGCGGACGCGCTGCTCCAGGGCGCATACCAGGTCCGCCCCATGCCCTCGCCCACGGAACGCGGCTTGAAAATGTGCGAGGCGCCGCCGGCGGCGACGATGACGGCCTTGCCGCGGAACACGTAGAAATCGCCTGTCCGGACGTTGAACCCAACTGCGCCGGCGACCCGGTTGGCCTTGGTCTTGTCCATCAACAGGTGGGTGACCATGATTCGGTTGTAGACCTTGGTCGCGGCCTTGCGGGCGGCCTCGGCGACGATCGGCTTGTAGCTTTCGCCGTGGATCATGATCTGCCACTTGCCTTCGCGCAGGTACCGTCCGGTTTTCGGGTCCCGCATGATCGGGAGGCCCCATTCCTCGAACTTGTGCACCGTGGAGTCCACGTGCCGGGCGATGTCGTAGCCCAGATCCTCGCGCACCAGGCCCATGAGGTCGTTGCGGGCGTAGCGGACATGGTCCTCGGGCTTATTCTCGCCCCATTGCATGCCCATGTAGCAATTGATGGCGTAGAGACCTTGGGCGACGGCGCCGCTGCGCTCGATGTTCGCCTTCTCGACGCAGACGATCTTCAGATCGCGCCCCCAGTACCTGGACTCATACGTTGCTCCGCAGCCGGCCATGCCGCCGCCGATGACGAGGATGTCCGCGTCAACGAAAACCGTTTTCCTGCGTCCGAACAACCCCATCAGACCACTCCCAGCTTGAGTTGATCCGGGCGCAACGCCGGCAATCCCCCGGCGATGTTGAGCGCTTCCGGTTCGTGCGCGAGTTCCTGTTTATTGAAATCCTCGGGGCGGGGCGCATCGTATTCGGCCGGCCCCTTGATCGATCCCCAAGGCGTCGTCCGGATCGGGGACTCGAAATTCTTCTCGCGGCCGTCCCGGAACTTGACCTTCCATGAAATGGTCCCCTTAGCCTCTTCCCGAAGCACCCGGACACTGTGGCCCAGCGGGGCGAAGTCGGCATAGCCGCGGACGTCGATGGCGTCTTGCGGGCAGGCCTTCACGCAGGAATAGCACTCCCAACACATATTCGGCTCGATGTTGTAAGCGCGGCGGTGGGTTTTATCGATGTGCATGATGTCGGACGGGCAGATATCGACGCAATGTCCGCAACCGTCGCATCGGGTCATATAGACGAATGTTGGCATGGGATGTCTCTATCTCCTGTACCGAAGACCTGTGATGGGCCGGTCAGTAGTGACGGGGCTGGGTGCGGGCACTGCCGAATTGTTCAGGCTTGTCGGCGGGCGCGGGCAGATTGCTCCTGAAGCCGTTGGCGTTGGAAACCCGCTTCTCGAAAGCCGCCGCGGGCTTGAAGAACATATGGGAGAACTTGGACCACGGCACCGACCCGAACAGCACCGTCGTGGCGATGAGATACAAGCCGAGGAGGACGGTGGTCCAGGAACTGCCGCGCGCCTGCAGATAGGCCCAGATCAGACCCAAGGTGACGCTCGCCAGCAGCGAGAGGATGAACAGGTCCGCGCGCATGACGCGGAAGGGCGAGCTGCCCTCGGCGACGACGTCGACCCGAATGAAGAACCAGAACCAGTAGCCGCCAAGGCAAACCAACAGGCCGCCGATCCACCAAAGTTGCGGCAGGATGGCGGGCGTCGGAGTCGCGGGCGTCGGATAGGCGAACACCATGATGGCGGTGGCGATGACGTAGGCCAAGAAACCGTACATGGTCAGCAGGTGAGCGATGCGACGCCGCGCATTGCAGAATTCCGAGGATGTCAGAACCTCGACCAGACCGGTTTTGATGGCGAGCGACGCCAATTCGCCACTGCCAAGCTGGCGCGACCCTTTGCTTTTCGACTTCCGCCAATTGTCGAAGAAGTATTTAGCGCTCCCCTTATGCACGATGTCGAACAGCGTGCCGGCCACAACCAGGACGATCATGACGACGACATATGTCTGCATGACGGCGGGCGATATGGACGCGGAAAGCACGGCAAATGGATTGCTGGTGAACATTGGCTTACCCCGATGTTAGCCGCTCATGACCGACGCAGAAATCGACGGCGAGGCGGTTCCGAAAAACCAACCGCGCCGGCGACGCGGTTGAACCCCGCCGGCATTTTCCCGGATGTCGTCCATCTTGTGTAAAGGAAATGGCAGCGAACGGGCCTAAGGGCATGCGCCCGAGGCGTTCGCAAGTTCCCCCCTCTGCCAACCCTGCACGTAGCTGGTTCAGCGGCCCCCCAATGACCCGCGCGCGAGGTTTGCATACTTGGCAAGTCTCTCGTGCGAGCGTCTATGAATCGTTCCTAATATAATGGCGACGGCCTGTCAATTGGTCGCCTCATGAAAGGAACTTGGGCCGAGCCAAGCGTGAGGCCGAGCGCACCGCTAGCCCTGGCGATCATAGTAGGCCTGCAAAACCTCCACCACTTCCGGCCGGCTGAACTCGTGCGGAATGGTTTCGTGTTTGGAGAACATCTCGCGCAGCCGGGTTCCCGAGATCGCGAGCTGGTGTTCGGCGTCGTGCGGGCACGTCTTGCCGGTCGCCATGCCGTTGCATTTATAGCAATAGAAGGTGACGTCGATCTTCAGCGGCTGAATTTCCATGCTGCCCGGCGGCAGCGTGTCGAAGATATGGTGGGCATCGAAGGGTCCGTAATACGTGCCGACGCCGGCATGGTCGCGCCCGACGATCAGGTGCGAGCAGCCGAAATTCTGCCGGAACACTGCGTGGAGCAGGGCCTCCCGCGGGCCGGCGTAACGCATCTCGATGGGATAGCCGGCCTGGACGATCGTGCCGGGCACGAAATAGTGGCGGACCAGCGCGTCGATCGCTTGGACCCGGACCTCGGCCGGAATGTCGCCGGGCTTCAGGGCGCCGAGGACTTGGTGGACCAGGACGCCATCGCAAACCTCGATCGCGATCTTGGCCAGATGTTCATGGCTGCGGTGCATGGGATTGCGGGTTTGGAACGCCGCCACTTTCGACCAGCCCTTGTCTCGAAACATCGCCCGGGTTTCCGCCGGCCGGTAATAGAGGCCCTGGTAGGTCTTTGAATAATGCCCCTCCGACAGCGCCGTGACGCGGCCGGCCAGATTGACCGGGCCCTGTTCCATCACCTTCTGCACGCCGGGATGGGCCGGATCGGTGGTGCGAAACACGCGGGCGCATTCCAGTTCCTTATCGATCTTGTATTTTTCGCTGACTTTCAGCACGCCCAGTATGTCGCTGTTCTCGCCGTCGACCAGCGCCGCCTCCTCGCCGATCCCGATGCTGTCCGCCAGGTCCTGGCCGCAGGACAGCGTGATCGGGATCGGCCAGAACAGGCCGGTCGACAGCTTCATGTCGACGCAGCAGCCGCGCCAATCCCGCTCGCCCATGAAACCGTCGAGCGGCGTATAGGCCCCCATCGCCAGCATGAACAGGTCGGAGACCTCGCGGCTCGAGAGCGGGACCCGCTTTAGCTTCTCGGCGCGCTTGATTTCTTCGGCACGCTCGGCCGCGGTCAGCAAGAGCGGCTTCAAGGTTTTCGCACCATGCGGCGGCACGAGATTGGACATGGGATGGCACTCCTCGGTTCATATCTCTGACGGCAGCCTAGCATCGTCACCGATCCCGCGCCCACCGCCGCTTCCGGCCGCCTCGCGTCAACGTGAGTGCGGCCGGCCCTAAGGCCTGGGCTCCGCCAGTCCCGGCCGCCGGATCACGATGATCGCCACGCCGATCAAGGTCATGGCGCTGCCGAGCACCGATTGCCAGGTCAGCTGCTCGCCCAGCACGATGGCGCTCGACGCGATGCCGATCACGGGAATGAGGAGCGCGAAGGGCGTCACCGCGTTGATCGGATAGAGTCGCACCATGCGGTACCACACGGCGTAGCCGATGATGGAGACGACGACGCTGAGATAGGCGATCGCCGCCACCGCGTGCCATCCCGCGCCGGCGATGGCCTCGATCTGTCCCTCCTCGAACACCAGCGAGGCCAGCAACGCCTGGGGCGCGGCGAATAGCGCGACATAGGCCGTCACCGTGTTGGCATCGACGCCGGCCAGGCGCTTGGCCTGAATATTGGTGACCGCCCAGACCAGGCCCGAGGCGACCACCATGGCGA
>SHVW01000033.1 GCA_009694085.1 Alphaproteobacteria bacterium
GGGATGCCCTGGTCGGCAGCACCGTAGAGCCCGAGCACAGGGGCCTTGAGGTCCCGGACCAGGTCGATCGGGTTCTTGGGCGACATGGCGTTGGGCTGACCGACCAGGCGGCCATACCATGCGACGCCCGCCTTCACATTCGGGTTGTGCGCGGCATAGAGCCAGGTAATGCGCCCGCCCCAGCGGAAGCCAGTCACCTGTCATCTACGTCAATGCTGGCGTGACCCGGCCCGCCGATGCCTGGCTCGACCGGCTGGCCGAAGGCGGGCGTCTCATCCTACCGCTGACGTCGAACAAGGGCTTCATGCACAACGATCCCCCCGTTCCGATCGCAAGGCGAGGGGCGTTTTTCCGCATCGAGCGCCGGATGCCTGAGTTTCACGCGACGTGGATTTCCCCGGTTGCGATCATCCCCTGCGAAAACGAACGCGATGAGGTTTCCGAGGCCGCGCTGGCCGCGGCATTAGTCAATGGCAGGTGGCAGGACGTTGCACGCCTCTATCGGCACAACGATATCCCTAGGGATCGCTGCTGGCTTCAAGCACCCGGATGGTGTCTCGCCTACCGCTGACCATCCCTCGTCGAGTCATAGCAGTGACATTGGCGATGCCCGCGAGATCGAGGCTTCGGCCTACAGCCCGATTGCCTGCATCGACCGCTTGAGCACCTTGTCGCTGTCGAAGCAGTCGCCCGCGACCGCGCGCGCCGCCCGGCACTGGCCGGCATAGTCGCTTTCGATGGCATCGAGCGCGGCGAAGATGTCGTCCCAATCGTGGAAATGGAACAAGCCGCGGCCCGTGGGCACATGGGCCTCGAAGCCGGTCGCCTGGGTGATCACCGGCCGGCCCGAGGCCAGATAGCAGACGCTGCGGTCGCTGAACCAACCGGTGCGCGGACGAACATAGATATCCTTGGCAACCGTGAATTCGCCGCGCGAGGCGCGGATGAACGCCGCATAGTGATCGAATGTATCGGATACCGGCACGGGCGCCACCAAATCCCAGCCGCGATCGCGCACCGTGCGATCGACCTCTGGGTTCGGCGTTATCATGGCCAAGCGGAATTTCTCGCGCCGCCGGCTGGGTAGGTCGAGAAAGCGCTGGAAATTGACGTGCTTCGACCACTGATAGCTGACGCCGCCGAGTTCGATGTTCTTGGCGCCGTGCTGCCAAGTCGCGATGGTCGAGTAATGGCTGGTCGCGGTGTCGTAATCCGGCTGCCACGCATCGAGCACAACTGGCGGCCGCGTCCGAATCCAGTTGATATGGCCGAGCGGAACGGGGCAGTCGGCCGCGCCGAGATTCTCGCCGATCGTCCAGTGATGGGTGTGGGCGTCGATATAGGCGCGGCTGCCGGCATCGCCCGCCGCCATTTTGATCTGCTCGAAGCCGGGATCGGTGTCGACGAGCACGCGCACCGGGCATTTCATATGCTCCTCGCGCATGATCGTGGTGCCGCATAGATTGATCAGCGCGTCGGCGCCGGCGAACAGCTCGAACACGCGCTGGCGGCCGAGACCCTGATACAACTCCGGCTGGGTCGGGTCCCAATAGGCCCAGCGATCGGCCATGCCGAAGCGCTCCATCAGGCCTTTGATAAAGCCCCAGTTGTGGCGGCTGTCCCAGTGGATGCTATTCTGTTGCGGCGAATAGGGATTGGCACCGTTGTCTTCGACATACCACACGTCATAGCCCAGCCGCTTCAGGCCGAGCACGTAATGCATGCCCTCCATGGCCACGCCCACCAGCGGCATCTGGCCGAAATAATGAAGCACAACGACGATCTTGCGACGGCTCATGGAACGACCTGATTGGCAGAGGGTGGCGCGGCAGGCCCGAGCGAGAGGCGGCGCCAAGATGCGGGATCGTTCATCAACTCCTCGACCGGCCGGCCGCCCCAACTCATCCAACGCGAGCGATGGAAAGCCGTAGCACCAAGCGCCAGCTTCACGCCATCGCGCGGCGGCGCCGAGAGGCCCAGCGCCGACCAAGGCAATGCCATCTCCGCCGTGATGCGGGGCTGGTCGGAACCGAAATAACTGGTCTTGCCGCCCGGGACGTCACGGCAGGACGCGCCGTCGATCCGGCATAGCCGGGCCGCGAAGGCGGGTGCGCGCTTTGGCGGAAAGACGCGTGGCGGAACTATGTGAAGGACGAAGCGACGGGGGCCCGCGCCGGCATCGATGGCCAGATCGACCCGGAAGGCCTCTTCCAGCGGGAAGCTGTTGCCGACCGCCAGGATCATGGGGTCGTAATAATCCATGGCGATCAGCGCCAGCGACAAGCCGGCATTGTCCCAGGCCAGATGGAACTCGCCGAAGGGTACCTCGCCCGGGTTGGCCTCGATGCCCGGTCTGAGGGAAAGCGGCTTGGGCCAATCCGCCAAACTCTTGTCGCCTATCGTGATTGCCGCCTTGGGGATCGACCTGCCATCGTTGCGCGCCGGCATCTGAGCCGAGCGGGCATGGATGGCGGCGATTTCGCCATTGGCTTGGGCGAGCGCCTCGATCAGCCTGGCATAGGGCCGGTCGAGAGAATCTACCAAGCCGAAATTATAATCCTCCCCATCCTCGCGCCCGCCCGGGGGGTGGTCGTGCCATTGGAACCAGTGCAGGCCGAGAATGGCGGGATCGGCAGCGAAGTTGCGTGTTGCTTGGGCGGCACCGGCGGCGCGCTCGGCCTGGGTGCGTACGGTCATGAGATGGCCGTTGTTGACATTGCCGGTGCGATTTTCATGAGCGGCGAAGAACCATTCGGAAATCAGTACCGGCTTACCCGGAGCCAAGCGTTTGAGCCCCTCGAAGAAATAGGGCGCCAACCAGCCATCGGGGGAATCGACATTGTAGTTGGTGGTAATGACATCCACATGGGGCGCCATAGCGCGCACAGCCACGGGGTCATAATAGATGGGCAGGCGATCGGCGAAGACGAGGGCGTCGGGATCAGCCGCCTTGAGGCTGGCGCGCACGAGCCGGTAGTAGCGATCGGTGATGATCCCCGTCCAACGCCGCACGGCGTGGATGCCGGCCCCGCCAGGCTTAAGGCGGATCAGCTCTCGCTCATGGGCAAGCAGACCGTCGAACGAGGCGACGCCGTCCGGCACCACCCAATCCGCAGCGAAACGCTGCCAGTTATCGCCGTAATGTTCGCGCAGCATCGCGATCAGGCGTTGCTTTGTATGATTGGCAGCACGGGCACGAATAAAATAATTGAACAGCGCACCGTTCCACCAGCCAACCTCATTGTCGGAGAAATAGCCGATGCGCCAGGGGCTGCCGCGGAAGGGCCGAGTCAACCGCTCGGCTTGGCGCAACATTTCGGCTTCGGTCGCGGGATCGAAGGGGTCGAACCAGTGGAAGCGCGAATTGCGGCCGAGTTCCAGGTTCGGAATGCTGGGCAGGCGGATATCTTGGGGTAGCACGGACCAGCTGCCAGCCGAATTGAAGCCCCAGGCACCAAGCCGCTCGCGGGTTGCCGCGATCCAGGCATCCAGGCTGGGATGGAAGCTGGACCATGTATAGGAATTCCGCTCGCGGGCGCCCGGTTTCTTGTCGCCACCGTCGAGCACGTTGACGCCGATGGAGAAGAAACGTTCGCCGCATGGCGTCATCAGCCACGCCGCGCCATCGACCCGCGCGACCGACCAGCGACTATTCCGCGCCTGGTCGTAGTCGGCACAGGCTTGTGCGGGTGAACAAAATTTCACCACAGAGACGCAGAGACACAGAGAAAGAAGAAAAGAAAGAATCCGCGCGTGCATAGCGCGCAAACCGCGCTTCTCTGTGCCTTCCGCGCAAGCTGCGCTTGCGCTGGCGGCAGGCGAAGCTTCGCTTCGCCGAGAGCCTCTGTGTCTCTGTGGTTCAATCATCTGCGCACCGGCCAGGTTACACGCCCGCCCGGTCCATCATGTCCTTCAACAGCTTGTCGCTGTCGAAATATTCCGCCGCGATCTCGCGCGCCCAACGGCAATGGGCGCCGTAATCGGCGTTGATGGCGTCCACGGCGGACAGGATTTCATCCCAATCGTCGTAGTTGAACAGACCGCGGCCAGCGGGCACGTATTTCTCCGCGCCCGTTCGCTGGGTGATGACAGGGCGGCCGGCGGCGAGGTAGCTGACGGAGCGGTCGCTGAACCAACCGCTGCGCGGGCGCACATAGATGTCCTTCGCTACCGTAAACTCGCCGCGGGAATCGCGAATGAAATCGGCATAGCTGTCCATACTGGCGCTAACCGCGATCGGGTCTTCAAACCGCCAACCGTGCGCGGCAACCTCGGCATTGACCTTGGCGTCGGGCGTGATCATGGCGAGGCGGAAGCATTGCTGCGTGCGCCGCGGCAAGTCGAGGAAGCGCAGGAAGTTGACGTGCTTCGACCACTGATAAGTTTCGCCCTGGAAGCGCAGATTTTTGCCCTTGTTTTGCCAGGTCGCGACGCTGGTGAAGCAGTCGGGCGTGCGGCCGTAATCGGGTTGCCATTGGTCTAGCACCACAGGCGGGCGGGTCTTGTTCCAGGTGCGCGCGCCAAGCGGCACAGGGCAGTCGGCGGCACCCAGATTCTCGCCATAAGTGAACAGATGGGTGTGGGAGTCCACATAGTCGAGGTAATAGGCATCCTGCTGATCCAGCTTGACCTGGGCATAGACGGGATCGGTGTCGATATAGATGCGCACGGGGCATTTCATATGCTCCTCGCGCAGCTTGGTAGCGCCGCATAGATTGACCAGCGCATCGGCCTCGCCATAGAGCGCCATCAGCCGGTCGCGCGAAACGCCGCGCCAAGACCCTTCCTTCACCGGGTCCCAGTAGGCCCAGCGGTCGGATAGGCCATGGCGCGCCATCATGGCAGTGACGAAGGCGATATTCTCCGTGCTGTCCCAGACGAGTTGATTTTCTTTCGGCGAATACGGGTTGACGCCGTTGTCCTCGACATACCAGACGTCGTAGCCCAATCGGCGCAGACCGAGAACGTAATGCATGGCCTGCCAAGCGATACCGGCGAGCGGCATTAGCCCGGCGAAATGAAGGACCAGGACGGTCTTACGCCGCGCCATCTTTCCCTGGCGCTGGCAGGGCCGCGCTCTTCCGGTCTTCAAGCGGTCGGAATTGCGTATTGTAGAGATGGGCGAAGGCGCCCCCTGCCCGTGCCATCAATTCGGAGAAGATACCGAACTCGACAACGCGCCCCTCTTCCAGCACGACGATGCGATCGCACAGGCGCACCGTGGACAGGCGGTGCGCAATGATCAAGGTCGTGCGGCCCTCGGTCAGCCGCTCGATCGCGTCCATAATCGTGGATTCCGTATCGGCGTCGAGCGCGGAGGTCGGCTCGTCCAAGATCAGGATCGGCTTGTTGCGCAACATGGCGCGCGCGATGGTCACGCGCTGCTTCTCGCCCTCGGAAAGCTGAATGCCGGCCTCGCCGATCCGCGTATCGTAGCCATCGGGCAAGCCGGCAATGAAATCATGGATGCGCGCCAAACGGGCGGCCTGCTCGACCTCCAGCGCCGTGGCGCCGGGCCGGCCATAGGCGATGTTTTCGCGGATCGACAACGGGAAAACCAGCGGCGGCTGAAGGACCAGGGAAATCTGCGAGCGTAGCGATTTGATGGTGTACTCGCGCACGTCGCGCCCATCGATCGACACCGCGCCCTGGGACGGATCGAAGAAGCGGGGCAGCATGCTGAGCAGGGTGGATTTGCCCGAACCGGTCGGCCCGACCACCGCGATGCGCTCGCCCGGCTTGACCGCCAGGCTGACGCCGCGCACGACCGGAATATCCTCGCGATAGCGGAACTCCACATCCTTCCATTCCAGTTCGCCGCGTGCGCCTTCGGATGGAAAGGTAACCGTGCCGTCCTTGAGATCGGCTTCGATATCCAGGATCTCGAACACCCGGCCGACGCCGATACGCGCGGCCTGGAGCAAGCCATAGGTCTGGGTCAAATTGTCAATCGGCTGATAGAGCGCCGCCAGATAGGCGATGAAGACGACGAGCTGACCCAGCGTCAGCACCTCGCCCATGACCGCACGGGCGCCGAACCACACCACAATCGCCGTACCGCCCGCGATCACCACATGGACCGCGCCGGAGTAGAAGGTCTGTAGGCTATAAAGCTTGAGATTGGCGCTGAGGCTGGCCTGGCTCGCCTGCATGAAACGAGCGTGCTCGTCGGCCTCCTTGGTAAAGGCCTGGACGACGCGGATCGCCGAGATCGACCAGCTAACCAGCGAATAGACCGCGCTTTCCTGGTCCTTGGCGCTGACCGCGGCGTCGATGATGTGCTTGTTGAGCAGCAGGATGATGCCGACCAGCATCGGGCAGACAACCAGCGCCACCAGGGTCATGACCAGGTCGAGGCGGATCATGATCACGAACATGCCGACGAGCAAAACGGCAGCCGACAGCATGGGCAGGACGCCATTCATGATCAGCGCCTGCATGGCATAGGAATCGGCAGTCAACCGGTAGAGCAGATCGCCAACCTGGCGGCGGCTGTGGAACATGAGCGACAAGCGCTGCAGATGGGCATAAAGCCGACCGCGCAGATCGTTGACCATGTTCTGGCCGATCTTGATGGTCAGATAGTTGTAGAGCAGCGTGATGGCGCTCAGGCCGAACTGCACGACCACAATGCCGCCGCAAGCGAGTAGCATCAGCGACGCCTTGTCGTCGAAGGCGGCGAGATGGGCCGGAGTCGGCTGGCCGCCTAGCACGTGATCGATGACGATCTGCAGCGGCCAAGGCTTCAACAGCTCGAAGGCCGTGGTCAGGAAGATCAAGCCGAACGCCCACAGGAACGGCCAGCGATAGGGCGTCAGATAGGGCAGCACCCGGATTAGGGCGCGGCGGGTTGCTCCCCCGGCCATGATGAAATCTCTATTCCGCCGGCCGGCCGCGATTGATCGCCGCGGCCAAACCGGCCCCGCGCGCAACCCGATCGAGCACGCGCGACAGGATGCGGCCGAGCCGGATGTTCTGGTGCGCGATGGTGGCGCCGTTGATCAAGGCAATCAGTCCAATGCCGGCCGCCACGCTGGGCACGCCGAGCGCCAGCGCACCCAGTCCGATCACGGCATAGAGGCGCAACAGGAAGGTGGACAGCCGCGACAGCCGAAGTTGGCAGCGCACGCGCAACAGGCGCTTGTCGCCGCCGTGATTCTCGGTTCCGACCTTGATCAAGCCGCGCGCCCATAGGCCCTGGGCGATCTTGAGATCCCAGTCGTCCCAACCCTGGTCGGTGACGACGAAATATTTGCGCGGCGCCAGATAGTCGATCACACCGGTCAGCAAAGTTTCCTTCTCGTGGCCCTGTTCGGACCAGTAGGCCAGATACATGGCGCGCTCGAGCCAGGCGATCCGCGGACGCTGCGCGACCTCTTCAAGCTGGGTGGTATCCGATTCGTTGAGCGTGCGGGCGCGCCATTTCATGCGTTCCCACGAGCGCACGATGGGGCCGAGATAGCACAGCAGCGCGATCAGCGCGCGGGCGCGCAGGCCCGTGAACCGCTCGTCCACCGGCGCGCGGAGTGCGCTGGCGATGCACAGCGTCCAGGTCACCAACAAGGGCGTCACGCCCAGCCAGGCCCAACCGCCCCACACGGCGGCATTGCCCAGCAGCAGGGCAGCGACCACATTCCATTCCAGCGTCAGCGGCAGGAAAGCGGCGAGCGATGATGGCGGCTCGTAGAGCGTCTGAAACATGCCGCGACCGAACACGCCGGAATAGATCAGGGGTTGGCGCGACAGCAGGAACGAGGCGGAAAGATCGCCATAGATGCGGCCGAGCCAACGGGCCTGGCCGAACAGATTGAAGCGCGTGGGATGCTTGTTATAGACCAGCGCCTCGGCCTTGCCGTAACCGCGCTGCTGGCTGAGATAGGCTTCCACCGTGTTACGCCGGTAGTGCCAAATCACGGCGGCTGGGCTGAAGCCGATCTTGTAACCGGCGTTTTGCAGGCGCCAGCACATGTCGACGTCGTCGCCGGCAGCGCGATATAGCGGATCGAACCAGCCGACCCGCTCCAGCGCCTCGCGGCGAAACGCCATATTGCAGCCCGCGATGTGCTCGGCCTCGTCGTCGGACAACAGCACATGGGTCGGCCCGCCCGGCGACACGGCAACGGCAGATGGCACAAGCGAATCTTCCGGCGGCGGGAAGTTCGGCCCGCCGACCGCGGACAAATTGGCCGCCTGCATCTTGGCGACCAGATAGGTCAGCCAATCCGGATCGGCGACGCAATCGCTGTCGGTATAGGCGATGATGTCGCCCTTGGCCGCCCCGGCGCCGACATTGCGCGCGACCGAGAGCCCCTTGTTTTCCTGACTGATGATGCGGCAGTAGTCGAACTTCTCCGCAATCGCCAGCGTGCCGTCCTTGGAGCCGTCATTGATCACGACGACTTCGTAATTCGGGTAGTTCAACTCGCGCAGCGAGTCCAGGCAGGCTTCCATGGTGCGCTCGGCGTTGTAGGCGCAGACCACGACGGAAACCATGGGGTAGTCCGGCAGGCGCGGCGGCAGCGTGCCCGTATAGGCCTTTTGCACGGCCTGGAAGGCGGGCTTGCGATTGCGCTCGCGATCGACCAGACCGAACGCCCAGTCTTCGATCAAGTGGCCGCCGGTGAACCACTCATCGGTCCAGGAGAACACGAAGGTACCGGCGACGCCGGCGCCGAACGCGGTCGGCACTTGCCAGCCTAAAGTGAGCGCCTGCATATCCGTGCCGAGGCGCATGGAATCGATGCCGAACTCGGTCAACACCAGGGGCCGGTCGACCGCCAAATTGTGCAGGCGGGCGAGGTATTTGCCGAACTCGGGCTGGTGATGAAGATAGACATTGAACGCGAGGAAGTCGGCGAATTCGACCGTCAGATACTCGGTCGAGGGGAAATTGGCGTAGCTGACCAGATTGGCGGCGTCCACGTCCTTAACGACGTCAGCGATCTCTTTGAGGAAGGCGCTGGTGCGCTTGGCGCCGTGCCAACGCACCATGTCAGGCGGGATTTCGTTGCCGACGAGATAGGCGAAGACGCCATCGTGGCCGCGGCTCTGCATGGCTCCGGCCCTAACGGTCTCGCGGATGCGCCGGCGCTCGGTCTCGCTGTCGAGGAAGGCGATGTGCTGGGACCAGGGCAGACCGATCAGGCAGCGCAGCCCTTTCTCCGCTGCGATATCGAGTAGCCAGTTCGGCGGCACGGTGAAGACGCGGAAGGTGTTGGCGCCAAGCTCGCGCATCAGCGTGAAATCGCGCTCGACCATGGCGCGTTCGGGAAACTGAGCGCCGTGGCTGGCGTTCGAGAAGGGGCCGTAGGTGACACCCTTGACGAAAAATTTCTCGGTGCCGCGGAAAAAGGACTTGCCGTGGACGACGATGCGTCCGCCGGTGCCCAGGATGGCGACGTCGGTCGGTGTGACAGGTGTATGGAGCAAGGCGGCCTGCATTTCGTTGATCTGAATCGCGTTCATGGGATGCGCTTCCGCCTCAGGTGTTGCGTACCGTGCCGCGCCGACCGTGTTTGGCCAATCGGTCGGTCGGCACGCGCGACCATAACGCGCGAAGTCGTGAAATCATTCCTGAGGGCGCGATAGCGGATGGCATGGCGACGCCTCAGACCGCCGCGCGGCGCGGCTGGGCGGCACGGCCATGCCACGCCGCCGCCGTGCGCACGATGGTGTCGAGATCGGACAAGGCCGGCCGCCAACCCAATGTCTCGTTGGCACGGCGCGCGTCGGCCACCAACTCCGCCGGATCGCCCGCCCGGCGCGGCGACAGGCGTTGCGCGACACGCTGCCCGGTAATGCGCTCGACCGCCTCGATCACGGCGCGCACGGAATGGCCGCGCCCGGTCCCAAGATTGAGTTGCAGCGCGGCGGTGCCTGCCATCAGCTTGCCCAGCGCCAGGACATGGGCGTCGGCCAGATCGTTGACGTGGATGTAATCGCGGATGGCAGTGCCGTCGGGCGTGGGGCAGTCGGTGCCGAACACATCGAGCCCGGCACGCTGGCCAAGCGCCGCCTGAATGGCGAGCGGGATCAGATGGGTCTCCGGCTCGTGATCCTCGCCGATGGCGCCATCGGGATCGGCGCCGGCTGCGTTGAAGTAGCGCAGAGCCGCCCAGCGCAGTCCATAGGCGCCGCCATACCAATGGAGCGCACGCTCCACGAACAGCTTGGATTCGCCGTAGGGATTGATCGGCCGCTGCGCCTGGGTCTCGTCGATCGGAACGCGGTCCGGCGTGCCGTAGGTGGCGCAGGTCGACGAAAACACAATGGTATTCACGCCGGCTTCGCGCATGCAATCGAGCAAGCCGAGCGTGTTTACCACGTTGTTTTGAAAGTAAGTCGCGGGATCGCGCACGGACACGCCGACATAGGCAAAGGCGGCAAAATGCATGACCGCCGCGATTTTCTCGGTGCGCAGCACCTGGAGCAGCCGCGCGCGATCGGCCAGATCGGCCTCGAACAGCGGGCCCCATTGCACGGCCTCGCGATGGCCCGCGCAGAGATTGTCATAGGCAATCGGCGTGAACCCGGCCTTCGCCAGCGCTTTGCAGGCATGGCTGCCGATGTAACCGGCGCCGCCCGTCACCAGTATTCGTCGGTCGTTCATTTTTGCGCGAAGCTTCCGTACCACCGGTTTCTTGCTTAGCGTCGTCGCGCCCCCAGGCACGTTCGCATCGAACCCGCCGCTCCATCGCCTCTAACGGTCGACCCGGGCAAAAAATTCCAGACCGAATGGATTCATTTCGGCGGCTGTCTTACGCCGAAAACCGCCATTTCGCAAGCGACCTCTGACACTTCTACGTCATCTTTCCCCATGCGCTTGCGTCCGCGTCGTCAAGTTCGGATACTGCGCCGATGGATCGACTGCGATAGGGAGGGCGCCATGCGCGCGCATCACGACATGGGCGGAGAGCCCGCCGGTTCAGTCGAGCTAACCGAGCATGACTACAGCTTGTGGGAGAAGCGGACGGACGCACTACTAATGCTACTGTCCGACCAAAAGCGTCAGCTTCTTCGGGTCGATCAACTTCGCCGGGCGATCGAGCAACTCGGCCCCGACGCCTATGATCGCATGAGTTATTACGAGCGCTGGATCGCCTCCATCACTCAGAACATGCTGGAGCGCGGCGTGTTCACCGCCGAGGAACTCGGTCGCAAAATGGCGGCCGTCGAGGCCGGCCTGGCTAGCGAACGTAAGGCCGGGTCGTGAAAGCGGCGAAAAAACCGGGTCGTAAGGCCCCCATGCGCGAAGCTGGACCCAAAGCCGGGCGCAAAACCGAGCGGAAGACCGCAGCCAAACGCAGAATTCCGGCAGAGGCCCGCACCAAGACCAAACCGGCGTCCCCGACCAAGATTACCGCCGATCCCGCGGCACCCACGCACTTCCGGCCGGGCGACCGGGTCCGCGTGATCGCAATCCACCCGCCCGGCCATATCCGCACCCCCCACTACATTCGCGGCAAATCCGGCGTCATCGAGCGGTCGTGCGGCGCCTTCGGCAATCCCGAGGAACTGGCGTTCGGCCGAACGGGCCGACCGCGTCAGCCGCTCTATCGCGTGCGCTTCGCCCAAAATCACGTCTGGCCCGATTATCGAGGGCCGACAACCGACACCATCGACATCGAGATTTACCAACACTGGCTCGATCCGGCTTGAGGGAGGCACACCATGTCCCATACCCACGACCATGGCGATCACGACCATGAGCATGATCACGGCCACGCCCATCCCGTGCGCATCGATCATGACGACCGACCGCTCGGCTATTACCAGATCATGGCGACTGCCGTGTTCGAGCTGCTGATCGAAAAGGGCGTGACCACGGCCGACGAAGTCCGCGCCGCTATCGAGGCGATGGACGGCCGCACGCCCGAACAGGGTGCGCGCGTCGTGGCAAGGGCCTGGACCGATCCGGCCTTCAAGGCGCGCCTGCTGGCCGACGGATCCGCTGCCTGCCGCGAGCTGGGCATCGACATGGGCGTGACCCGGCTGGTCGTGGTGGAGAACACGACAGAGGCCCACAACCTCGTGGTCTGCACGCTGTGTTCCTGCTACCCGCGCGCGGTACTGGGCCGCCCGCCCGATTGGTACAAAAGCCGCGCCTATCGCAGCCGCGCCGTGCGCGAACCGCGTGCCGTGCTGGCCGAATTCGGAACCCGCTTGCCCAACGACATGACTGTGCGCGTCCATGACAGCACTGCCGACATGCGCTACCTGGTCTTGCCGCGCCGTCCCGCCAGCACCGAGGGCTGGAGCGCAGAGCGCCTGGCCGCGCTGGTCACGCGCGACAGCATGATCGGCGTCGCGGTGGCGAAGCCGGCGTGAGGCTTGCCGATGGCTGGTCGCCGGGTTTGAAGCGCCTTCTCCTGTCATCCGCCATCCGTAACAATGGCGGCTACAGGGCGAGGGCTTGATGTCGGATATCGTTGGCGGCTTACGCCTTCGCGCGCTTCCAGTTCTTCGGCCACAACATCGCCTTCGCGCTTGTGCTGGCTCAACTCATGATCATGCCCGACGTGCTGATCGTGGAGAACTATCGCACCATGCGGCTCATGGGCGTGCTCGACACCACGATCGCCATGGCCCTGCCCTATATCGCCTCGGCCTTCGGTATTTTCCTCATGCGCCAGACCTTCAAAACAGTGCCGCGCGAGTTGGACGAGGCCGCGCGCGTCGAAGGCTGCGGCCCGATCCAGACCTTGTGGAAGGTCTATGTGCCGCTCGCCAAGCCGATCTATGTCGCCTATGGCCTCGTCTCGGTCAGCTACCACTGGAACAATTTTTTGTGGCCGCTGATTGTGACCAACTCGGGCTCCACCCGGCCGCTGACGGTGGGCCTCGCCGTCTTTTCCTCGACCGACCAGGGCATCGATTGGTCGATCATCACGGCAGCGACGTTTCTGTCGGTTGCCCCGCTGCTGGTCGCCTTTCTGCTGTTCCAACGTCAATTCGTGCAATCCTTCATACAGGCCGGAATTAAATGACCGCCATCGTTACCTGGAATATCCAATACGGACTCGGCTGCGACGGCCGTTTCGACCTGGAGCGCATCGTGGCGACCGCGCGCGCCATGGGGCCGATGGACGTGTTCTGCGTTCAAGAGGTTTCGGTCGGCATGCCCGAGATGGATCGCGGCAAGGGCGAAGACCAAGCAGCAGCGCTGGCCGCCCTCATGCCGGAATTCGCGCCGGTGTTTCGCCCGGCCCTCGATTTCGCCGGTGCCGAGGACGGCAAGCGCCAACAATTCGGCAACATGGTCCTGTCCAAGCTGCCGGTGATCCAGGTGATCGTCCATCCCCTGCCCCAGCCCGCAGCGCCTGGCATCAAGCACATGCGCCGGCAAGCGCTGGAGGTGGTGGTAGACACCGGTGCCGGCCCCTTGCGCATCGTCACCACGCACCTGGAGTTCCACAGCGAGACCCAGCGTACGGCCCAGGTCGAGCGCCTACGCGAGATGCACGCCGAAGCCAGCGCCAATGAACGTCGCCCGGCACTCGAGGCCGGCGGAACCTATGCGCCGCTGCCCCGCCCCAGCGCCGGGTTGATCTGCGGCGATTTCAATTTTCCTTTGGATGAGCCCAACTACGCCCGCATGCTCGCCCCCTTCGCCGACGACACGCCGGCATTGATCGACGCCTGGACTGCGCGCCACGGCAACCGGCCGCACGATCCCACCTGCGGCATCCACGACGCCGACCAATGGCCTCAGGGGCCGCACGCGCGGGACTTCATCTTTGTCTCCGCGGAACTGGCGGGCGCGGTGAAAGAGGTTGCGGTGGATACCAAGACCAATGCGAGCGATCATCAGCCCGTGCGGATCGCGCTGGAGCGATGAGGCGTCCTTGCGTCAAGCAGGTTTGGACGGTGTGCTAACATCATATTTCGCTTGGCTAACTAGAATGCAGCACCGATGAAAACCCGCCTGCGAAACAAACCGTTCCGCCCCAGGAGACGCTGGCTACTCCAGGACGCCAAGACCCGCTTCAGCGAAGTTTTCGAGCGTGCCATCGCCGAGGGGCCACAGCGCATAACTCGTCACGGCAAAGAAGCTGTCGTCGTCGTTGCCGCGCCTGTCTTCGACGACATGTGCCGCAGCCGGCAACAGCCCCAATCTCTGATCGAGTTCTTTCAGTGCCCCCCCTCGCGGGGCTTGGCCTTAACCTCACGCGGGACCAGGACGTTGGCGAAGGTAGTGCGTGATGCTTGATGCGTTGTTCTACGGCAACCACCCCCCACCCCACCATCGACCCGCTTTGCGGCACGATCCCACAAGGGAGGAGGGAGATGAGGTGCGCCCCCTCCTCCCTTGTGGGGGAGGATCGAACCGCAACGCGGTTCGATGGTGGGGGGTCGATGACGCGCCGAGTCCGAGATCGCCATGATCCGCCCGGGCCCGCTCAACCTGATCACCGATGTGGACGGCATTGCGGTTGGCAATGCCGAAGACGCGGCGGCGCGCACCGGCACCACCATCGTGCTGCCCGACCGATCCTGCGCCGCCGGCGTCGATGTGCGCGGCGGAGGACCGGGCACGCGCGAGACCGATTTGCTCGCCCCGACCTGCCGGGTCGACCGGATCGATGCCGTCGTGCTGAGCGGCGGCTCGGCTTTCGGTCTGGCGGCGGCAGACGGTGTCGCCCTATGGCTGGCGGCGCGCGGACGCGGCTATCCGACCCGCGGCGGACCCGTGCCGATCGTGCCCGGCGCCATCCTGTTCGATCTCGCCAATGGCGGCGACAAGAACTGGGGTGCGGAACCGCCCTATCGCCGGCTCGGCCAACGGGCCGCCGATGCGGCAGGCCGGCAATTCGCCCTGGGCAATGCAGGCGCAGGACTTGGCGCCGGTGCGGGACGCCTGAAAGGCGGGATCGGCAGCGCCTCTATCGTCACCGACGAAGGCGATCAGATCGGTGCGCTCGTCGCGGTCAACTCCTTCGGCGCCGTGACCATGCCGGGTTCGCCCTGTTTCTGGGCCTGGTTCCTGGAGCAGGCGGGCGAGGCCGGCGGGCCGCGCGCGCCGCAAGTAAATCTGCCGATCGATTTGGAGCCGGAATGCAAGATCCCCTTGAACGCACCGGCCATGATCGGCGAGGCCGCCTCGAACACCACCATTGCCGTCGTCGCAACCAATGTGTCCCTGGACAAGGCGGACGCTACGCGCGTGGCGATCATGGCTCAGGACGGCTTGGCCCGGGCGATCCGCCCCGTGCACACGCCGTTCGACGGTGATACAGTCTTTTGCTTGTCCACCGGCCGGCGTAACTTGAACGGCGCGGCGGGGTTGCTGCGCATCGGCGCGCTCGCGGCCGATTGCCTGGCGCGCGCCGTCATGCGCGCGGTCTGGGCCGCCGATACGTTAGGCGCCATGCCGGGTTATCGCTCGGTCCATGGCGGAACGAAGAATTGACGAGGAGGAGGTTCGAGATGAGAAAATTCACGATCGCGGCGCTGGCGCTTGCCGCCGTCGCCAGCTTCGCCGTCTCGGCCCCTGCCGCCACGCGCGATACCGTGCGTCTCGGCATGGTGCTCGAACCACCCGTGCTCGACCCCACGGTCAGCCCAGCCTCCGCCATCCGCGAGATCGTCACCAACAATCTGCTCGAGGGCCTGACGCGAATCACCGCCGACGGTTCGATCAAGCCGGCGCTAGCCCAGAGCTGGACCGTCTCGCCCAACGGCTTGGTCTATACGTTCAAGCTGCACACCGGCGTGCGCTATCACGACGGCAGCCCATTCAGCTCGGCAGACGTGGTCTATTCGCTGCGCCGCGCCATGGACCCGGCGGCGGCCAATCCGGGCCGCAACCTGTTCCGCGCCATCGATAAGGTGGAAGCGCCCGATCCGGCGACCGCCACGATCACGCTGAAATACCCCTTCGCCACCTTGCCTTATGTGCTGGCGATCGGCGATTCCTCCATCGTTTCGGAGAAGACGGTCGCTAACAACCGCACCAATCCTGTTGGCACCGGCCCGTTCAAATTCTCGCGCTGGGTCAAGGGCGACCGGGTCGAGTTGATCAAGGCCGACACCTATCGCGACAAGGATAAGATCAAACTCAATCGCACGGTGTTCCGCTTCATCCCCGATCCCAACGCCGTGGTCAATGCGCTGCTCGCCGGCGACCTCGACGCCTTCCCATTGGGCGTGCCGGCCGAGGCGATCGCCCAGTTCAAGAAGGACAAGCGCTTCAAGGTTTCGATCGGCATGACCGAGGGCGAGACCATCTTGGCGATCAACAACGCCAAAAAGCCATTCGACGATTTGCGCGTGCGCCGCGCGCTGTCCCTTGCGGTCGACCGCCACGCCATCATCGATGGTGTGATGTCGGGTTATGGCGCGCCGATCGGCAGCCATTTCTCGCCGCTACACCCGGCCTATATCGACCTAACCGGCGTCTATCCCCATGATCCCGCCAAGGCCAAGGCGCTGCTCGCCGAGGCCGGGCATCCCAACGGCTTCCAAGTCACGCTCCGCCTGCCGCCACCGCAATATGCGCGCAAGGGCGGCGAGGTGATCGCGGCCCAACTCGCCAAGGTCGGCATCCAGGCCAAGCTGGAGCCGCTGGAATGGGCGCAATGGCTGGATCAAGTCCTAGCCCGCAAGGACTACGACCTGACCATCATCTCCCATACCGAGGCGCTCGATTACGACCGCTATGGCCGCGACAATTACTATTGGAACTATGCCGGCAACAAGGATGTAGCCGCCATGGTCGAGCGCGCCGACCGCGAGATCAACCCGGCCGAGCGCAATGGCATCCTCCAGGAAATCCAGAAGCGCCTGGCGCTCGACGCGGTCAACGTGTTCATGTTCCAGCTACCCAAGATCGCGGTTTGGCGCGCCAATCTGGTTGGACTGTGGGAGAATAGCCCGTCGCCCAGCAACGACCTGACCGACGTCTATTGGAAGTGACGCAAGTACGCCGACGCGCGCGCTGGCCGCTTGACCTCGGTCGCGCGCGCATCCTGGTTACCAATGACGACGGCATCCAGGCCCCCGGCCTCAAGGTGCTGGAGGATGCGGCTCGCAGCTTGTCATCCGATGTCTGGGTGGTGGCGCCGGAAACCGAGCAATCGGCTGCGGGCCATTCGCTGACGCTCCAACGCCCGCTTTTTCTGCGCGAGGTGTCGGACCAGCGCTATGCGGTGGACGGCACGCCGACCGATTGCGTCATGCTGGCGATCAACCATCTCTTACGCGAACAGCCGCCGGATTTGGTGCTGTCCGGCGTCAACCGCGGCGGTAATCTGGGCGAGGACGTTTCCTATTCCGGCACCGTCGCTGCCGCCATGGAGGCGACCTTGCTGGGCGTACCGGCGGTCTCCTTCAGCTTGGATTTTCGGCCGGGCGAGCACCCGCATTGGTCGACCGCCGAGCATCACGCCGCCGATACGATCCGCTGGCTGGCACGTACGGGTTGGCCCGAGGGCGTGCTGATTAACGTCAACTTCCCGCCCGGGCTCGCCAACGATGTGAAGGGCCTGGCCGTCGCGCGCCAGGGCCGGCGCAAGACCGGCAACCATTTACTAGCCGGCACCGACCCGCGCGGACGGCCCTATTACTGGATCGCCGGATTGCGGCCGGAAGACGCAGCGCTGACCGGCACCGATTTGAGCGCGGTTAACCAGGGCCGTATTGCGATCACACCCATCCGCATGGACATGTCGCACCGGCCCACCATCGCCGCGCTGGGACGGGCGCTCGCTCCACAGAAAGAGAAACGCCGGCGGCGATGAGCGCGGTCATCGCCCAAAGGCTTTTCGCCTTCCTGGCGACCCTGCTGGCGACCTCGCTGGTGGTTTTCCTTGTGCTTGAAGTGCTACCAGGCGATTCGGCCCAGATCATGCTGGGGGTCGATGCCGAGCCGGACGCCGTCGCCGCCTTGCGCGAGAAGCTCGGCCTCAACCGGCCGGCCGCGGAGCGCTACCTGACCTGGCTTGCCGGTTTCATGACCGGCGATCTCGGCGACAGCTACACCTATTCCGTCCCGGTCATCGAGTTGATCGTCGACCGCATCGCTATCACCATTCCGCTCGCGGTCATGGCCATGGTGCTGACCATCGCCATTGCGCTGACCACCGGCGTGTTCGCCGCCGCCCATCACAACCGGCCCGGCGATTGGGGCGTCATGCTGGGGGCGCAGATCGGCATCGCCATGCCGAATTTCTGGTTCGGCATCCTGCTCGTCCTGTTCTTCGCCGTCACCTTGGGCTGGTTCAGCGCTGGCGGTTTTCCCGGCTGGGAAGACGATCCGCTGGATGCCTTCAAGGCCCTGATCCTTCCGGCCGTGTCGCTGGCCCTCGTCCAGTCTGCGATCCTGGCGCGGGTCACGCGCTCCGCCGTGCTCGACGTGCTGCGCGAAGACTACATACGCACCGCACGGGCCAAGGGCCTATCCAAGCGTGCCGCGCTGTGGGGTCACGGGTTGCGCAATGCGATGATTCCGGTGGTTACCGTGATGGGGTTGCAATTCGCCTTCCTGCTCTCGGGCACCATCATCATCGAAAACGTGTTCTATCTGCCCGGCCTCGGCCGGCTGATCTTTCAGGCCATCTCCCAGCGCGATCTGATCGTGGTCAAAGACGTGGTCATGCTGATGGTGATCAAGGTGGTGGTGATCAACTTTCTGGTCGATCTGCTCTATGTCGCGATCGACCCCAGGCTGAAGACCGCGACATGAACGCCGCAGCGATCGCCGTTGGTCGCTTCTTCCGTTACGGCAATTTCGCCATCGGCGTGGCGTTGAGCGGTCTGGTCGTGCTGACCGCGTTGGTTTCCTTCGTCTGGACGCCCCATTCCGCCATCGATATCGAGATCGTCGACAAATTCAAGCCAATGTCGGCCACCCATTGGTTCGGCACCGATCATTTCGGCCGCGACGTGCTGTCCTTGATCATGGTCGGCGCGCGCAACTCCATCGCGGTCGGCATTATCGCGGTCAGCGCCAGCGTGACCTTGGGCACCGCGCTTGGCCTGTTCGCCTCGGCGCGGCGCGGCTGGGTCGAAGAGATCGTCATGCGGCTCAGCGATCTCGCTTTCGCCTTTCCCGCCGTGTTGACCGCGATCATGATTACCGCGCTGTGGGGGCCGAGCGTGATCAACGCCATCCTGGCCATTGCCATCTTCAACGTGCCCGTCTTTGCCCGCGTCACGCGCGGTGCCGCCAACGCGGTGTGGGCCCGCGAATACATTCTGGCCGCCCGCGCCGCCGGCAAGGGCGGCTTGCGCATCACGGTCGAGCATGTGCTGCCCAACATCCTCAACGTGCTGATCGTCCAAGCGACCATCCAGTTCGCGCTCGCCGTCCTGGCGGAGGCGGCACTGAGCTATCTGGGCTTGGGCGCGCAGCCGCCGCTGCCGAGCTGGGGTCGCATGCTGCGCGACGCTCAAAGCTACCTCTATACCGCACCGGAGCAGGCGATCTATCCCGGCATTGCCATCGCGATCGCCGTTCTCGGGCTCAATCTGCTGGGCGACGGGTTGCGCGACGCCTTCGACCCCAAACTCGCGCGCAAGCGCTGACGCGCATGACGCTACTGACTGTCGACAGGCTGAGCGTGAACCTACAGGGCGAGTCCGGGCCGGTGGCCCTGGTGCGCGATGTCAGCTTCACCCTCGACCGGCGCGAGACGCTCGGGATCGTCGGCGAGAGCGGCTGCGGCAAGACCATGACCGCGCTCGCCCTCATGGGGTTGCTGCCCGAGGCGGCCCGGGCCGAGGGTCGCATTCTGTTCGATGGCGAGGATTTGGTGACAGCCGACGAGGCGCGGTTATGCGCGTTGCGCGGCGACCGTATTGCCATGATCTTTCAAGAGCCTATGACCTCGCTTAACCCCGTGCACACGGTGGGCGCGCAAGTCGCCGAAGTGCTGAGGCTTCATCGCGCCATGGGTGAGGGCGAGGCCTTGGCCGAGGCGCTGCGCCTGCTAGACCTCGTCGGTATTCCCAAGGCGCGCGAGCGGTTAAGCGCCTATCCCCATCAGCTGTCGGGCGGCCAGCGACAGCGCGTGATGATCGCCGCCGCACTGGCTTGCCGGCCCGATATTCTGCTGGCGGACGAACCGACCACCGCGCTCGATGTCACCGTACAGGCGCAGATCCTCGATCTCATCGGCGAACTCGTCCGCGAGTTCGGCATGGCACTGGTGCTGATTACCCACGATCTCGGCGTGGTCGGCCAAGTAACCGACCGGGTCATCGTGATGTATGCGGGTAATGTGGTCGAAAGCGGGCCGACGGAGACTATCTTCGCCAAGCGCGCGCACCCCTATACCCAGGGCCTGTTTGCCGCGCGGCCGCGCCAGGCCGGCCGGACCAGCCAGCGCGGCAGGTTGGACACCATCCCCGGCGTGGTGCCCGACCCAAGCGCCGTCATCGCTGGCTGCCGCTTCGCCGACCGATGCCGCCATGCCGTCGATATCTGCCATCGGCAACCGCCCCCCCTCGTGCCGATCGGCGCAGATCATGACGCGCTCTGCCATCGCGTTCGAGAATGGGCATGAGTGCGCCGGATATCCTGCTTGAGGTGACGGCGCTCGAACGTCGTTTCACCTTGCCGCGCCGCCACCTGCTGGCAGCCGCACCCGAAGTTCATGCCCTCAACGCCGTCGATTTCACCATCGCCCGCGGACATAGCTTCGGCGTGGTCGGCGAAAGCGGCTGTGGCAAATCTACGCTTGCACGCCTGGTCATGGCACTGGATCGGCCAACGGCAGGTTCGGTCAGCCTTTTGGGGCGCAACCTATTCGCCCTCGGCCCCGATGAACTCAGGCTGATGCGCCGCCATTTCCAGATCGTGTTCCAGGATCCCTTCGGCTCCCTCGATCCGCGCTTCAAGGTCGGGCGCGCCATCGGCGAACCGTTGGACGCGCTTGAACCCGATACGACGCGCGCCGAGCGGCGCGAGCGGATTGCCCAATCGCTTGCCGATGTGGGGCTCAAACCCGCCGACGCCGGCAAGTACCCGCATGAATTCTCCGGTGGGCAACGCCAACGCATCGCAATTGCCCGTGCCTTGATCGTGCGACCCGATCTGATCGTGGCGGACGAGCCGGTCTCGGCGCTCGATGTCTCGGTCCAAGCTCAGGTACTCAACCTGATGGCCGAGCTACAGGAGCGGCACGGCGTGACCTATATGCTGATCAGCCACGATCTCGCCGTGGTCGAGCATGTGGCCGAGACCATCGCGGTCATGTATCTCGGCCGTATCGTCGAACAGGGGCTGGCGGCCCAGGTGTTCGCCGCCCCGCGCCACCCCTATACCCAGGCCCTGCTGGATGCCGTGCCGTCGCTTGAGCGCCGCGATCGCTCGCGCCGCCAGCGCATCCCCGAGATGGGCGCTAGCCTCGATCCGTACGATCCCGGCTGCCCCTTTCGCGCACGCTGCCCAAAGGCCGAGGCGCGTTGCGCAGCGGAACGGCCGGGGTTGCGCGAGGTTGCGGGCGGGCAGCGCGCGGCCTGCCATTTCGCGTGAAGCTGCACGCTCAAGGGGATTATGCCAGTCTTTCTAGCTTGTAAAGCAAATCGACGATGTCGCGATCCGCAAGGGCCCAGATTCGAGCCTGATCAATCTCGCCATAGTCATGAGCCAAGACATTCCTCTGACCAACAATTCGGCTCCACGGAATCTCCGTGTGTTTTAGTTTCAATTCCTTCGATACACGTCGGGCGGCTTCGCCGATAATTTCTATAGCCTGCTCGACCGCCATTTGACGCATGCGGTCGCCAAGAAACGTCTCTTCCGATTAGCCCTCGACGAACTTTCGCACGGCGCGAGCGGCCTCCAGCATGTCCCAAATATGCGCGGCGTCCCTATCTTTCGGCATGGAGTACGTGCTTGTCGCGCAGGATGGCCGCGCGCCGATGAGGATTGCGGATTGCGCGTTGCTCAAGCAGATCAACGGGACGGCCGAAGATCTGCTCTAGTTCCTCCTTGAAACCCATGAGGTCGAGCAAGCTCCAAGAGGCCCGGTCGTCGAATGTTACGAGAATGTCGACATCGCTCTCCGGCCTCATCTCGCCGCGGGCGACCGACCCGAAAATAGCAAGCTCATCAACTTGCCAGTGCCGGCAGAGCGCGGAGAGTTTTTCGGGAGGATATGAAAGCTTGACGGCCATAAAAGAGTTTAATCCCCTACCGCACCGCATCATAGGCCGCAAACGCGGCCGCGCTGACCAGATCGTGCACGCTGGCGCCCATCTGGGCGATCTGGACGGGTTTGGCCAGGCCGATCAGAAGCGGGCCGATGACCGAGCCGCCGCCCAGCTCCTGCATCAGCTTCGAGCTGATATTGGCGCTGTGCAGGCCGGGCATGATCAGCACATTGGCCGGGCCGGACAGGCGGCAGAACGGGTAGAGCTGGAGCAGTTCGGGATTAAGCGCCACATCGGCCTGCATTTCGCCGTCATATTCGAAATCGACACGCCGCGCATCGAGCACTTTAACCGCATCGCGCATGATCTGCGCCTTCTCGAATAGCGGGTTGCCGAAATTCGAGAACGATAGCAGCGCCACGCGCGGCTCGTGGCCGAGTTGACGCGCCTTGGTGGCTGCCTGGGTCGCGATATCGGCGGTTTCTTCCGCGCTCGGTAATTCGTTGACGCTGGTATCGGCGATGAACACCGTGCGCCCCCGTGCGATCACGATCGACATGGTGAAAGCACGCTCGCCGCGGCGCGGATCGATGACGCGCGCCACCTCGTCGAAGCAGGTATGGAAGCTGCGGGTCACGCCGGTGACCATGGCGTCTGCGTCGCCGGTCGCCACCATGCAGGCCGCGAACACATTGCGGTCCTGGTTGACCATGCGCTGGCAGTCGCGCGCCAACGCGCCCTTGCGTTGCAGGCGCTTATAGAGGAATTCGGTGTAGCGCTTGTTGTCGCGGCTGAGCCGCGCGTTGTGGATTTCCAGATCGGCGCCGTTGCCGTGGCCGATGGTCTGGAGCGCCTGCTGGATGCGCTCCTCACGCCCGACCAGCACGGCCCGGCCATAGCCCGCCGCCTCGAAGGCGATGGCGGCGCGGATCACCTTTTCCTCCTCGCCCTCGGCGAACACCACGCGCTTGGGATTGGCTGCCACGCGCTCAAAAATGAATTGCAGGCTGGCCGCCGTGGGATCGAGCCGGGCGCCGAGCTGATGGCGATAGGCGTCGAGATCGGCGATCGGCTTGCGTGCAACGCCCGATTCCATGGCCGCTTTGGCCACCGCCGGCGGCACTGTGAAGATCAGGCGCGGATCGAAGGGCACGGGCACGATATAGTCGGGCCCATAGCGCAGGCGCCGGCCGGAATAGGCGGCATCGACTTCGTCGGGCACGTCCTGGCGGGCAAGCTCGGCCAACGCCTTGGCCGCCGCGATCTTCATGGCGTCGTTGATGGTGGAAGCGCGCACGTCGAGCGCACCGCGGAAGATATAGGGGAAGCCCAGCACGTTGTTGATCTGGTTGGGGTAGTCGGAGCGGCCCGTGGCCACGATGGCGTCGGCACGCACGGACTTGACGGCCTCGGGTGTGATTTCCGGATCGGGATTGGCCATGGCGAAGATGATCGGTTTTTTTGCCATGACCTTGACCATATCGGCACTCACCGCGTCCTTGCTCGACAGGCCGACGAAGACATCGGCGCCAACCAAGGCTTCGGCGAGCGTGCGCAGCTTGGTCGGGACCGCATGGGCCGATTTCCACTGGTTCATGCCATCGGTGCGTCCCTGATAGATCACGCCCTTGGTGTCGCACATGACGACCCCGTCATGGGGCAGGCCCATGGTCTTGAACAGCTCGACGCAGGCGACCGCCGAGGCGCCGGCGCCGTTGACCACCATGCGGATTTTTCGAATGTCGCGTCCGGTTAAGTCGAGCGCGTTGAGCAGCCCGGCCGCCGTGATGATCGCCGTGCCGTGTTGGTCGTCATGGAACACCGGGATATCGAGCAGCTCGCGCAGGCGCTGTTCGATAATGAAACATTCGGGCGCCTTGATATCTTCCAGGTTGATGCCGCCGAAGCTGGGCGATAGGTAGCGCACGCAGTTGACAAACTGGTCGACATCCTTGGTATCGACGCAAATGTCGAAGCCGTCGACATCGGCGAAGCGCTTGAACAGGACGGCCTTGCCCTCCATCACCGGTTTGGCCGCCAGCGCGCCCAGATCGCCCAGGCCAAGCACCGCCGTACCATTGGAAATCACGGCGACCAGATTGCCCTTGGCGGTGTAGTCGTAAACTTTGGATGGATCGTTTTTGATCGCCAGGCATGGCACGGCGACGCCGGGCGAGTAGGCAAGGGACAAATCGCGCTGGGTGGTCAGCGTCTTGGTCGGGGCCAGGGCGATCTTGCCCGGCCGGCCTTTGGAATGAAAATCAAGAGCATCCTGATCGCTGACTCGGTTGGGCTTGTCCATGGCTGCGCAACTGCGCTCCTCCTGCGTTGCCGGCTCTACGCCCGGCGGAAGGCCAGGCAAGCGGCACCTTATTAACGCAAGTTTCAGACGCCCAGAGCCAGCCGTCAAAGAGAGATTTTGCGTGACAGGGTTGCACGGCGGTAGAGTGCCGGCCATGTCCAGCCCGCACGCCAAGCCCATGCCCGATTCCAGCACCGCCGTCCCAGAGGTGGCAACGCCGATGATGGCGCAATACCTGGAGATCAAACGAGCGCATCCGGATTGCTTGCTGTTCTATCGGATGGGCGATTTCTACGAGATGTTCTTCGATGATGCGGTGCGGGCCGCCGCCGCCCTCGATATCGCACTCACCAAACGCGGCCGCCATGAGGGCCAGGACATCCCCATGTGCGGCGTGCCCGTGCATGCCTATGAAGCCTATTTGTCGCGCCTGATCCGCCAGGGCTTCCGGGTCGCCATCTGCGAACAGGTGGAAGACCCGGCCGAGGCGAAGAAACGCGGCAGCAAGGCCGTGGTACGCCGTGAGGTCAGCCATGTGACCACGCCGGGCACAATCATCGAGGACAATCTGCTCGATGCGCGGCGCGCGAGTTATCTGGCTGCACTCGCCGATGCCGGCGGCGCACTGGGCCTAGCCTGGCTCGACATGACGACGGGCGCCTTCACGATCCAGCCCGTTGCGCGCGCCGGGCTTGCCGCCGCGCTCGCCCGCCTCGACCCGGCGGAGCTTCTGCTGCCGGAGCGGCTGGTTCAGCAACCCGATCTCTACGAGATTTTCGGCGAATTCAAGGACCGGCTGACGCCTCAGCCCAATGCGCGCTTCGACAGCGCCGCCGGCAAGCGACGGTTGGAAACGCTCTATGCCGTGGCCGCGCTCGATGCTTTCGGTCAATTCGAGCGTGCGGAACTGGCCGCGGCGGGTGCATTGGTCGACTATGTCGAACTGACCCAGAAAGGCCGGCTGCCGCGCCTGGCCGCGCCGCGCCGGGTCGCCGCCGGCGCGGTTATGGAAATCGACGCCGCAACCCGGCGCAACCTGGAGATTTTGCGCACGCTGACCGGCGCGCGCGAGGGCAGCCTGCTCGGCGTGATCGACCGCACCGTGACCGGAGCCGGTGCACGGCTCCTGAGCGAGCATTTGGGCGCACCATTGACCGATCCCGTCGCCATCGCCCGCCGGCTCGACATGCTCGCCTTCTTCATGGCACGAGAACCGTTGCGGGCAGCGGCGCGCGCCGAACTCCGACGTTGCCCCGACATGGCGCGCGCCCTGTCGCGCCTAACGCTCAAGCGCGGAGGCCCGCGCGATCTCGCCGCTTTGCGCGACGGGCTCGATGCGGCGGCCCGGCTGCGGCGATCCCTGGGCGAGGCGGTCGCTGCCCCCGGCCTTGCCGACCCGCCCGTCGGCATCGTCGAGACCGCGCGCGATCTGGGCGAGCATAGCGCGCTGGTCGACCGCCTGACCCGCGCGCTCAAACCGGAATTGCCGCAACTGGCACGAGACGGCGATTTCATCGCACCCGGTTATTCCGCGCAGCTGGACGAGTTGGTCGAACTGCGCGACGAAAGCGGCCGGCTGATCGCCAATCTCCAGGCACGCTACGCCGAGGAGACCGGCATCGCCTCGCTCAAGATCCGGCACAACAACGTGCTCGGCTACTATATCGAGGTGACCCAAACCCATGCGGAGAAGCTGCACGGCCGCGCCGGCTTCATCCATCGCCAGACCATGGCAAACGCGGCGCGCTTCACCACGGTCGAGCTGGGCGAACTTGAGCAGAAGCGAATGCAAGCCGCCGACCGTGCCCTAGCGCTGGAGCAGCGCTTGTTCGACGATTTGGCGGGTGAGGCCGTAGCGCGGGCCGAGCCGATCGCGGCGGCGGCTTCGGCGCTAGCCACGATCGACGTGGCGGCAGCGCTCGCCGAACTGGCCGTCGACCAGCGTTATTGCCGGCCCGAGGTGGACGATAGCTTAGCCTTTTCGATCCGGGGCGGGCGCCATCCCGTGGTCGAGGCGGCGCTTGCCCAAACGCCGGGCTCCGGCGCCTTCGTCGCCAACGATTGCGAACTCGCCGGCCGCCAGCGCCTGTGGCTGGTCACCGGCCCGAACATGGCGGGCAAGAGCACCTTTCTGCGCCAGAACGCGCTGATCGCGATCCTGGCCCAGATCGGCTCCTACGTCCCCGCCGATGCCGCGCATGTCGGCGTGGTCGACCGGCTGTTCAGCCGGGTCGGCGCGGCCGACGATCTCGCGCGCGGCCGCTCCACCTTCATGGTGGAGATGGTGGAGACCGCCGCGATCCTCAATCAATCGGGCCCGCGTGCCCTCGTGATCCTGGACGAGATCGGCCGGGGCACGGCCACCTTCGACGGCTTGTCCATCGCCTGGGCGACCGTCGAGCATCTGCACGAAGTCAATGCCTGCCGCGCCCTGTTCGCGACCCACTACCACGAACTGACGATGCTGGCGGCGAAGCTCGGCTCGCTTGCCTGCCACACCATGCGGGTGAAGGAGTGGCAAGGCGACGTCGTGTTCCTGCACGAGGTGGCACCCGGTGCCGCCGACCGATCCTATGGCATCCACGTCGCCAAGCTGGCCGGCCTGCCCGCCGCCGTCACCCAACGCGCCGAGCAAGTGCTGGCCAGCCTTGAGAAAGGCGAGCAAGGCGGCGCGGTGGCGCGGCTTGCCGAGGATTTGCCGCTATTCGCCGCCACGGCAGCCGCGCCGAAACCGGCGATGCCGGCCGGGCCTTCGGCAATCGAAGCGGCTCTGGCCGCGATCAATCCGGACGAGCTGACGCCGAAGGCGGCGCTGGAGGCGCTTTATAGACTTCGCGCG
>SHVW01000034.1 GCA_009694085.1 Alphaproteobacteria bacterium
GGCCATGGCGCGCAGGTTGAGAACTTCGAGATTCTCCGCCAACGTCATGGTGACCCGGTCCATATACGGCAGTTGGTTGCCCGCGGTGTCGACGACCCAGTAGAACGGGTTGCGCTCCATCACCCAGATCGCGTTGTTGATCGGCTGCGTGGTCCGCCACGGCCCGAGCACGGGGAGCGCGGGGTTGAGCGTCCAATCCTTTTTGAAGTGCAGGCGGACGACCCAATTGTCGAAACCCTCGGCCTTGGCCGCCGCGTTCGCGGCGTCGACGCCACCGGGAATGTACTTGGGCAGGAACTGTTTCAGATAATGTGCCGGCGAATAGGCGCCGTGAGTGCGCTTGTTCGATTGCCGCACCGCCTGGCCGCCGCCGATGAGCGTGTCGCCCGCCATCAGGTCCTCGAACAGGTAGAAGGGCACGTCGAACACGAAATTGACCGTGTAGTCGTCGACCTTGACGATGCGGCCCGGCTTGCCCTGGGGGGTCATGTCCGGGATGCCCTGGGGCAGGATGTCCTTGTTCGAGTAGAGGTCCTCGAACCAGAAGACGAAGTCGTTCGCCGTCATCGGTGCGCCATCGGACCACCGGAGGCCGCGGCGCAGGTTGAGCGTGAAAATCTTGCCGTCGTCGCTCATCTTCCAGCTCTTGGCGAGGGACGGGTTCGGCTTGGTGCCGGTGTGATCGACTAGCAGCGGCCGGTCCGACGCGTTGATCCGGTTGCCGTTCTCGTCGTCGCCGGGACCGGTGAAGCCGCGCCGCCACGTGCCGCCGTATTTGCCGATTTCGCGCACGGGTTTGACGACCATCAGGTCTTCCGGCAAGCGGTCCTTGACCGCGGGCAGCTTGCCCTGCTTGACGAGTTCGGCGAGCTTCGGCGCCTCATTAAAGCTTTTCGGCCATTGGGCGGGATCGGTGATGATCGTGATGCCCTCGGGCTGGCCGACCAGCCCCGACTGCCCGAGCGAACTCTGCGCCGCGACATCGAGCGCCGGGGCGAGACCGACAACGAGCGTTGTGCCCAACGCCAGCCGGGCCAGGAACGACAATCCGGATTTCATGTTTCCTCCCTTTGCGTCGGGTCGTCAGCGCGCCCGACTGCTTCGTCGTATTAAAGCACACTTTGCCCTGACAGGGTCAGTCGTGGCTCCAGGGTTAGCGGTCGTCGATAAGAAGGGCGTGCCGGACCAAGATGGGCTATGGGCCTACCGCAGGCGCCGACAAACTCCGAGCTGGTCTAACTCTTCCCAGCCAATTCCAGCTTGGCGGAGAATGCTTTGCAGGGTTCCCGCGGCGATCTCACGGTGCTTCGGCACAATGGCTGTGCGCAAACTGGTCGCAATACGTTTTGCGAATTTGACGTGACTTCCCGTGATTCCGACTTCGGCCCATCCGGCGGCAATCAATCGCCGCCTCACCTCCCGGAAGGGTAGCGGCCTAAGCCGCATGCCAGGTCAGCTCGACCGGTCTCACTTTTGGCGCCAAGGTCGCAACGGGTGGCGCGAAATGGAGCGCCAAGGCATCCGCTAGGTTCTTGAGGGCGGCAGCTTCACTGCGTCCCTGGCTGGCGACATCGACTTCCAGGCATTGGGCAATATGCCATTTGCCTTCGCGGAAAATGCTCGCCGTGAATTTTCTGGTCTTGCTCATGGTCCAGCCCATCTCCGATCGTCAACACGCCAGAGTCGGCGACTAGCTTACCACACCTACCGCGCCCGCCGCCGCAGCCCCGTGGTCAAGAACCGCTGCGCCCCGTGCTTCTGGCCGAGCCGCTGGCCCTCGCCGCCGCGGGTGCCGGTGCCGGCGGGTTGCCAAGCCGGGATAAGTTGGTGCTTGCCCGGGCCGATCAGATCGGCGCGGCCCATGCTCTTCAAGGCGTCGCGCAACATGGGCCAGTTCTCGGGGTCGTGATAGCGCAGGAAGGCCTTGTGCAGGCGGCGCTGGCGCAGGCCTTTGATAATTTGCACGGGTTCGGAGCCGCCGCGCCGCACGCCGCGCAGCGGATTGACGCCGGAGTGATACATGGCGGCCGACAGCGACATGGGCGAGGGCAGGAAGGTCTGGACCTGGTCGGCGCGGTAGCGATTGCCCTTGAGCCAGAGGGCGAGGTTCATCATATCTTCGTCCGAGGTGCCGGGATGGGCAGCGATGAAATAGGGGATGAGGAAGTATTTCTTGCCCGCCTGCTTGGTCGCCTGGTCGAACAGTTGCTTGAACCGCTCATAGGCGCCGATCCCCGGCTTCATCATCTTGGTCAGCGGCCCGGCTTCGGTATGCTCGGGCGCGATCTTGAGATAGCCGCCGACATGGTGGGTGACCAGTTCGCGCACATAGGCCGGGCTCTTGACCGCGAGGTCGTAACGCACGCCCGAGGCGACCATGACCTTCTTGACCCCGGGGACCTCGCGCACCTTGCGGTAGAGATCGATCAGCGCCTCGTGGCTGGTGTCCAGATTGGGGCAGATGTCGGGATAGACGCAGGCCGGGCGGCGGCAGGCGGATTCGATCTTCTTGTCCTTGCAGGCCATGCGGTACATGTTGGCCGTGGGCCCGCCGATATCGGAGATAACGCCGGTGAAGCCCTTGGTCTTGTCGCGGATCGCCGCGATCTCGCGCAGCACGGAATCCTCGCCGCGGCTCTGGATGATGCGGCCCTCATGTTCGGTGATCGAGCAGAATGAGCAACCGCCGAAACAGCCGCGCATAATCGTGACGGAAAAGCGGATCATGTCCCAGGCCGGGATGGCGGCATCGCCATAGGAGGGGTGCGGCGCGCGGGCATAGGGCAGGTCGTAGATGCCGTCCATTTCAGGCGTGGCCAGCGGAATCGGCGGCGGCGTCAGCCAGAGTTCGCGGTCGCCGTGACGCTGCACCAGCGCGCGGGCATTGCCGGGATTGCTTTCCCGGTGCAGCACGCGGGACGCGCGGGCATAGGCCTCGGCTTCCGCCTCGACCTGTTCGAAGGCGGGCAGGCGGACGACCGTGTTGGCACCCATGAGCCGCGCACCCTCGTCGGCGCTGTCGAGATCGTCGCCATGGGCTTCGGTCCAGCCCTCGGGCACGGCGGTCTTGAGCACGGCGACGCCGCGGATGTCGTCCAGCTCGGCCGGTGCCTCGCCGCGTGCCATGCGATGAGCAACCTCGACCACGGCGCGCTCGGCATTGCCGTAGAGCAGGATGTCCGCCTTGGCATCGACCAGGACCGAGCGGCGCACCTTGTCGGACCAGTAATCGTAATGGGCGATGCGGCGCAGCGAGGCCTCGATGCCGCCGAGCACGATCGGCACATCGCGAAAGGCTTCGCGGCAGCGCTGGGCATAGACCAGGACCGAACGGTCCGGCCGTTTGCCGCCCTCGCCGCCGGGGGTGTAGCTGTCATTGTGGCGCAGGCGGCGGTCGGCGGTGTAGCGGTTGACCATGGAATCCATGTTGCCGCCGGTGATGCCGAAGAACAGGGCCGGGCGGCCCAGCGCCGCGAAGGGTTCCGCGCTCTGCCAATCCGGCTGGGCGACGATGCCGACCCGGAAGCCCTGGGCCTCCAATAGCCGGCCGATAATGGCCATGCCGAAGCTGGGGTGATCGACATAGGCATCGCCCGTGACCAGCACGATGTCGCACTCGTCCCAGCCCAGCACATCCATCTCCGCCCGTGACATGGGCAGGAACGGCGCGGTGCCGAAGCGATGCGCCCAGTGTTTGCGGTGGGAAAAGAGCTGAATTGCGGCGTCCATGGGCGGACTTGTGCGCGTAAGCGGGGTGGGCGTCAAGCCATGTCCCACTTCGATAACAGGTCCAATGCCGTCGCCACCGGCAGATAGAGCGTGCGTGGCCGCTCGATCAAGGGCACGAAACCGAAGGCCGCATAGAATGACGCGGCCTTGCCGTCGATGGCATCGGCAAAGATGGCGTGCGCCCCGATGAGCGAGGTTCCGACGGTCTTGATGACGTCGAACAGCAAGGCTTCCCCCAATCCCTGGCCGGCATAGTCGCCATGCCGGCCAAGCCAGCCGATCAGGACGGCCGGAACGGAGGGATAGCGCGGCAGCTTCTTCGCCAACGGCTCGGGAACCTCGTTCAAAGGCACGCTGCGGGACGACAAGGTGTAGAAGCCGGCTACCCGATCCGTCGCGATTTCCCTGGCGACGAAGCAGGTCGCGTATTTGCGTTTCACGTCCTGCGACACAGCCTCGCGGAAATAGCTGTCGATCCGGTCGTTGCCGCAGGAGAAATCCGTCCGCTTGTGTTTCTTCGCCAGCGGCTCGATGACGAAGCGAGCGCTCACCGACGCTCGATCAGTTCGGCGTGTCGCTTTGCGGCGCGGGCCAGCCGCCTGTTCGGCTTGGGCGGATTGATCAGCGCCTCGGCGAAACGGATTTGATCGGCGCGCGCGAGGCGGACGATCTCGGCGTTTTCGACAACGCGCCGAGCGTCCTCGCCCGCGACGGCGACAAGATAGCCTGTCAGGGTCATGCCGCGCAGGCGAGCGGCGCGCTGCATCTGGTCATAGACTTGGACCGGGATGCGCGCTTCCAGCCGGGCAGTATCGTTTTCGGCAAGGGGCTTGGGCATGGCTCACTCCTTTTCGAGTTTTGTACGGCAAAATGCCGTATTTATCAATCTTATTCCTGAAACTCATCTGCCATCCCCTCCCATGACTTGATCGACCGTCCAGCAAGACGGATACGAGGCGCGCGCGGTGCGATGGACGAGCCCCGGGCTCTGCCTTAAAACTGGGCGCCCGGCCATCCATCGAATCCCAGGGGTATTTCCATGATCCACGAACTCCGCATCTATCGCTGCATACCCGGCCGTTTGCCGGCGCTGCTCAAGCGGTTCGAAACCACTACGCTCAAAATCTGGCAACGCCACGGCATTCGCCAGGCCGGGTTCTGGACCGTGGCGATCGGGGAGTCCAATCAGGATCTCTATTACCTGCTGGCCTGGGAATCCCTGGCGGAGCGGGAGCGGATCTGGGCGGCCTTCGGCAGCGATCCGGAATGGCTGGCCAAGCGGGCGGAATCGGAAAAGGACGGCCCGATCGTCGCCTCCATCACCAACGCGATTTTGCAGCCCACGGCGTTTTCGTCGGTGAAGTAGCCGCGAGCCGCAAGCGCGGCATGACGGAATGGAGAACCATATCTTGCATGGCAAGAAGGGGCGTGGAATCCTGGCGCCATGACCCATGCCGATTTCGTTCATCTCCGCGTTCACTCCGCCTATTCGCTGTCCGAAGGCGCGATCAAGATCAAGGAGCTGGTCGGCCTGTGCGTGAAGAACGCCATGCCCGCCGTTGCTGTCACGGACACCGGCAATTTGTTCGGCGCCATGGAGTTTGCGCTGGCCGCTGCCGAGGCGGGCGTGCAACCGATCATCGGCTGCCAACTCGCCATTGCCCGCGAAGATGCTGATCGGCCCGCCAGCGGTTCAGGGGGCGGCCTGGGCGCGGCGCTGCCGCCCGACCAGATCGTGTTGATCGTCCAGGATGGCACCGGCTATCGCAACTTGATGAAGCTGGTTTCGCGCTCGTTCCTGGAGACGCCGCCAGGACTGACGCCGCAGATCAAACTCGCCGATCTCGAGGCCCTTGCGGGCGGGTTGATCGCGCTGACCGGCGGGCCCGCCGGCGCGGTCGGCCGATTGCTCGGCGAGGGCCAGGGGCCGGCGGCCCAGCAGATGCTGGGGCGGCTGGCCCAATTGTTCCCGGGCCGGCTCTACGTCGAACTCATGCGCCACGGTTTGGCGATCGAGCAACGGATCGAAGGCGGCTTGATCGACCTGGCTTACGCCCAGGGCTTGCCCCTGGTGGCTACCAACGACGCCTTCTTCGCCGACGAAGGCATGTACGAGGCCCACGATGCGTTGCTCTGCATCGCCGCCGGCAGTTTCGTGAGTGAGGTCGAACGGCGGCGATTGACGCGCGAACATCGCTTCAAAACCGCGGCCGAAATGCGGGTGTTGTTCGGCGACTTGCCCGAAGCGATCGAGAATACGCTGGTCATCGCGCGACGCTCGGCCCTCATGCCCGAGATCGTGAAACCGATTCTACCGGCCTTCTCGACCGAGGCGGGCCGCGACGAGGCGACCGAGATGCGCACCCAGGCGGCCGCCGGATTGGAGCGGCGGCTCGAAGCCCAGATCTTCCAGCCCACCATGAGCGCAGCCAAGCGCGATGTCGCCGCCAAGCCTTATCGCGATCGGCTCGCCTACGAGCTCGATATGATCGTGGAAACCGGTTTCACCGGTTACTTCCTGATCGTCGCCGACTTCATCCAATGGGCGAAGGGCCAGGGCATTCCGGTCGGGCCGGGGCGCGGCTCGGCGGTTGGTTCGGTTGTCGCTTGGTCGCTGACCATCACCGATCTCGACCCGCTGCGCTGGGGACTGCTGTTCGAGCGCCTGCTGAGCCGCGAACGCGTGTCGATGCCCGATATCGACGTCGATTTCTGTCAGGCCAGGCGCGACGAGGTGTTGCGCTACGTTCAGGACAAGTACGGCCACGACCGGGTCGCTCAGATCATCACCTTCGGCAAGCTGCAGGCGCGCGCCGTGCTGCGCGATGTCGGGCGCGTGATGCAACTGCCTTACGGCCTAGTCGACCGCATCTGCAAGCTCGTGCCCAACAACCCGGCCGACCCGGTGACGCTGGAACGCGCCATCGCGGGCGAGCCCGAGCTTCAACGCGTGCGCGACGAAGACGAGGGCGTTGCGCGCATGCTGGCCATCGGCCTGAAGCTGGAAGGCCTGTACCGCCACGCCTCGACCCACGCGGCCGGCGTGGTGATAGGCAACCGCCCGCTCGACGAGATGGTGCCGCTCTATCGCGACCCGCGCTCGTCCATGCCGGTGACCCAATTCAACATGAAGACGGTCGAACAGGCCGGACTGGTTAAGTTCGACTTTCTCGGCTTGAAGACGTTGACCGTGATCCAGCAGGCCCTGGCGCTCATTCGCGCGCGCGGCGCGACTGTCGATATCGAGCGGTTGCCGCTCGACGACACCGCCACCTATCGCATGATCGCGCGTGCCGACGTGACCGGGGTGTTTCAGATGGAATCGACGGGCGTGCGCGACGTGTTGCGCAAGCTACGCCCCGATCGTTTCGAGGATCTGATTGCCGTCGTCGCGCTCTATAGGCCCGGTCCGATGGACAATATCCCGAGCTACATCAACCGCAAGCATGGGCTAGAGAAGTCGGATTACCTGCACCCGACGCTGGAGTCGATCCTGAAGGAAACTCACGGGATCATGATCTACCAGGAGCAGGTCATGCAGATCGCCCAGGTGCTCTCGGGCTACAGCCTGGGTGGCGCGGATTTGCTGCGCCGGGCCATGGGCAAGAAGATCAAGTCGGAGATGGACGACCAGCGCAAGATCTTCGTCGTAGGCGCGGTGAAGCGTGGCGTCCAGGAGGCGACGGCGTCGCACATCTTCGATCAGGTCGCGCGCTTTGCCGGCTACGGTTTCAACAAGGCCCACGCCGCCGCCTACGCGCTGGTCGCCTATCAGACCGCCTGGCTCAAGGCCAATTACCCGGTCGAGTTTTTCGCCGCCTCCATGACCCTCGACCTCGGCAATACCGACAAGCTCAACGTGTTCCGCCAGGAATTGGACCGGCAGAAGATCCCCCTGCTGCCGCCCGACATCAACCGGTCGGCCGTGGCGTTCTCGGTCGAAACCATAAAATCCGACAGCGCGGAGACGCGCGCGATCCGCTACGCCATGGCGGCGGTGCGCCGGGTCGGTCCCCAGGCCATGGGCGCTGTCGTGGCGGAGCGCGATGCCCACGGTCCCTTCCGCAGCCTGACCGAATTTGCCGAGCGCATGGGCGGAAGCGGCGACGGCGCTAAGGCTGTCAACAAGCTGGCGCTGGAAAACCTGGTGTGCGCCGGCGTTTTCGACGCCATCGACGGCAATCGCGCGCGCGTCTTCGCCCAGGTCGAAAATGTGGTGCGCTTGGCTCATGCGGCTGCTAGCGAGCGCGGCAGCAACCAGGTCAATTTGTTCGGCGACGCGCTGTTCGGCGGCCAACCCCAGCGCGAGGGCCGGGCGGCCGACAATCCGGATTGGACCGTGCTGGAACGGCTGCGCCGCGAGTTCGAGGCGATCGGGTTCTACCTGTCAGCTCACCCGCTCGACGCCTATGGCGCCAGCCTGGAGCGCATCGACGTCATTCCCTCGGCGCAGATTATCCAGCGCACCAAGGGCCAAGCTTCGACGCGCATCAAGCTGGCCGGCATCGTCATCAGCCGGCGCGAGCGCACCTCGGCCAAGACCAAAAACAAATACGCCTTCGTGCAATTGACCGACCGCACCGGCGTGTTCGAGATCATGGTGTTCTCCGAGTTGCTGGCCCAGAGCCGGGACAAGCTGGAAGGGGGCCAGCCCTTGCTGGTCACGGTCGATGCACGCATCGAGGGCGAAAGCGTGCGGCTCGCCGCCAACGCGATTCAGCCGCTCGACGTGGCCCTGGCCGGCGCGGCGGCCGGGCTGAAAATCTATCTGCGCGACGACCAGCCCATGCGCACCCTGGCCGCCGTTATCCAGCGCGAGGGCAAGGGAAGCAAAGCCGCCAAGGGCAAGATCAGGCTGGTGGTCGATACCGACGATCGCGAGATCGAAATGGCGCTACCTGGCGGCTACCAAGTGTCCGCGCCGCTGCGCGCGGCGATCCGGGCGATACCGGGAATCGTGGAAGTCAGGGATATCTAACGCGGGCCGCTGTCCCCGCGATTTTCCCACCATAAGTGACCGACCACCGCCGCCAATACCACGGCGCCGCCGGCAAGCGCGGCGGTCGAGGGCACATCGCCGAAGGCGAGCCAGACCCAGAATGGGGTCAGCGGCGATTCCAGCACCGCGATCAGGGCCGCCTCCGCCGCCGGGATCAGGCGCGAGCCGATGGTGAAGAAGGTCAGCCCCAGGGTTATCTGAAAAAACCCGAACAGCGCCAGGTTGACCAGATCGCCGGAAGTGACGTCGAGCGACGCGGCGAAGGGCAGGGCGAGCAGCGTGCCGAGCAGGTTCGCCAGGCATGCCGTTGGGAGCAGGGGAATCGCACGATAATGGCGCAGCGTGACGATCATCGCGGCGGATGCCACGGTCATGAACAACGCCACCAGGTCGCCCAGCACCGTACCGCCCGCGCTGCTTCCCGTCACCGTCACGCCAATGCCGAGGAATGCGACCGCGCTGGCGACCAGCACCGAGCCGCTCGCCCGCTCGCCATACCAGATCCAGGCGAGAAAGGCGGCGAAGAAGGGCACGGTGGCGTAGATGATCGCCACGTTGGCGACGCTGGTCAGCTTGAGCGCGGGAATGAAGGCGCTCATGGCGGCAGCCGAGCACGCCGTGACGATCCAGCCGGGCCAGCCCATGTCCAGCGTCGCCCGCCAGGTGCCGCGGCCCAGCCGCCAGATCACGAAGGTGCCGCCGAACAGGCCGCGCCAGACCAGGATGGTCCAGGGGTCGAGCGGGATCAGGCGCGTGAAAAATCCGGCCGTGCTCCAGGCGATGGCCGCGCTAAGAACCAATATCAGGCCAAGCCTATGTTGGGCGCTTTCGCTGGGGGCATGAGGAACCTGGTGACGGGATGGATGCGGGGAAGGGGGTGAGAACAAAAATAGAACACAGTGAAAGCCCCGTCAACACTCCTCTCTGACGGAACCACTGGGCTTGAACGCCCTTGCCCTTCCCGCCCCAATCCCCTATAAGCCGCGCCATTCGTCTAACCCCACACGCGGGCATTCGCGGCTGGCGTCCCGGTAATCCCGAGGCAACGCGGTCGCTCCGGTGTCTCTCTCGCGAGAGACTCTCGCCCGCGGCGGATCAACCGGAGAAGGATCGACAGGCCATGACCGTGCCAACGTTTACCATGCGTCAACTCTTGGAAGCGGGCGTCCATTTCGGCCACCACACCCGCCGCTGGAACCCGAAGATGGGGTCCTACATCTTCGGCATCCGCAACGGCGTGCATATCATCGACTTGGAACAGACCGTGCCGCTGCTGCACCGCGCGCTCCAGGCCATGCAAGAGGTATCGGCCAACAACGGCCGCGTGCTGTTCGTCGGCACCAAGCGCCAGGCGTCCGAGATGATCGCCGAGACGGCGAAGAAGTCGGGCCAGTATTTCGTCAATCACCGCTGGCTCGGCGGCATGTTGACTAATTTCAAGACCATTTCGCAGTCGATCAAACGCCTGCGCGAGTTGGACGAACGCCTGGGCCAGGCCGACATGGGCATCACCAAGAAAGAGCAGCTCAACCTGACGCGCGAGCGCGACAAGCTGGAGCGCGCGCTGGGCGGCATCAAGGAAATGGGCGGTCTGCCCGACATGCTGTTCGTGATCGACACCAATAAGGAAGCGATCGCGGTCCAAGAGGCACGCAAGCTGAACATTCCGGTCATCGCCGTGATCGACAGCAACTCCGATCCCGAAGGCGTGACCTACCCAATCCCCGGCAATGACGACGCGCTGCGTGCCATCGCGCTCTATTGCGAATTGGCCCAGCAGGCGGTGCTGACAGGGTTGCAGGCCGAAGCCGCGCGGACCAGCGTCGATGCCGGCACGGCGGAACAGGTCATCGATCCCGTGGCCGCCGCCGCCGCGGCACCCGAGGCGCCGGCGGCAGCCACGGCCGCCGCTTAGCGCGCCCAGTGATCGAGCGGGGCTGTCCGCCATCGGATTGCCCCAATCGATCGCTATGACGGCGCTTTCGCGCCCGGTTCCGACACACGATCCGAGGATAGCTGACATGGCTGAGATCACTGCCGCTCTCGTCAAAGACCTGCGCGAGAAGACCGGTGCGGGCATGATGGATTGCAAGAAGGCGCTCAACGAAACCGCCGGCGACATCGAGGCTGCGGTGGATTGGCTGCGCAAGAAGGGCCTCTCGGCCGCCGCCAAGAAGGCCGGGCGGGTTGCTGCCGAAGGTTTGGTCGGTGTCGCGGCGTCCGGCGGCAAGGGCGCGGTGGTCGAGATCAACGCCGAGACCGATTTCGTCGCGCGCAACGATACCTTTCAGGCCTTGGTCCGGGGCACGACCGAGCTGGCGCTGGCCATTGGCGCCGATCTGGATAAGATCAAGGCTGCGGCCTTCCCCGGCGCGGGCCGGTCGGTCGCAGACCAGCTGACCCACCTGATCGCCACCATCGGCGAAAACATGTCGCTGCGCCGCGCCCTCGTGCTCAGTGTCAATCCCGGCGTGGTCGTGACCTATGTGCACAATCAGCTCGTGCCGGGCCTGGGCAAGATCGGCGTGCTGGTCGCGCTCGAATCGAGCGCGCCGGCCGACAAGCTCGCGGCGCTGGGCAAGCAGCTTGCCATGCACGTCGCCGCCGCCAATCCGCAGTCGGTTTCGGTTGCCGATCTCGATCCTAAATCGGTCGAGCGAGAGCGCAATATCCTGATCGAGCAGGCCCGCGCCTCCGGCCGGCCGGAGAACATCATCGAGAAGATGGTCGAGGGCCGCCTGCGTAAGTTCTACGAAGAAGTCGTCATGACCGAGCAGGTCTTCGTCGTCGATGGCGAGACCCGCATTTCCAAGGTCATCGAGAATGCGGCCAAGGATGCGGGCGCGCCGATCAAGCTCGCCGGCTTCGCCCGCTTCGCACTCGGCGAGGGCATCCAGAAGGAACACTCCGATTTCGCCGCCGAGGTGGCTGCGGCGGTCAAGGGCTGAGTCGCCGGTTTCGGTCCCTCGCAAGGGGCTGAGATCATGGCGCAATCCTTAGCCCGGGACGGCGGTTACGCCCGGTTCGCCGCCGAATCCGTGGGCATGGCGGGTTGGGCCGGCGCGATGCTTCGACAAGCTGGGCCCAAGGCGGTATTTTCAGGGCTAGCCGCATCCGAATACCGGGAACGCCCATGACCATCCAGAAGCTCGCCGACAAACCCCGTTACGCCCGCGTCCTGCTGAAGATTTCCGGCGAAGCCCTAATGGGCGAGCAGGATTACGGCCTCAACCGCGATATGGTCGAGCGCATCGCTGATGAAGTCAAATCTGTGACCGCGCTCGGCGTGCAGGTCTGCCTGGTGATCGGCGGCGGCAATATCTTCCGCGGCGTGTCCGGCGCGGCACGCGGGATGGAGCGTGCCACCGCCGACTACATGGGCATGCTGGCGACCGTGATCAATTCGCTGGCCATGCAGTCGGCGCTGGAGCGCGTCGGCCTGGCCACGCGTGTGCTCTCGGCATTGCCGATCGCGGCCGTATGCGAACCCTATATCCGTCGGCGCGCCATGCGTCATATGGAAAAGGGCCGGGTCGTGATTTTCGCGGCCGGCACGGGCAACCCCTTCTTCACCACCGATACGGCCGCTGCGTTGCGGGCCTCCGAGATGGGATGCAAGGCGCTGCTCAAGGCGACCAAGGTGGACGGCGTTTACAGTGCCGACCCGGAAAAAGTGAAAGATGCCAAGCGCTACGACCGGCTGACCTACCTCGAGGTCCTGTCGCGGGACCTCAAGGTCATGGATGCCTCGGCGATCTCGCTGGCGCGCGAAAACGCCATTCCGATTTTGGTGTTTTCGATCCACAATCATGGGGCCTTTGCCGACGTGGTCTGCGGCCGGGGCAAATTCACGATCATCACGGAAGAGGGGTGAAACCGTGGCAAGTGTGGACCTAAGCGACGTCAAACGGCGCATGGATAGTGCGTTCGACGTTTTGAAGAAGGAATTCGGCGGCCTGCGCACGGGTCGCGCCTCGCCGAGTCTGCTCGATCATGTCATGGTCGATGCCTATGGCAGCTCGATGCCGCTCAACCAGTGCGGCACGGTCGGCGTGCCGGAGGCGCGGCTGATCACCGTGCAGGTCTGGGACCGCGGTCTGGTCAAGTCGATCGACAAGGGGATAAGGGAGGCCGGTCTCGGCCTCAATCCTCAGATCGATGGCCAGCTCATCCGCATTCCGTTGCCGGCGCTGACCGAGGATCGCCGCAAGGAGCTGTCCAAGATCGCCCATAAATACGCCGAGCAGGCGCGGGTCGCCGTGCGCAACGTGCGCCGCGACGGCATGGAGCTGCTTAAGAAATCCGAGAAGGATCACAAGATCACCGAGGACGAGCATCGCAAGCAATCGGCCGAAGTGCAGAAGTTGACGGACGAGCACATCAAGAAGGTGGACGAAACGCTCGCAGCCAAGGAAAAAGAAATCATGCAGGTGTGATCGGATGGTTGAAGCCCGGCCCTCGACGCAAGCCGCGACTGCCCCGCCTGCCCATGTCGCCATCATCATGGACGGCAATGGGCGGTGGGCGCGAGCGCGCGGCCTGCCGCGCACTGCGGGCCACAAGCAGGGTGCGGAGTCCGTGCGTCGCGCGGTGCGGGGCGCGACCGAGCTTGGCATTTCCTATCTGACGCTGTTCGGCTTCTCCAGCGAGAACTGGAAACGCGAGCCTGCCGAGGTCGAGGATCTCATGGGCCTGCTCAGGCTCTATCTGCGCAAGGAGATTGCGGAGTTGCATGCCGAGGGCGTGCGCATGCGCATCATCGGCGACCGCCGCCGCCTGGCCCGCGATATCGTCGCATTGATCGAGCACGCGGAGGAGGCGACGCGGGCCAACACCAGCCTGAACTTGACCCTCGCGCTCAGCTATGGCGGGCGCGCGGAAATCGTTGAGGCAGCGCGCCGCTTGGCCATTGCCGCCAAGTCCGGCGCGCTCGATCCCGCCGCGATCGACGAGACCGGCTTTGCCAACGAGTTGACGACGGCGGGTATTCCCGATCCCGACCTGCTCATTCGCACCAGCGGCGAAAAGCGCATCAGCAACTTCCTGCTCTGGCAATGCGCCTATGCCGAGTTGATGTTCGTGGACACCCTGTGGCCCGATTTCGGCAAGCGCGAGCTTGAGGACGCCGTCCGCGAGTTCAGCCGGCGGGAAAGACGGTACGGTGCCGCTCAAGTTTGAAGCCATCGATCCCGTGCTGATCCGGCGCATTGCGTCGGCCTTGGTCTTGGCGCCGCCGGTGCTGCTTGCCGTGTGGTGGGGACGGCCGGCTTTCGAGGCCATGATTGCGTTGGCCACCGCAATCATGGCCTATGAATGGGCGCGGCTGTGCGAGGGCGGCCGGATCGGGCTTGCCGGATGGGCATTGGTTGCCGTCGCTCTTGCCATCGTCTCCGTCGCAATCTGGTTCGGTGCGACCGCTAGTTTGCTCGCCATGCTGGCGGGCGTCGTCATCGTCCACATCGCGGGCCATGCCGAGGGGGTTGAAGAACCGCGTTGGCTGACGCTTGGCGTCGGCGCGGTCGGCGCGCCTTGCGCGGCGCTGATCTGGCTGCGCGCCGATGCAGCCGATGGCTTGGCGACCTGCCTGTGGTTGATTGCGACGGTGTGGGCAACCGATATCGGCGCCTATTTCGCCGGTCGCGCGATCGGCGGGCCTCGGCTGGCGCCATCGATTTCGCCCAAGAAAACATGGGCCGGGCTTGCCGGCGGCATGGTGTCCGCCGGCCTGGTGGGATGGGCGACCGCGCTGATCGTCAATGAGGCGGACGTTGTCGTCCTCGTGCCGCTTGGGGCGGCGCTCGCCGTGGTGGCGCAAATCGGCGACCTCAGCGAGAGCGGGTTCAAACGCCATTTCGGGGTCAAGGATGCCGGGCGTTTGATCCCCGGTCACGGTGGCTTGCTCGACCGCGTCGACGGTTTAATCACGACCGCGCCCGCTGTGGCGCTGCTGTCATGGCTGGCCGGACGGAGCGTCGTGCAATGGCCGTGAACCCCGCGCCCCTGCGCGGACCGCGTGGCGTTACGGTGCTGGGCGCCACCGGTTCGGTCGGCTGCAACACGCTCGACCTGATCGCGCGCAATCCCGGGCGCTACCGCGTTGAAGCGCTGACGGCGGGGCGCAATGTCGATCTCCTGATCGAACAAGCGCGAACGTTCAAGCCTGCTTTAGCGGTGATCGCGGACCCTGCCTTGTATGGGCGTCTCAAGGATGGCCTGTCCGGCTCGGGCGTTGAGGCGGCGGCTGGAGCCGAAGCCGTCGTCGAGGCGGCCCAGCGCCCAGCGGAATGGGTGATGGCCGGGATTGTCGGCGCCGCTGGTCTCGCTCCGACGCTTGCAGCGGTGCGACGCGGCGCCATCGTCGCCTTTGCCAACAAGGAATGTTTGGTCAGTGCGGGCGCCTTCATGCTGGCCGAGGTGAAGCGCCATGGCGCCACCCTGTTGCCCGTCGATTCCGAGCATAACGCGATTTTTCAGGTGTTCGAGACCGATCGCCGCGAGGCGATCGAGCGCATCATCCTGACCGCTTCGGGTGGACCGTTCCGCACCATGGACCACGCCGCCATGTCTCAAGTCACGCCGGTCCAAGCGGTCGCCCATCCCAATTGGGTCATGGGCGATAAGATATCGGTCGATTCCGCAACGATGATGAATAAGGGGCTCGAGATCATCGAAGCGCACTATTTGTTCGGCATGAACGACGAGCAGATTGAGGTCGTCATCCATCCGCAATCGGTCATCCACAGCATGGTCGGTTATATCGATGGTTCCGTCCTGGCCCAACTTGGTATGCCTGACATGCGCACCCCGATCGCCTATGCGCTCGGCTGGCCGGCTCGGATCACGGCACCCGTCGCCCGGCTTGACTTTACCCGGATCGGCCACCTCACCTTCGAGGCCCCTGATGTCGAACGGTTTCCGGCTCTTAAGTTGGCCCGGCAAGCCTTGCAATGCGGGGGGGGCGCCCCTACAATCCTCAATGCCGCCAATGAAGTGGCGGTGCACGGCTTTCTAGCCGGTCGGATCGGCTTTCTCGACATCGCCCGCACGGTTGAGGCGACGCTGGGGTCCGTTCCGGCCCGGGCCTTGGCTAGCCTGGGCGATGTCCTGGCGGCCGATGGCGAGGCGCGGGTCCGTGCCAAAGAGGTGGTCGAGATGCGCTCCCGCCGGGGATAGCATTCGAGACGATCGCTCCAGGGTGGGTTTCACGGCCGTTGGCATCAGCGTCCCAGGAAAGGTATGGGTTCTATCGACATGCAGTTGCTTGCCGGCGCCTGGGACTCACTCGTTCACGTCCTCACATTGTTGAAGGACTACGGGTTCTGGTTCCTTGTTTTCCTGACCGTTTTGGTGTTCGTCCACGAGTTGGGCCACTACTTGGTGGCGCGGCGCAATGGCGTGCGCGTCGAGGTTTTTTCGATCGGTTTCGGACCCGAGCTGTTCGGCTGGTACGACCGTGCCGGCACGCGTTGGAAGGTCAGCGCGATCCCGCTTGGCGGCTACGTCAAAATGTTCGGCGACGCCGACGCCTCCAGCATGCCGGGCGCCGCGGTTGCGACCATGAGCGAGGCCGAGCGCGCGGTCTCATTTCATCATAAACGACTGGGCCAACGCGCGGCCATTGTGGCCGCCGGGCCGGCAGCGAATTTCTTGTTCGCCATCGTCCTGTTGGCGGGCCTATTCGTGCTGGTCGGCCAGCCTTTTACCGCGCCCGAGGTAGACTCGGTTCTGCCCGGCAGTGCGGCCGAAGCGGCCGGCATACGTTCCGGCGACGTGTTCGTGCGGATCGATGGCGAAGGCATTCAACGGTTCGAGGAAATTCAGCGCATCGTTCAGATGAGCCCAGCCAAGCCGTTGGCGGTGACGATCCGCCGCGACGGCGGCGAAGTTGCGCTGACCATGACGCCGCGGTCGAGCGAGGTGACCGATCGCCTCGGCCACAAACGCCAGATCGGCGTAATCGGCATCCGTAATACCAAAATGCAGGTGGTGCAGCACGGCCCGCTGGACGCGCTTTGGCAGGCCAGCCGCGAAACCGTCGGCATTTCGGTGGCCACACTCAAGGCGGTCGGCGAGATGATCGCGGGCACGCGCACGACCGAAGAGTTGGGCGGCCCGCTACGCATCGCGCAGATGTCGGGCGAAGTCGGCCGCAGCACGATCGAATCGAAAATCTGGTTCGTGGCCGTGCTGTCGATCAATCTGGGGCTGATCAACTTGTTCCCGATCCCCGTGCTCGACGGCGGCCATCTTCTTATGTATGTCGCCGAGGCGCTTCGCGGCCGGCCGTTGGGGCCGAAGGCGCTGGAATATACGTCGGTGGTTGGGCTGACGCTCGTGCTCGCCCTAATGGTTTTCGCTACATGGAATGATCTCGTTCACCTCAAGGTGGTGGATTTCATCGGTTCGCTACTGGGCTGATGAAGAGGCAGGGGATTTTGGTGTGAGAGTCTGGGGGCGTTATATATTGGCGGTGTTGCTGGTGGCCGGTCTAACGATCGGCGCGGCGGCGCAGAATCTCGGCAGCGGTACGATCGGCGATGTGCGAGTCGAGGGCGCCCAGCGCGTCGACCCCGAAACCGTGCGCTCCTACATGACCGTGCGCGCGGGCGATCCGTTCGATGCCGAGCGGATCGATCGCTCGTTGAAGACCCTGTTCGGTACCGGCCTATTCGCCGACGTGGTGCTGCGACGCGAGGGCGACGCGCTGGTCGTGCGCGTGGTGGAAAACCCGATCATCAACCGCATTGCCTTCGAGGGCAATCTTAAGATCGATGATCAGGCTCTCAATGCCGAGGTTCAGCTGCGCCCCCGCGTTGTCTTCACGCGAACCAAAGTGCAGAACGACGTGCGCCGCATCCTTGAGGTCTATCGCCGCAGCGGTCGTTTCGCCGCCACCGTGGAACCCCAGGTGATTACGCTGCCCCAGAACCGCGTCGATCTGGTATTCGAGGTCGACGAAGGCCCCGTGACCTACGTCAAGCGCATCATCTTCGTCGGCAACAAGGCTTTCAGCCAACGCAATCTGCGCGACGTGACGCAGACGAAGGAAGAGGCGTGGTACCGCTTCCTGACGTCCGATGACACCTACGACCCCGACCGCTTGACGGCGGATCGCGAGCTGTTGCGCCGCCATTATCTCAAGAACGGCTATGTCGATTTTCGCGTCGTTTCGGCGGTTGCGGAACTGTCGCCCGACCGGAGCGGATTCTTCGTGACCTTCACGATCGATGAAGGCGAGCGTTACCGATTCGGCAAGATCGATTTCGCTTCGGGATTGCGGAATCTCGATCCTGAAGTGTTGCGTCCCCAGATCGATGTCAAGACGGGCGCCTGGTACGACGCCGAGCAGATCGAGGAATCGATCCGCAAGATTACCGACCAGCTCGGCACGCTCGGCTTTGCGTTCGTCGAAGTCAACCCGATCCTCAATCGCAACCGCGAGACCAGTGTCGTTGACGTGACGTTGGACGTGCGCGAGGGGCCCAGGGTTTTCGTCGAGCGCATCGATATCGTCGGCAATGCGCGGACGCTCGATCGCGTCGTTCGTCGCGAGTTCCGTCTGGTCGAGGGCGACGCCTTCAACACGGCCAAGCTGCGCCGGTCGCGCCAGCGTCTGCAAAACCTCGGCTTCTTTGGCAAAGTCGATGTGACGAATACGCCTGGCTCGGCGCCGGACAAGACGATCATCAAGGCGGAGGTCACGGAGAAATCGACCGGCGAGCTCAGCTTCGGCGCCGGCATCTCGACGACCGAGAGCGTGATCGGCGATATCTCTTTGCGCGAACGCAACCTGCTGGGCAAGGGGCAGGACGCGCGGATCGGCTTTCGAATCTCCTCGCGCCGCCAGGAATACGATCTGAGCTTTACCGAACCCTATTTCCTGGATAGGAACCTGGCCGCCGGCTTCGACCTGTTCCGCATCACGCGCGACAATCAGCGGGCAAGCTCGTTCGACGACCGAAGGACCGGCGGGACACTGCGCACGAGTTACAACTTGTCCGAACCGCTGCGCCAAACCCTGCGTTACACGATTCGCACTGTCGATGTCTTCAACGTCAGGGGTAACGCCTCTCGATTCATTCGCGAACAGACCGGCGAGAACACGACATCCTTGATCGGGCAAGAGCTGTTCTACGATGTGCGCGACAACCGGTTCGAGCCGACCGAGGGCTACTTCCTCAAAGTGGGTACCGACTATGCCGGGCTCGGCGGGGATAGCAATTTCGGCCGCGTGAATGTCGGCGCCGGCATCTTTTTCCGCCTGACCGGCAAGTTCGTGCTTGGCCTGACCGCTGAGACCGGGCGTATCGTCGGCCTGGGCGAGAACGTCCGCATCGTCGACCGCTATTTCATCGGCGGCCCAACTTTGCTGGGATTCGCGCCCTCCGGTATCGGACCGCGCGATACCGCGACGGGCGACGCGCTCGGCGGCAACCAGTACTACACCACGCTTGCGGAGGTGACGTTTCCGGTCGGCCTGCCCGAGGAGCTGGGGGTAAACGGCCGGGTGTTCAGCAATGCAGGCAGCCTGTTCGATCTCGATGCATCGGACTCCAGAGTGAAGGATTTGAGTTCGGTGCGTGCGGGCGTCGGCGCTGGCTTCGGTTGGCGGTCGCCGCTCGGTCCGCTCAGGGTCGACCTCACCCAGGCGGTCTTGAAGGAAAGCTTCGACAAGAAAGAGTTCTTCCGTTTCAGCTTCGGCACGAGGTTCTAAGCCATGATGCGATCCTTGAAGGCCATGTACATGGCAATGGCGGCGATCGCTACGTTATCGCTGGCAGTGCCGGCGGTGCGCTCGGCGGAGAAGGCCCCGGCGGCGGTGATCGTGGTGGTGGATTTCCAGAACGTGCTGCGCCAAGCCGTGGCATCGAAGCGCGTGGGCGAGCAGATCGAAAAGCAGCGCGTCGTCTTCCAGGACGGGATTCAGAAACTCGAAGCCCAACTGCGCGCCCAGGAGGAGGATCTGAAGCAGCAGCGCGCCGTGCTCGCTCCCGAGGCTTTCAACCAGCGCGCCCGCGACTGGCAGGAGCGGGCGGCTGCGGCCCAACAACAGGTCCAAATCCGCAAACGTCAGCTCGATGAGGCCTTCAACGAGGCCATGCTGAAGGTACGCGAGGTCCTTCTACAGGTAACCAAGGAAATAGCATCGGAGGTCGGCGCCAATCTGGTGCTGCCGCGCAGCGAAATTGTGTTCGTTGATGACAAGTTCGACGTTTCAAAGGACGCATTGGCGCGGTTGGATAAACGGTTGACGACGGTTGCCGTGAAAATTCCGGCGCCGCCCACCGCCCGAGCACCGGCGGCCGTACCGGCCGCGCCCGGCGCGCCCGCGGCCCGGGCGCCAGCCGCCAGAACTCCACCGGCGCCCGGCGCCAAGACGAATTGAGGCCATGGTCGACCCGCGCTTCTTTAGGTTGAGCGGGCCGATCGCGCTGACCGGGTTGGCCGAGATCGCCGGCGCCCGGCTGGGCGCCGGGGCGAACGGGGCGGCCCTATTCTCCGGCGTGGCGCCGCTCGACCAGGCCGGCCTCGACGAGGTGAGCTTTCTGGAGAACCGCCGCTACGTCGACGGGTTTCGCACCAGTCGCGCGGGCGCTTGTCTGGTTCACCCCTCGCTCGCCGACCAGGCACCTGCCGGCATGGCGCTCCTGATTGCGGAGCGTCCGCGGCGTGGCTATGCCCATATCGCCCGCGCCTTTTACCCCGACAGCTTGCCTTCCTCCGGCACGCACGCTTCGGCCGTGATCGATCGGAGCGCGCGGATCGGCCAGGGTAGCCTGATCGAGGCCGGTGCCGTGGTCGGTGCCGGTGCGGAGATCGGCGCGCGCTGCCGCATCGGGCCCAACGCCGTGGTTGGCGCCGGTGTGGTTGTCGGTGCGGATAGCGAAATCGGCGCGAACGCCTCGGTCAGCCATTGCTATATCGGCGTGCGCTGCGTGATCTATCCCGGCGCGCGGATCGGCACCTGCGGTTTCGGTTTCGATCCCGACCCCGCCGGTCATGTGAAAATTCCGCAACTGGGCCGCGTCATCATAGAGGACGACGTGGAAGTCGGCGCCAATTCGACGATCGACCGCGGCGCTGGCCCGGATACCGTGATCGGGCGCGGCACCATGATTGATAATCTGGTGCAGATCGGGCACAACGTGCGGCTCGGGCGCGGTTGCATTATTGTGTCGCAAGTCGGCATTTCCGGCAGCACCGTGGTCGGCGATTTCGTCACCCTGGCGGGCCAGGCGGGCCTCGCCGGCCATCTGACCATCGGCAGCGGGGCGACCATCGGGCCCCAAGCCGGCCTTAAGGACGATGTGGCGGCGGGGGAAACCGTGATGGGCTCGCCGGCGGTTCCATGGAAGGAGTTCGGCCGGCAGGTCGCGGCGCTGCGGAACTTGGCGAAAAAGAAGGGCGAGTGAACGATGGACGAGAGCACCGGCGCTGCGGGCGCCCCTCAACCGATGGCTGGCACGACCATCGAAATCGACCGCATCATGGCGATGATTCCTCATCGCTATCCCATGCTGCTGATCGACCGTGTGGTCGACGTGGTTGCCGATCGCAGCGCTGTCGGCATTAAGAACGTCACGCTTAACGAACCGCATTTTCAAGGCCACTTTCCCGGCCATCCCGTGATGCCCGGCGTGATGATCGTCGAGGCGATGGCACAGACGGCGGCCGTGCTCGTCGTCCACACGCTCGGGCCCAACGCCGAGGGCAAGCTGGTCTATTTCATGAGCATCGACGGCGCGCGCTTCCGACGCCCGGTCGTGCCAGGCAATGTGCTGCATATCCATGTGCTGAAGGAGCGCAGCCGCGGCAATGTTTGGCGATTCAACGCTGAGGCCAAGGTCGATGGCCACGTCGTGGCCGAGGCGACCTATGCCGCCATGATCCGGGATCGGTGATGGCGGCAATCCATTCAAGCGCTATCGTCGATCCGGCGGCGCGACTCGGTGCCGACGTCAAGATCGGTCCGTTCTGCGTGGTCGGCCCGGACGTTCAACTCGGCGACGGCGTCGAGTTGATGTCCCATGTGGTGATCGCCGGCCGAACCCGGATCGGTGCCAAGTCGCGAATCTTTCCTTTCGCTTCGATCGGTTATCCGCCCCAGGACCTCAAATACAAGGGCGAGCTATCGGAACTGCTGATCGGTGCCAACTGCACGATCCGCGAGCATGTCACGATGAACCCCGGCACCGAGGGCGGCGGCATGGTGACCCGGATCGGCGACAATTGCCTGTTCATGGTCAACGCCCATGTCGCCCACGATTGCCAGGTCGGCAACAGCGTGATCATGGCCAACAACGCAACGCTCGCCGGCCATGTGGCGGTCGAGGATTTCGTCATCATCGGCGGGCTGTCGGCGGTGCATCAATTCGTGCGCATCGGCCGACACGCCATGATCGGCGGCATGTCGGGGGTGGAAAACGATGTCATCCCCTATGGTATGGTCATGGGCGAGCGTGCGCGGTTATCCGGCCTCAACATCGTCGGGCTGCGCCGGCGCGGTTTCGCGCGTGAAATCATTCACGACCTGCGCAACGCCTATCGCCTGCTCTTCGCTCAGGAAGGCACCATGGCTGAACGGTTGGGCGACGTTGCCGACCAATTCAAGGCCAACGAGCCGGTCATGCAGATCGTGCAGTTCATCGGTTCCGATTCCAGCCGCTCGATCTGCCAGCCCAAGGGCGGCAGCGTCACTTAGGGAGAAAGCCATGGCCGAGCGGCAGACGATCGTTCCGAAGGAGATGCAGTACCTTGTCGAGCGCGCGCGCTACGCGCCGGGCGTTCGGGTCGGCGGCCTGCTGTTCGTGTCCGGCCAGGTCGGCCGCGACGACCAGGGGCAGGTCGTGGCTGAGACGGAGGCCCAGATGGTCCAGGCCTTCGAGAACTGCCGCAAGGTGCTGACCGCGGCCGGCCTGGGGTTCGAGCATGTCGTCGACATCACGAGCTATCACGTCGGCCTGCAAAGTCACATGCCGACATTCCGGGCAATCAAGAACCGCTATCTCGCCGACGCCTTGCCCTGCTGGACGGCGATCGGCGTCCATGAACTTGCCATGGCCGGCATGGTCATCGAGATCAAGCTGATCGCGGCCTATCCGGGCTGAGGTCGCGGGACGCCCCATGGCCGCCAAGCTCGGGATCATCGCAGGCGGCGGCGCGCTGCCGCGGCTGCTGATCGCGGCGGCGCGCGCGGCCGGGCGGCCTCTTTTTGTGCTCGCGCTGGAAGGTCACTGCGAACCCGCGACTGCGACCGATGTGGAGCATGGCTGGATCCGCCTCGGTCAAGGCGGCACCGGCATCGACATGCTCAAGCGCGCCGGTGTCGGCGAATTGGTCATGGCCGGCCCGGTCAAACGCCCCTCGCTGCTTGAGTTGCGCCCGGATTTGCGCACGGCCCAGTTCCTCGCCCGCATCGGCCGCCGCGCCTTCGGTGACGATGGGTTGCTCGGCGCGGTCGTGAAGGAATTGGAGTCCGAGGGTTTCGCCGTGATCGCGGCCGATAGCTTGCTCGATGGCTTGCTGGCGCCGGCCGGACCCCTTGGCCGGTTGCAGCCGGACGAGGCCGCCCAGATCGATATCGAACGTGCCGTTGCCGTGGCCCAGGCGCTCGGCGCCCTCGACATCGGCCAGGCCGTCATCGTGCAGCAGGGCGTCGTGCTCGGCGTCGAGGCGGCGGAGGGCACGGACGCGCTGATCCGACGTTGCGGTCCGCTCAAGCTCGACGGCCCTGGCGGCGTGCTGGTCAAGATAGCGAAACCGGGTCAGGAACGGCGCGTCGATCTGCCAACGATCGGCACGGCGACGATCGCCGCCGCCGCCGCCGCGGGCCTGCGCGGCATCGCGGTCGAGGCGGGGGGCACCCATATTGTCGACCGGCCCGCAGTCGCTGCGGCTGCCGACGCCGCGGGGCTGTTCGTGGTGGGCATCGCACCGGTCCAGCGCGCGTGAAGGCCACGCGTATTTTTGTCGTTGCCGGCGAGCCCTCAGGTGATGCGATCGGCGGCGCCATCATGACCGCGCTCAATCGTATCGGCGGCGGTATCGTATTCTCCGGCATCGGCGGGCCCGCCATGACGGCCCAGGGCCTTGCCAGCCTGTTCCCCATGAACGAACTGGCGGTGATGGGGCTGGCGGAACTGATCCCTCACATTCCGCGCCTGCTCCGGCGCATCGACCAGACCGTCAATGCCGTGCTGGCCGAACGCCCCGACGCGGTCGTCACAATCGATGCCCCCGGTTTCGGCTTTCGTGTCGCTCGGCGCTTGAAGGGGGCCGGCATTCCGCTCGTTCATGTCGTCGCACCCTCCGTATGGGCGTGGAAGCCGGGGCGTGCGGCGAAAATCGCCAGGTTTCTCGATCGCCTGCTGGTCCTGCTGCCCTTCGAGCCGCCCTATTTCACGCGCCACGGTCTGGCGACCGATTTCATCGGACACCCCGCCGTCGAGGCGCCACCCGGCGACGGGGTGGCCTTCCGCGAGCGCCATGGCATCCCGGCGGATGCGCCGCTGCTATGCGTGCTGCCCGGCAGCCGCGCAGGCGAGGTCGGCCGGTTGCTTCAGCCATTTGCCGATGCCGTCGGCATCCTGGCGCGCGAGCGGGCAGGGTTGCGCGTTGTCGTGCCCACCGTGCCCGGCGTGGTGGCGGCGCGGGTGCGCGCCCAGGTATGGCCGGTGCCGGCGATTGTCGTCGAGGGCGCCGAGGCAAAGCGCGACGCCTTCGCCGCCAGCACCGCGGCGCTTGCGGCCTCTGGCACGGTAGCGCTGGAATTGGCTCTGGCCGGCGTACCTGCCGTCGTCGCCTATCGCGTCAATCCGCTGACCCATCAGATCGTCAAGCGGCTGGTGCGCGTGGCCCATGTCAACCTGGTCAATCTCATTCTCGACCGCCCGGTCGTGCCGGAGTTGCTGCAAGGCGAGTGCCGGGCCGATCTCCTGGCTCGAGCCGTGGGCCGCCTGTTCGACGATCCCGCCGCGCGCACGGCTCAGATCGAGGCGGGAATGACCGTCGGCGACCGGCTCGGTCGTGCCGAGATGCGCGCTGGCGGCCCCACACCGTCGGAGCGAGCGGCCAAGATCCTGCTCGACCTGGTTGCAGCCCGCGCTAGACTGGACGGCAAAGCTTCCATAGGGGACAAGCCATGACCGACGCCACCGCCAATTTCCGCATGCTGCACACCATGATCCGGGTTATGGATTTGGACAAATCGATCGATTTCTACACCCGCCTGCTCGGCATGAAGCTGCTCAGGCGCAAGGATTATCCCACGGGCAAGTTCACCCTGGCCTTCGTCGGCTATGGCGACGAGAACGACAATGCCGTCATCGAACTCACCCATAATTGGGGCCGCGAGCAACCCTATGAGATCGGCACCGGCTTCGGCCATCTCGCCATCGGCCTGCCCGATATCACTGGTGCCTGCGAGCGCCTGAAGGGCGAGGGCGTCAAGATTCCGCGCCCGCCCGGCCCCATGGCCCATGGCGGCAGCGTGATCGCCTTCGTGGAAGACCCCGACGGCTATCGCATCGAGTTGATCGAGCGGAAATAGCTGTAAGCGCCGGAGCAATAATCCCTCACTGAAGCGGCCGGATTTTCGGTTGCGCCGGAGTAAAACTACGGCAGCAGATAGCCCTTTGCGTTTTGCGCAGAGGGCGGGGGATGAAGAGCGTGGAGCTATGGCGAACCTCCTCGGTTCACCCTTTGAATCACGCCAACCGCGTTTTGGGAATCCCCTGCGTGCCGATCAACGAGTCGCCTTCACTGCCCTTTGGTATAAGCTCGCCCCCGTGACGCCGCCGCCGCCATCCGTTAGCTTAGCGGCATGATCCGCATCACCGACACCATTGCCATCGACGAGCGCGCGATCGAGGAGAACTTCGTGCGCGCGTCGGGCCCGGGCGGGCAGAACGTCAACAAGGTTTCCTCGGCCGTCCAGCTCCGCCTCGATCTGGGCCGCGCCGGCTTGCCCCCGGCGGTGCGCGCCCGGCTGGAAAAGCTGGTGGGCCGCCAGGTCAGCGGCGAGGGCGTGCTGCTCATCCGGGCTTACCGTCATCGCACCCAGGAGCGCAATCGCCAGGACGCGCTCGACCGTTTGATCGAGTTGGTCCGGCGTGCCGCTGTGCCGCCGGTGCCGCGCCGGCCGACCAAGCCGACCGCAGGGTCGCGCCGCCGCCGGCTTGACGCCAAGAAAAAGCGGGCGACGATCAAAGGGCTGCGACATGTCCAGCCGATCGACGAGTAACCACAATATCTAGTGGATTTTGGTGTCGAACCCTCATCTTGCAAAGGGCGGCGTTTCATGGAATTTTTCCAATGGACCGGTATTAAACCTGGGTCGTCGAGCTATCACGCCCGGGTGGCGTCGCGGGAGAACGGCCGCGCTCTGCGCTCTATATTGGCGCAGACATGCGCGGTCGCCTGGCAGATGAGGAAGTAAAGAAGACCCGCAAAGAGATACGCTTCCCACATCACGTTGCCCCGTTCGGTTGCCGTCTCGATGTCGCCATCGGCCCAGGCGCGCACCGCAGCGATATGGCCGCGCTCGCGCTCGTTGGCGCGACCGGCCAGGGCCTCGGCGGCGGCCAGGCTCTTGGTCATTTCGCCCGCAAACGCCTTGTCCGACGAGGTCGCCATGAGGGCGGCGCGCAGCGCGTGGCCCATGACCAGATCGGGATGCTCGGCGAGCACGCCGTCGAGTTCGACCACCGGGTCGGCCTGATAAGCGGCGAACAGCTCGATCGCGCGCTCCAGGCGGGCGATGGCCGCCGCCGATCCGTGCGATACCGGGTTGCCCCATTTGTCCGTGTGCGCCATGTCAATCTCTCCCTTGGCTATCGCTCCTCACAAACCGATCGCGGCCCGTCCGATACCGCCGATCGCGGCCTCAACCGAGGCGGCCATGGCGATCAGCGCCTCGTCCTGGCCGTTGGCGGCGCAGAGTTGCAGGCCGAGCGG